>NZ_CP084910.1:1972500-2272500 GCF_020535245.1 Asticcacaulis sp. AND118 | reverse complement strand
GAGGCCGAGGTCGCGCCCTTCTTCGACAATATGGCCGAGCGTCTGGGGCGCGCCCATATCGTCGTCGGGCGTTCGGGGGCTTCGACCTGCTCCGAGCTGGCCGTGGCGGGCAAGCCGTCCATCCTCATCCCGCTGAAGATCGCCGCCGACGACCATCAGACTCACAATGCCGCCGTGCTGAAAGAGGCCGGGGCCGCCGTGGTGCTGCGCGAGGACGATGTGACCGCCGAAAGCCTGAGCGAAGCCATCCGCGCCCTGATCGAAGAAGGGGCCGACGGCCTTGAAAAACGCGCCGAAGCCGCCAGAGCGGTCGCCCGGCCCGACGCGGCGCAGCTACTGGCCGATCTGGTCGAGCGCACGGTGAAGCGCAAAAGGTCGGAATAATTGTTTCCTTATCGATGCGCCGCTTAGATCGGGCTTTGAGTATATCTGGGGAGGCCCATGTTCTTTTCGCGTAAGACTGTCGATGCCGGCTTTGTGCAGAAGACGCTGTTCCTGCTGCTGGTCGTGGGCCTGAGCCTGCTGGCGCTGAAGCTGATCGGCATATGGCTGCTGGTGTTCGGCGCCGTGGTGGTGGCGACCGTCCTGCGCGCCACGGCCGAGCCGCTGGTCAAATATCTCAAGCTCAAGGATAGCTGGGCGGTGCTTCTGGCGCTGCTGTTCCTCGTGGTGTTTCTGGTGGCGTCGGGCTGGCTGTTCGGCAGCGAGATCGTGCGTCAGACCAACAACCTGTCGCGCGAACTGCCCGAAGCCTGGGCGCAGCTTCAGGCGCGTCTGCGCGGTTCCGATGTCGGGGCCACGATTCTCGATCAGATCAATATGCTGAGCCAGAAGGCGTCCGGCGTCCTGTCGCTGGTGCCCAAGATCGCCGGGGAAATCGCTTCGTCCATCGCCAATCTGGTGGTGGTGGTGGTGGCCGGCATCTTCATGGCCATGCAGCCGCGCAGCTATCGCGACGGCGTGGTGCGGCTGTTCCCCAAGTCGCAGAAGGAGCGCGTGCGCGACGGGCTGAACCTCAGTGGCAAGGCGCTGCGCCTGTGGCTTTTGGGGCAGTTGTTTTCGATGGTGCTGGTCGGGTCGCTGACGGCCGTCGGGCTCAGCATTGCCGGCGTGCCCTCGGCGGGGGCGCTGGGCCTGATGTCGGGTCTGGCGCAGTTCGTGCCCATCGTCGGGCCGGTGGTTTCGGCGGGGCCGGGCCTGCTGCTGGCGGCGTCCGAGAATATGACGACCTTTGTCGCGGCGCTGGTCATCTATGTCGGCGTGTCGCAGCTTGAGTCGAACATCATCACGCCGATGGTGCAAAAGCACGTGGCCGCCGTGCCGACCGTGCTGACCCTGTTCGCCGTTCTGGGCTTCGGTTCGCTGCTGGGGCCTTTGGGTGTGCTGTTCGCTACGCCGCTGACCGTGGTGGCCCATACGCTGGTGATGAAGTTCTATGTCGGTGAGGTGCTGGGCGATCATGGCGCGGCCGCCGAGGCCGCCGGAGAGCCGAAAGACTAAAGGTGACGCAGCGGATCCTGTGAGTGGTGCAGGATGCGCAGCACGAGAATACCGCCGTCCAAAGGCTGATAATAGATCATGTGCGAGAGATGCGAGAAACGCCGCGCCTGCTTCCTGATCTGTTCGCACGATGCGCCTATGCCGGGCCTTTTGGCCAGCAAACTTAAGGTCTCATAGAGTTCATAGCGATATTTGCGCGCCTGATCGTAGCCGAACTTGTCCAGCGTGTATTGCGCTATGGACTTCAGATCGCGGCCCGCTTCATCGCCAAGTACGACATCAGCCATGCTTTTTCGCTTCCTGACGTTTCAGGTAGCGTTCTTCGGCTTCGTTCCAGATCTCATCAAAGGTTGTCTCACTGAACCCGCTCGCTTCCGCCTTGTCCAGCATGTCGCGCAGGCGGTCTTCGGCGGCCTGCTTTTCCTCGTCCCGGCGCACCAGATCGCGGAAATATTCGCTGACATTGTTATAGTCGCCGGCTTCGACGCGGCGTTGAACGGTTTCAGCCATGCGGTCGGTCATGGAGATGGAAAACTTGGCCATGGGATGCTCCTGCATTTTCCGCTCACAATAGCATCAAATCCGATCTGTTCCTATCTGATCCGACGCGACGGTAGCTGAAAAATCCTCCGTGACACCTCTGCCACGGTGTTCTAAAGCAGAACACTTTCCTTTTGCCGTTGAGTCCACGCCTCCATGATTTCACCTGCCAAGCTTCGCCCCACGCCCTTCGACCTCGGGCCCGTGCACTTCGTCGGCATTGGCGGCATCGGCATGAGCGGCATTGCCGAGATCATGATCAAGATCGGCTATAAGGTGCAGGGCTCGGACGCCAAGGCCTCGGCCAATACCGAGCGCCTGCAGAAGCTGGGCGCGACCATCTTCATCGGCCACGACGCCGCCCACGTCAGTGACGACGTCTCGGCGCTGGTCTATTCGACGGCGGTCAAGCCAGACAATCCGGAAATGGTGGCCGCCCGTTCGCGCCGCATCCCGCTGGTGCGTCGCGCCGAGATGCTGGCCGAACTGATGCGCCTTCAATTCTCCATCGCGGTCGGCGGCACGCACGGCAAGACGACGACGACCTCGATGGTGGCGGCGCTGCTCGACGCCGGCGGCCTCGATCCCACCGTGGTCAATGGCGGCATCATCAACGCCTACGGCACCAATGCCAAGGTCGGCGACGGCGACTGGATCGTGGTCGAGGCCGACGAGTCTGACGGTTCCTTCCTGCGCCTGAAATCGACGCTGGCCATCGTCACCAATATCGACGCCGAGCACCTCGATCACTGGGGCGATTTTGAAGCGGTGAAGAAGGGTTTTGTCGATTTCGTCGAGAACATCCCTTTCTACGGTTTCGCCGCCGTCTGCGTCGATCATCCGGAAGTCCTGGCCCTGACCGCCAAGGTCGAGAATCGCCGTTTGATCCCCTATGGCGTCTCGCCGCAGGCCGAGGTCCGTTGCACCCATATCGACTTCGGGCCCGAAGGCGCGACCTTCGACGTGGTCTTCTCTCCGGTGGGTGTCGAGCCCTTTACCTGGGCCGGTCTTAAACTGCCCATGACCGGCAACCACAACGTGTCGAACGCCACGGCTGCCATCGCCATCGCCCGCGAACTGGGTGTCAGCGAGGCGGATGTGCGCAAGGGGCTGGGTGCGTTCGGCGGCGTCAAGCGCCGCTTCACCACCACGGGTATCGTCAATGGCGTGCGCATCATCGACGATTACGGTCACCACCCGGTCGAAATCGCCGCCGTGCTCAAGGCCGCGCGTCAGGTCTCGCAAGGCCGCGTCATCGCCGTGGTTCAGCCGCACCGCTATACCCGCCTGCGCGACCTGATGACCGAGTTTTCGACCTGCTTCCACGACGCCGACAAGGTGATCGTCGCCGACGTCTATTCGGCGGGCGAGCAACCGATCGAAGGCGTCAGCAAGGACGATCTGGTCGCCGCCCTGCATCGTCACGGCCACCGCAATGCCGTGGGGCTGGACAACCCGGCAGCTTTGGCTGGCCTCGTCGCTGCTGAGGCGAAGGACGGCGATATCGTGGTCTGCCTCGGCGCCGGCGACATCACGCAATGGGCCTATGCGCTGCCGACGCAGTTGGAAGGGCTGGCTGCGGAATGACCTCCTGGACTGACAATCTTCCCGCCGTGCGCGGCAAGATCGTAAAGAATGCCGAACTGGCGCCCTTCACCTGGTTTCGCGTCGGCGGCCCGGCGGATGTGCTGTTCCTGCCCGAAGACGAGGCCGATCTGTCAGACTTCCTTAAGGGCCTCGACCCTGCCGTGCCGGTGACGCCGATCGGCGTGGGCTCGAACCTGCTGGTGCGTGATGGCGGGCTGGAGGGCGTGGTCGTGCGTCTGGGCCGGGCCTTCGCTCAGGTCGAAGCGCGCGGCCATAACGAGATCTATGCCGGGGCCGCCGCGCTGGACGCGCAGGTGGCCAAGGTCGCGGCGCAGGCCGGCATTGCCGGGCTTGAGTTCTATCGCGGCGTGCCGGGCACCATCGGCGGCGCTCTGGTGATGAACGCCGGGTGCTACGGTTCGGAAACCAAGGACGTGCTGATCGAGGCCTATGCCCTGACGCGGTCGGGCGAGCGCGTGACCTTGAGCCTTGCGGACATGGGCTATTCGTACCGCCATTCCGAACCGGAAGGGCTGATCTATGTCGGCGCGCTCTATCGCGGCACGGCGGACACGGTCGAGGCCGTGACCGAGCGCATGGAGGCTATCACGGCGCGACGCGAAACCACCCAGCCGATCCGTGAAAAGACCGGCGGCTCGACCTTCAAGAACCCTGAAGGTCATTCGGCATGGAAGTTGGTCGATGAGGCGGGCTGGCGCGGCAAGCTCTACGGCGGGGCCAAGTTTTCGGAACTGCATTCCAACTTCATGATCAATGCCGAAGACGCTACGGCGGCCGATCTCGAAGGGCTGGGCGACACGGTGCGCGCCGAGGTCAAGGACAAGTTCGGCATCGACCTGCACTGGGAAATCAAGCGCATCGGTCGGAAATGATTCTCCTCCCTGTGCCGAAGGCATGGGGAGGTGGCGCGCCGAAGGCGTGACGGAGGGGGGCGGCGCGAGCGTAACCAAGGGCGTGGCCTTTGAAATATTGGCGTCATCCCCCTCCGTCATTTTTCGCTTATGCTCAAAATGCCACCTCCCCACTGCGTAGGGAGGAGGGAGATCGCAATGTCAGCCGATTATCAACTTCCCCTTATCATGGGCATAGTCAACGCCACGCCGGACTCGTTTTCCGACGGCGGGGCCTATGATCCGGTGGCGCAGGGCCTGCGCCTGATCGCCGAAGGCGCGGACGTGCTCGACATCGGCGGCGAGTCGACCCGGCCCGGCGCGGAGCCCGTTTCGGCCGCCGATGAGATTGCCCGCGTCGTACCGGTCATCAAAGCCATTCGCGCCGAATGGGACGGCCCCCTCAGCATCGACACGCTCAAGCCCGAAGTGGCGCGCGCGGCGTTCACAGCCGGGGCGACCACTTGGAACGACGTCACGGCCCTGACCCATGCGCCCGACAGCCTCGCCACTGCCGCCGAACTGAACGCGGAGGTCATACTGATGCACATGCAGGGCGAGCCGCGCACCATGCAGGCCGCCCCGCGCTACGATGACGTGGTGGCCGAGGTCGAAGCCTGGCTGCTGGCCCGCGCCGAAGCGGCTATGGTTGCGGGCGTTGCGCGGGAAAAGATATGGCTCGATCCCGGCATCGGCTTCGGCAAGACGCTGGACCACAATCTGGCGCTTATCCGCGCCACCGAGCGGCTGGCCTCGCACGGGTTTCCGCTGCTGATGGCCGCGTCGCGCAAACGCTTTATCGCGGCGCTGGAAGAACGCGAAGGCACGCCGGTGTCCGACGCCACGCAGCGCATCGGCGGCACGCTGGCCATTCATCTTTATGCGGCCCGGAAAGGCGCGCGTATGGTGCGCGTGCACGACGTGGCGGCCATGCGTCAGGCCTTGCAGTTGTGGGCGGCGCTCGCCTGACGGGCGAAGTCCGGTTTGTCCTGAAACGGCGACATGTCTTTGAAATGTAACACTCGCGCTCTTACGCGCAAAAAATGAGGCTAAAGCCGCGCGAAACGGCTTTACAGCCCCGCCGGGTCCGGTGTTAACCTTTCATCGTGCGCTGCGGGATGGGCGTGCGCAGGGGAAGACCGGTAGGATTATGATGAAGCGGGTACTGACGAAAAAGCCTCAGTTCAGCAAGACCGTGATGCCCGACCGGCAAAAGCGTAACCTGAAATTCAGCCACGCACCGCAGGAGGTCGAGGCGGAAGTCGAGCATTCCGGGCCGCAGATCCTCAGCGGTCCGGTCGAGATGGAAGTGGCCGCCTATGAATGGGCGCCGCCCGATGAGCCGGTCGCCCCGGTGGTCATCGAACAGCAGAGCCGCACCCTGTTCCAATGGATCGTCGCCATCGTTCTGCCGATCCTCGGCTTCGGGGCGGTGGCTCTGGTTGTGGCGGCCTTGGCGCAGGCGGGCGGTTACGACGCCGGCTTTATCGCCTCGCGCTTTCAGTAGTTAATGAGATTGGGCGTAGATGTCGAAGGCCGCGCGGAAGTCCGGATCGCGGATCACCGTGCCGCAGCTTAGCGCATAGTCGCCCGGATCGATCATGGTATAGGCTTCGGGCACCAGCGGCAGGAAGAACTCTTCGTCCTTGCGCCCGCCGACCAGCAACAGCACCAGACCTTCGTTGCGGCTGGCGCGGATGACGCGCCCGGCGACCAGCTCCCAGCTCAGCATCTCGTCATTGTGACCGATCTCGTTGAGGCGCACGATCAGCATCTTGCCCAGCATGACGCGCACCAACGGGTCCGAAGCCTCACCGAAGGCTTCGGGGATCAGTTCGTTCCAGCGTGACTCGTCTTTCTTGGACGTCATATTGCTTTCCCCTTCTCCCTTGAGGGAGAAGGTGGCGCGTTAGCGCCGGATGAGGGGGAGGTGAAACCTCGATGGTCCCCCTCACCCCAACCCTCTCCCTCAAGGGAGAGGGGGGCTATACTTTGCGAAATCGCGGCAGGGTTGAGCCGTCACTATCCACCGATTCGCTGAACATGGCCAAAGGCCGCACCCACAAGCGCGCCGGGTCGGCCGGCACCACGGGGGCGTACAACACCAGCACCTCTTCGGTTTCGGAGTGGGTCACGCTGCCGTAGACCACATAGTCCTTGCCTTTGTAGTGGCGGTAAAGGCCGGTCTCGATGGCGCTGGGGTAGTCGGCGATCGGGCGAGTCATGGAGCGATTTCCTGCGTTGGCGCTTTCCTTAACCGTGCGGGGGGACTAAGGGAAGTCAATTCGAGGTTAGGAGTTGCCGATGCGCCGCGTACTGATCATTGCCGGTTCGGACCCGTCGGGCGGGGCGGGGATTCAGGCCGATCTGAAGGCCGTGACCTGTCTCGGCGGCTATGCCATGACGGCGATCACCGCCCTGACCGTGCAGAACACGCTGGGCGTCACGGACGTCATGCCGGTGCCGGAAGCCCTTATCACGGCGCAGGGCAAGGCCTGTCTGAGCGATATCGGCGCCGATGCGGTGAAGACAGGGATGCTGGGGACAATTCCGGTTGTCGAAACCGTGGCGGCCCTGCTCGATAAGGCGGGCGTATTCACCGTGGTCGACCCGGTGATGGTGGCCAAGGGCGGGCATCCGCTGCTGCCGGACGAAGCCATCGACGCCATACGCCGTCTGCTGATCCCGCGGGCAGGGCTTCTGACGCCCAACGCGCCGGAAGCGGCGGTGCTGACCGGTATCGAGGTGGTGGACGAAGCCTCTCAGCGCCGGGCGGGTGAAGCGCTGCTCGGCCTAGGCGCGAAGGCCGTGCTGATGAAGGGCGGTCATATCGACGGGGCGGAAGTGGTCGACTGGCTGTTGTCGGAAGAGGGCGAGCGGCGCTACGTTTCGGCGCGCATCGAGACCCGGCATACGCACGGGACGGGCTGTACGCTCGCCAGCGCCTGCGCGACTCTGGCGACGGCAGAGCGGCCTCTGGGCGACAGCGTCGACCTGGCGCGCGACTATGTGCTGGGGGCGATTATAACCGCGCCGAATCTGGGCGGCGGGCATGGGCCGCTCAGGCACAACTGGGTATTATAGGGTCATATAAAAGAAGGTCGGATGCGCCCCCAGGAGATGGGGGACGGAGGGGACGCATCCTCTCTGTCTTCAAGTTGGGGCAATCTGATCAGGATCGCCCGCACCTGAAGCTGGTTAGCGACGCCAGGCGGTGTCGCGATCGTTACGCTCCCAGCTCAGCTTTTGCTCGAAGCGGTCCAGACGGTAATCGAGGGTCGCCATTTCACGGCTGTCGATGCCGCGGCCCGAACGTTCATACTGGTTCGACAGGCGCTCGATGCCGTTCAACTCGCTCGACAGGCGGTTGAACTCGGTGCGCGTCAGGCGGCCATTGCGGCGGCCCATGTCGAGGCGGTCTTCCAGACGGTCGATGCGGTGATCGACGCGGTTGTCGCGGTGATCGCGGACCTCTTCGCGTCGGTCGTAACGGTCGCCCGCGCCGGCGGCGAAAGCCGGGGTGATGGCGGTCAGGCCGGCGATGGCGACAGCAGCGGCGGCGATGGTTTTGAACTTGGTCATTTGTGTCTCTCCTTTTTGGCCTGGATATGTATGTCTTCGTGTCACGCCGTTGTTCAGCGTTGAGACCTTTATAAAACCCGCCACTCGAACCGAACCTGAACGGCGCGGTTCATTCTCGGTTCATGTTTTTTTGACGCCCGCCCTTGCTCTTGCGGGCGTTCGAGCGCAAAACGCCGCAGATTTCTACCCCCTGAGAGAGGGCCGTCCATGAGCGCCAAACCCGCCACCATTCCCGAACGTCCGTGGTTCTCTTCGGGGCCGACGGCCAAGCGTCCGGGCTGGACGCCGGAAGCCCTGTCGGGTGCGCCTCTGGGCCGTTCCAACCGCTCGAAGGTGACGGTGGGCCGCATCCGTCAGGCGCTGGATATGACGCGCGAGATTCTGGGCATCCCTGCCGATTATCAGGTTTTCATGACGCCGGGGTCCGACACCGGGGCGTTCGAAGCCGCCATGTGGAACCTTTTGGGGCCGCGCAAGGTGCAGCTTCTGGCCTTTGAAAACTTCGGTCAGTTGTGGGCCGATGACGCGACCAGGCACCTCAAGCTTGATGCCGAGGTCCTGTCGGCACCCTATGGCGAACTGCCCGACCTGTCGAAAATCGACCCGCAGGCCGATCTGGTCTTTCCGTGGAACGGCACGACCTCCGGCGTAAAGGTGCCCGATGGCGATTTCCTGAACGGGCATCAAGGGCTGGTGCTGTGCGACGCCACCTCGGCGGCCTTCTGCATGGACCTGCCGTGGGAAAAGCTCGACGTCATCACCTTCTCCTTCCAGAAGGCGCTGGGCGGCGAGGCGGGCATCGGCGTGCTGATCCTGTCGCCGAAGGCCGTCGAGCGCCTCAACACCTTCGATTCGGGCCGCCCCATCCCCAAGGTGCTGCGCCTGAAAAAGGGCAATACGGCCGATCCGGCGATCATGGGCGGCGACGCCATCAACACCTTCTCGTTTCTGGTCATCGAGGACTATCTCGACGCCCTGCGCTGGGCGCAGCGCGAAGGCGGGCTTGACGGCCTGATCCAGCGCTGCGACCAAACGGCGGGCGTGCTGTTCGACTGGGTCGAGAAGACGCCGTGGATCGATTTCGTGGCCGTCGACGCGGCGACGCGCTCGACCACATCGGTATGCCTGAAATTCGTCGATCCGGCCATTCGGGCCCAGCCCGCCGAGGTTCAGGCCAGTCTGGCGGCCAAGGTCGGCAGCCTGCTGGAACTGGAAGGCGTGGCTTTTGATGTGACCGGGTATCGCGCCGCGCCGCCGGGCCTGCGTCTGTGGTGCGGCTGCACGGTCGAAGCCGAGGACGTCGAGGCCCTGCTGCCGTGGCTCGAATGGGCTTACGCGGCGGCGGTGGCCGAACTGGGTCTGTAAATTTTATTCCTCCTGACTTGTCGGGGAGGGGGACCGCACGAGCGAACGTAGTGAGTGAGATGCGGTGGTGGGGTATCTTGCTAATCTGCCCACCTGCTGCATGCGTGGAATTTAAGTAAGAACCCCCACCACCACATCTCACCTGCTTTCAGCAGGCTCGTGCGGTTCCCCTCCCCAACGAGTTGGGGAGGTATGAAAATGATGGTTTGATTTAATTCGCTGTCACACGCTTTTATGGGTTATCAACCCGGTTCTTTAAGTTTATAGGCTGCAACCGCCTGAATTTTGAATGTAACGCATCCGGACGAAATCCTCTCCGGCGGCGTTTTGCTGCGGAGTAAGAACTTGGCCAATGTGACCGTTGTAGGCGCCCAGTGGGGCGACGAGGGAAAGGGCAAGCTGGTTGACTGGCTGTCCAATCGCGCCGATGTCGTGGTGCGGTTCCAGGGCGGTCACAATGCCGGTCATACCCTCGTCGTCGACGGCAAGGTCTACAAGCTTTCCCTCCTCCCTTCGGGCGTGGTGCAGGGCAAGCTGTCGGTCATCGGCAACGGCGTGGTGGTCGATCCGTGGGCGCTGTTCGATGAAATCGGCCGCGTCGAGGCGCAGGGCCTGAAGATCACGCCGGACCTGCTGGTGCTGGCCGACAATGCCTGCCTGATCCTGCCGATCCACCGCGAACTGGACACCGCGCGCGAAGCCGCCGCCGGCGCGGGCAAGATCGGCACCACGGGTCGCGGCATCGGCCCGGCCTATGAGGACAAGGTCGGTCGTCGCGCCATCCGCGTCGCCGATCTGGAGGATTTCGACGGCCTCGACGCCAAGATCGAGCGCCTGCTGGCCCATCACAACGCCCTGCGCAAGGGCCTGGGTCTGGCCGAGGTCGACACCAACGCCCTCATCAGCGAGTTGAAGGCCATCGCGCCCAAGCTGCTCGCCTTCGCCAGGCCCGTCTGGTACGTGCTGGACAAGGCCAAGTCGGAAGGCAAGCGCATCCTGTTCGAAGGGGCGCAGGGCGCGCTGCTCGACATCGACCACGGCACCTATCCGTTTGTCACCTCGTCCAACACGGTCGCCGGTCAGGCCGCCGCCGGGTCGGGGATGGGCCCGCGTTCGGCGGGCTATGTGCTGGGGATTCTGAAAGCCTACACCACCCGCGTCGGTTCGGGCCCGTTCCCGACCGAACTGTTCGATGAGATCGGCGAGCGCATTTCGCGCGTCGGCCATGAGTTCGGCACCGTCACCGGCCGCGCCCGCCGCTGCGGCTGGCTCGACGCCGTACTGGCGCGTCAGTCGATCGCCATCAACGGCATCGACGGCGTGGCCCTGACCAAGCTCGACGTGCTGGACGGTATCGAGACGCTGAAGATCTGCGTCGGCTATAAGGTCGGCGACAAGGTGCTCGACTATCTGCCCGCCGGTTTCAAGGCGCAGGCCGGTATCGAGCCGGTCTATGAGGAACTGGAAGGCTGGTCGGAATCGACCCAGGGCGCGCGCTCGTGGAAGGACCTGCCCGGCAATGCCGTGAAGTATGTCCGCCGCATCGAGGAACTGATCGGCGCGCCGGTCGCGCTGCTGTCCACCTCGCCGGAACGAGAAGACACGATTCTGATGCGCGACCCGTTCGCGGACTGATATTTACCTCCTCCCCTGTAGCGAAGCGTACGGGGGAGGTGGCAGCGAATGAAATGAGCTGACGTAGGGGGCATTACCGATGGTTTTGCCCCCTCCGTCGTTTCGCAGCGCTCATCGCCATCGCACCGGCGACCCCGCTGGCGCAGGGGAGGATGAAAAGGATTTTCTTTTCGCACCTGCCGTAAATCCGGTATTTACTCCTGTAACCTATAGTCGTGCCTGAAGACGAAGAGGAACGGCGTGTACGGTCAGAATCCAGCCACCGCGCAAAAACTGAGGGGAACCCTCAAGCAGGTCCTGCTTGTGGAGGCGAATCCCAACTACGCCCGCATGCTTTCTGACATGCTGCGCATGTTGGGTGCGGAACAGATCACCCACTATCGCGACCACGAAGAAGCCCTCGATAAGACCTCAGGCGTGCTCTATTCGCTGGTCGTCTGCTCGCATCAGATGCCTGAATGCGACGCCCTGACCTTCACCAAAGGCCTGCGCCGCTCCAACTCGCCCTGCCGTAAGGCCCCGGTGATCACCATCGCCTCCGAAATCACCATGAGCCTGCTCAACGAGATTCGCGATTCGGGTGCGGACGAGTTCATGCGCAAGCCCTTTACCTGGGGAGATCTGCAAAAGCGCGTCGAGCACGTGGCGCTAAAATCGCGTCCGTGGATCGAGGCCGTGGGCTATGTCGGTCCGGATCGCCGCCGTTTCAACTCCGGCGACTACAGCGGACCGCGCAAGCGCGCCTCCGACAATCAGGACCAGAAGACCGCCCATATCGAACAGGCCGTGCGCATCATGAAAGCGGCGTTCGAGCAGTATAATTCCGACCCGACCCAGGCCCGCCGCGCCATGTATGCGCAACTTGAGGTGCTGGTCCCGGCGTGCCGCGAAGTGGCCAGCGCCGAGTTTCAGAACGACGTGCGCGTCATCCTGACCCAGTTGCGCGAGGAATGGCCGGACCTGAACCAGATCCGTCCGGCGGTCGTCAGCCTGGCGGCCTTCATGAAGATCGAGGACCGCCGTCCGTCCACGGCCGCCTGATTGCTTTTCTCCAGTGCATGATCTAGCTTCGCCCTAAACCATAAGAGGGGGGAGCTATGATTACACGCCGCAATGCGTGTCTCGCAGGCCTGAGCGCTGCGTTTCTGACGACCAATGCCACCGCGCAAACCGGCTTTATCCGCGTGCCGATGACGCTGTCCGACGCGCGTATGCCGGTGGTCGAGGTCAGGCTGAACGGCAAGGGACCGTATCGCTTCATCCTCGATACGGGCGCGACCCACACCATCATCCGGCATTCGCTGGCGCGCGAACTGGGGCTTACGTCCGGCACGCGTCAAATCATCGGGTACAGCCTCAAGGGCACGGAGAGGCTATTTCCCTATGCCGTAAGTGAACTGCTGGTCGGCGGGACGCTGCGCCTGCGCAACTGGGACATCTACGGTTCGCAGGGCTGGGACGGTTCGGCGTTCGACGGTTTGCTGTCGGCGGATTTTCTGACCCGGATGCCGTGCCAACTCGATTATCATGCGCAGGAAATCCGCTACTACCTGTCGCGCCCGATGAGCCTCGAAGGCTTCACGCCGGTCGACGGCTATTTCCGCACCCATATTCAGGGCGGGGCCGATCAGGTGCATCTGCGGCTGAAACTGGCGGGGCAGGCGCTGGAATGCCTGCTCGACACCGGTGCGTCGCTGCCCCTCTATATCCGCGGCGATTTCGTCAAGAAACACAAGCTTTGGGACAGGTATCCGTTGCTGCGGCCCATCCGCATGTCGGGCGTCAACGGCAAGGTGCTGGAGGGGCGGCTGGTCGAGATCAGCGACCTGCATATCGGCGGGCTGGACGTGCCGAAGCTTCAGGTCGGGCTCGGTGACCCTCAGGACCGGTACGGCTATCTCAAAGACGACAAATCCCTGCCGGGGCTGGTCGGGGCGGGGTTCCTGAGCGATTTCGTGCTGGCCTTCGCCGCCGATCGCAGTCTCCATGTGCGCGCCATTTGACGGCTTGTGAGCGCACGGTCTTGCGGATACCCTCACCCCTCCAGCCGCAGGGGTAATGCATGTTGACACGCCGCCATCTGTGCGCCGGACTGGCGGCCGGAACAGGACTTCTGAGCGGACCGGTCGCCGCGCAGAATCGGGTGGTGCGCGTACCCCTGACCTTGTCGGCCTCGAAAAAGCCCATCGTCTCGGTCCGGCTGAATGGTAAGGGGCCCTATCGCTTCGTCGTGGATACCGGCGCCAGCCGCACCGTCATCCGCGCCAGCCTGGCGGCGGAGTTGGGGCTGAGCAGCGCCGGGCAGGCGCGGGCGCGCGGGCTTGGCGGGGTCGAATATCTGACGCGATACGTCATTGCCGAGGTCGAGGTCGGTGGCGGGCTGCGCATGGAAGAGTGGGAAACGTTCGGATCGCAGGGGTACGAGATCGCGGCGTATGACGGGCTTTTGTCGGCCGATCTGCTGACGCATCTGCCGTGCCAGCTCGATCAGGGGCGCGGTGAGATCCGCTATTATCCATCAGGAGACATGCCGCTGGAGGGGTTCAGCCCGATCGACGGCTATTACCGCGCCGATCCCATCGGCGGGGCGGACCGGATTTATATGCCGCTGCGATTAGAGGGGCAGGAGATAGACTGCCTGCTCGATACAGGGGCCAGCATGCCGCTCTATCTGCGCGGCGACAGGGTGCGCGAATACGGCTTGTGGGATCGCTATCCGGTGACCGGAGAGGGCCGTTTGACCAGCGTTAACGGTCAGAAGGTCAAGGTGCGCCGCGTGCTGATGACCGACCTGCGCATCGGCGGCCTGCCGGTGCCGCGCCTGACCGTGACGCTGGGCGATCCTGCCGGAACGCACGACGGCGGCGCACCGGGCATTGTCGGCGCGCCGTTCATCAGTGGCTTCGTGCTGGCCTTCACCGCCGGGCGAACCCTTCAGGTCAAGGCCAGCGACAGGTAACTATTTCACAGGCACCCAGACGAAGCCGTCGCCTTTAGCCTCGACATGGCCGATGCCCGGATAAGGGAAATGCGGCGCGAAAAGGGTTTCCTTCGACTTCGCCAGTTCGGTCAGCAGAGCGCGGCGGCTGGCCTTGGCTTCGGTTTTGTCCGTATCGAACTGGATCGACCAGTCGGGTTTGGCCAGCGAGATGATCGAACTGTGGGCCGTGTCGCCGATGGCCAGCAGCTTCTGTCCGTTCGAGGCGATCTCGTAGCCGCTATGGCCGGGCGTGTGGCCCTTGATGGCGACCGATGTGACGTGCGGCGTGATGGCCGCGCCGGGGGCGAAGGCCTCGACCTGCGGCGTGATGGCGGTGACGAGTGCGGCCTGATTGGCCTGCCCTTTCAGGAAGGTCCAGTCGGCCTCGGCCATGCGTATCTTGGCCTTGGGGAAGACCAGCGCGTTGTTCTTGACCAGACCGCCGATATGGTCGCCGTGCGGATGGGTGATGAGAATGTCGGTCACGTCCTCCGGCTTATGACCGGCGCCTTCGAGGCTGGTGATCAGCGCGCCGCCGGCCCCGGTATCGATCAGGATCAGACGGTCGCCATCCTTGACCAGCAGGCTATCGACGCCGAGCGTGATTGTGTCCGTCGGCGCGCCGTGGGCCTTCAGCACCTCGGCCACGGCCTCAGGCCCGACATCGAGGCCGAAGACCTTGCCGTCATTGGGCAGTACGAAAACGGTGTCGCGCAGGGCGTAAAGCTGTAGATCGCCGACCTTGTAAGGCGTGGACTCGGCCTTGGGCGGCGGTGGCGGGGCAGGGGTTTGCGCGACGGCGGCGCCCGCCAGAAGGGTCGAGGCGGCCAAAACAGCGATCAGGGATTTCATCTCAAGTCTCCGGAAAGCGGGAAGGGAACGCATACAGAAACGGCGGCCATGTTTAACATGACCGCCGTATCAAAAGTAAATGCGGCGACAGTCAAGCCTGGGCCGAAGCCATCATCGCCTTTTGCAGCTTTTCGAAGGCGCGGACCTCGATCTGACGCACGCGCTCGCGCGACACGCCGAAGCGTTCGGCCAGTTCTTCGAGCGTCGTCGGGTTTTCCTGAAGGCGGCGGGCCATGAGGATGGCGCGTTCGCGGTCGTTTAGTTCGCCCATGGCTTCTTCGAGCAGACTCATGCGCAGCTTGTACTCTTCGGAGTCGGCCAGCACGGTTTCCTGCGACGGCGTGGTGTCGTCGGCCAGCCAGTCCTGCCATTCCGAATCGCCTTCCGAAGCGCGCAGCGGCGCATTCAGCGACGAGTCGGGCGAGGACATGCGGCGGTTCATGCTGATGACGTCGTCGTTCGATACGCCCAGCTTGGTCGCGATCTGCTCGACCTGTTCGTGGCGCAGGTCGCCTTCTTCCAGGGCGCTGATCTCGGACTTCACCTTGCGCAGGTTGAAGAACAGCTTCTTCTGCGCGGCGGTGGTGCCCATCTTGACCAGCGACCACGAACGCAGGACGTATTCCTGAATCGCGGCCTTGATCCACCACATGGCGTAGGTGGCCAGACGGAATCCCTTGTCCGGGTCGAACTTCTTGACCGCCTGCATCAGGCCGACATTGCCTTCGGAGATCACTTCGCCGATCGGCAGGCCGTAGCCGCGATAGCCCATGGCGATCTTGGCCACCAGGCGCAGGTGCGAGGTGACGAGCCTGTGCGCGGCCTTGGGGTCGGCGTGCTCGGCCCAGCGCTTGGCCAGCATGAATTCCTCATCCTTGGCCAGCATCGGAAACTTGCGGATTTCCGACAGGTAACGGTTGAGGCCGCCGTCCGGTGACAGGACCGACGGATTAGGCATGCTTAAAGCATTCGAGCTAAGTGAGCTGGTGCTCATGATGGCGTCCCCTTCGGGCCTGTCCGAGGCCCCGGAAATAGATCCTGAGTAAGAATCCGGCATCGGCGTATCCCCTTTGGTCGTCAGCTTGTGGCTGCGGCTGTAGGACAGGCTTTTGTCTTCCTTTTCCATGTAGGTGCTCCGGACGGGAAAAAAAGACCCGGTAAAGAAATTATTTTATGCGGACCGGTTCAAAATTAAATCTACAACGATTTCAGCGCCGTGAGCAGGTCCGCCATGTCGGCAGGGAGGGGCGCCTCAAAGGCCAGTTTTTCCCCGGTCACGGGGTGTACGAAGCCCAGATGCGCCGCGTGCAGGGCCTGACGCGCAAATGATTGCTTTTTCAGCGCCTCGGCGACGGCCTTGTGCGGCGCACCCGAACCATAGACCGGATCGCCCAGACAGGGACAGCCCAGATAGGCCATGTGCACGCGAATTTGATGAGTCCGGCCGGTTTCCAGCGTGCAGCGCACGCGCGCCGCGGCAGGCTTGTCGCCGCTCCCCAAAGCCCCAAAGGCGTCGAGCGTGCGGTAGTGGGTGATGGCCTCACGCCCGCCGGAGCGCAAGACCGCCATCTTTTTACGGTCATGAGGCGAGCGGCCGATGCGCGTGGTGACGGTGCCGGCCGGGGCCCTGGGCGCGCCGCGCACCAGCGCTTCATAGGCGCGGTCGATGTCGTGGCGCGAAAAGAGATCGCTGAGGCCCCGGTGGGCGGCATCGGACTTGGCGGCGACCATGACGCCCGACGTATCCTTGTCGAGGCGGTGGACGATGCCGGGGCGCAGCACGCCGCCTATGCCCGATAACGAATCGCCGCAGTGGAACAGCAGGGCGTTGACCAGCGTGCCGTCCGCCGTGCCGGGGGCCGGGTGGGCGGCTATGCCGGCGGGTTTGTTGACCACGATCAGATGCGCGTCCTCGAACAGAACGTCCAGCAAGAGGTCCTGCGCTTCGGGTATGGCCGAGACGGGGGCGGGGACGAAAAGGTTGTAGAGGCCCGGTTTGGCCTTGTGTTTGCCGTCGCTGACCGTCTGACCGTCATGGCTGAGGCGGCCTTCGCTGATCAGGGCTTGAAGGCGCGCGCGCGACAGGTCGGGCAGGAGCGGCAGCAGCGCCCGGTCGAGCCGGTCGCCCGCCATCTCCGCCGTCAGGACAAGGTCGTGCGTCTCGCCATCCTGGTCGGCAAGGGGCAGATCGTCGTCGATGTCGTCGTCAGGCGTCATATAGGTCTCCCCCTCTCCCTCAAGGGAGAGGGTGAATAACAAAACACGCCGGAAGCGGGCTTCCGGCGTGTCGGATGGTCTGGCGTAAACCGAAAACTACTCGATGTCTTCGTTGATCAGGCCGATCTTGAAGAAGCCGTTGTCCTGCAGGACGTTCAGCACCGACATGAAGTCGTTATATTCGATGTCGGCGTCACCGCGAACCAGAACACGCTCATCGGTGGGGTTCGGCGATTCCAGAGCGACCGACAGATCCTGAGCCAGTGTGGCCAGCGAAGTCTTGTTGGCGCCGATGTACAGATCGTCCGGGCCCTGGATCGAGATGAAGACCGGATCCTTCGGCTTGTCGAGCGGTTGATCGCTTGGCACGGGGGGCGGCAGGTCAAGCTTGATCGACACGGTGGCCATCGGCGCGGACACCATGAAGATGATCAGCAGCACGAGCATGATGTCGACGAACGGCGTGACGTTGATTTCCGAATTCTGTTCGACGTTATAGCGAGAACCGCCGCCGCCACCGAGCTTAGCGCCCATGATGTAACTCCCTTAGAGCCTCGGACCGTTCCCAGCGGGAGGGGATGAGGCGTTAAACGACCGCCCGCCGGAAGCGGGGCGTAAAATTCAGAAACCGATTTAGGACAAAGCCCGCGCAAATGTAAAGAGGTTCGTTCACGCCGGATTACAATTTCTTCATGACGATTTTGCGAAACATGTCCGGACAAGCACAATCCAAAAAGTGGATACCGGTTTTTGGGAAAATTGTGCGTCCACTTAAAAGCACAATCCAAAAAGTGGATACCGGTTTTTGGGAAAATTGTGCGTCCACTTAAAAGCGCAATCCAAAAAGTGGGTACCGGTTTTTGGGAAAATTGTGCGGCCACTTAAAAGCACAATCCAAAAAGTGGATACCGGTTTTTGGGAAAATTGTGCGTCCACTTAAAAGCGCAATCCAAAAAGTGGGTACCGGTTTTTGGATAAATTGCGCGACCACTTAAAAGCGAACGCCCGGCGGCCTTGCGGGCACCGGGCGTTGAAAGGTCTGGAAATGAACGTCTTTACGACTGGCAGAAACGCATAAAGCGGTCTTGCAGGGCCAGATCGGTCTTGAAAACGCCGGTGAAACGCGTCGTGACCGTGGTGACGTTCTTGTGGTGGACGCCACGGGTGGTCATGCACTGATGCTCGGCATCGATCAGCACGGCCACGCCCAGCGGGGCCAGCGATTGTTCGATGGCGTCGGCAATCTGCTTGGTCAGGGTTTCCTGAGTCTGCAGACGCTTGGAGAAGATTTCGACCACACGCGCGATCTTGGAGATGCCCACCACCTTGGCGGTCGGCATGTAGGCGACATAAGCCTTGCCGAGGAACGACGCCATATGGTGTTCGCAGTGCGATTCGACGTCGATATGGCGCAGCATGACCATGTCGTCATAGCCCTGCACGTCTTCGAAGGTGCGCGACAGTTCCTTGGCCGGATCGGCCTGATAGCCGGAAAACCATTCGTCATAGGCTTCGACGACGCGCTTGGGCGTATCGATCAGGCCTTCGCGCGTGGGGTCGTCGCCGGCCCAGGCCAGAAGCGTGCGCACGGCGGCCATGGCCTCTTCCTTCGACGGACGCTCGACATTGAGGATTTCGGAAAAACCCTTGCTGCGCGTCTGAGCCAGATTCTGGGCCAGATTCTGAGACAGAGCCTGGGTCAGCGGGTCTTCGCTGTGCGGGCGGGAGGTCGGGTCGAGGCTATCCATACATATGTCTCCGGAGGGCCGAGTAGCGCCGGGACGATGGTCCCGGAATGACGCGTGGCATCCCTCTGCCGGGGTCACATACACACGACCCCTTGAAAGTTTGCAGGCGGTTTACGATCCTGCGCAGGATTTGGATTGCCTTTGATATAATCGCTTGGAAGCCAACCCTTGCCGCGTCTATATGGGGCAAACTTCACGGAGTTCAACAGAAATCGTCATGAAACTGCGACTCAGCGACACGCTCAAACGCGAAAAAGTGGAATTCATTCCGAAAAACCCGAAGCGCGTGACGATGTATGTCTGTGGACCGACGGTCTATAACTACGCCCATATCGGCAATGCGCGCCCGGTGGTGGTGTTCGACGTGCTGTTTCGTCTGCTGCGTCACCTCTATGGCGAAGAGGCGGTCGTCTATGCCCGCAACATCACCGATGTGGACGACAAGATCAATCAGAAGGCCATGGCCGAAGGCGTCGATATCGACGTCATCACCTCGAAATTCGCCGACATCTACAATGCCGACATGACGGCGCTGAACGCCCTGCCGCCGACGATCCAGCCCCGCGTGACGCAGAACATGAACGCCATCGTGGCGCAGATTGCGGCCCTGATCCGCAACGGTCACGCCTATGCGGCGGAGGGGCATGTGCTCTTCGACGTGGAATCGTACAAGGCCTATGGCTCGCTGTCGAACCGCTCGCTGGACGACATGATCGCCGGCGCGCGGGTCGAGGTCGCGCCTTATAAAAAGAACCCGCAGGACTTCGTGCTGTGGAAGCCGTCCAAGCCGGGGGAGCCGAAATGGCCGTCGCCCTGGGGTGAGGGGCGGCCCGGCTGGCATATCGAATGCTCGGCCATGATCGAGGCCAATCTGGGCCTGCCGATCGATATTCACGGTGGCGGGCACGATCTGATCTTCCCGCACCACGAAAACGAGATCGCGCAGGGGGTCTGCGCCCAACACGGCCATAGCCATCAGGAAGAGAGCTACGCCCGCTACTGGATGCACAACGGCTTCCTGACCATGGACGCCGAAAAGATGTCCAAGTCGCTGGGCAATGTGCAACTGGTGCATGAGTTGATCAAGGACTGGCCCGGCGAGGTGATCCGTCTGGCCCTGCTGTCGGCGCACTACCGCGCGCCGCTGGACTGGACCACGGACCTGCTGGTGCAGACGCGGAAGACGCTGGATCGTCTTTACGGCACTTTGCGCGAGGCTAAGCGTGTTATCGAAACTTACCCCCTACCTGATGGCTGGGAGATCAAGCGACACACTGTCGATGGAGCTTACATAAAGCCTCGTGACGACAGAATGGTTCGTATCCTCTGCGATGATTTGAATACCCCTCAAGCAATCGCGGATTTGTTCCTCTTGAGGGACATGTTGCGAGGGGAGTTTGAAGCGGCAGGCCCCATTGAGGAACGAGGCTTCCACACTAAAGCCTATATGGACTTATTGATTCAGTGTGGTGGGTTACTAGGTATCTTGCAAACTGATCCGGATGAATGGTTCCAAGGCGGGGCCGATGACGACCTGTCGGCCAAGGTCGAGGCGCTGCTGGTGGCCCGAAAGGACGCCCGCGCGGCGAAGAACTGGGCCGAGGCCGACCGCATCCGCGATGAACTGAACGCGCTGAATGTCGAGGTCATGGACGGCCCGACCGGCGCAACCTGGAAGTTGAAGGCGTAAGACATGGCTGTAAAAATCGAAAAGCGCGTCGGCATCCAGACTCCGGCCGATACGGTCTATGAAATCCTTGAGAATATAAATGCGTGGCCGGAGTGGTCGCCGATCCATAAGGCGGCCAGCGGCAAGCTGGGCTTCGGTGCGCCGGTCAGCTTCATGGAGCATTACGAGGGGTTGGGCGACTGGGAAATCAACGGCTTCGTCGCCGACTGGTCGCCGCTGTCGCACATCCATATCGGCGTGCCGAAGAAGTTTTACGAAGGCTCGCTGATCCGCTTCTACGAGATGAATATTCTCAATGACAGCGCCTGCGATTTTACCATCGGCGCGCAGTTTTCGGGCTTTCTGTCCGAGCGCGAGGGCAAGCGTTATCGCAAATATCTGCGCGAGGGCTTCGCCAAATTCGCCGAGGCCTTGAAGGCCAGGGCCGAAGGGGCGATATAGCTCAAAAACCCCCTCGCCCCTACGGGGAGAGGGTCGGGGTGAGGGGGCTTGGCCTCGGACTCCCCCTCACCCGGCGCTGACGCGCCACCCTCTCCCCGTAGGGGCGAGGGGGAGGAAGTGAATGATCGACGAACTCTATTCCCGTGAAATTCTCCGCCGCACGACGCAGCTCGAACATATCGGGCGGCTGGATGCGCCCGATGGCGCCGCCGATCGCGTGTCGAAGCTGTGCGGCTCGACCATCCATGTGGAGGTGAAGGTCGCCGACGGCGTTATCACCGATTTCGCGCAGGAGGTCGAGGCCTGCGCTCTGGGGCAGGCCTCCGCCGCCATCCTCAGCCAGAGCGTTATCGGCGCGCCTGTGACAGAGGTGATCGCGGCGCGCGATGCGATGAAGGCCATGCTTAAGGGCGGCGACTTTGCCTATCCGGAGCGTTTCGCCGACTTCGCCATCTTCAAATCGGTGAAGGACTTCCCGGCGCGCCACACCTCGACACTGCTGGCGCTGGAAGCCACGGTCGAGGCGGCGGGCAAGGCTTAAGGCCATTGATTTTGTGTCCAAAATGACTCAAGTCTCTGTTTTTCGCCAAAAAGGTATTGCCGCATGGGGCGTCTCTATGCCAAGGCCGTGAAGACAGGGCTCCGGGCCTATAAGCTCTCGCTGTCGCCCCTGATCGGGCAGGCCTGCCGCTTTGCGCCGACCTGTTCGGAATATACCGCGCAAGCCCTGATCGTGCATGGCCCTGTAAAAGGTTCATGGTTGGGGGTTAAACGTATCTGCCGGTGCCGTCCCGGCGGTGGTCACGGATACGATCCGGTGCCGCCGAAAGACGGCATTTAGAGTGCCGCGTATCTGGTCCGAAAACCGCTTCACACTTTTCGGGATACGCTTAAATAACTGCCGACGCCTGTCGTAGGGGCGCGGCCACATAAACGTCCTAGTCTGTAGTAGGGACAGGGCAAACTGAAAGAGTGACTGACATGATTGACCTGACGTTTCCCGATGGCGCCGTTCGTTCCTATGAACCGGGCGTCACCGGACGCACCATAGCGGAGGGTCTGTCCAAGTCTCTCGCCAAGAAGGCGGCGATGATCCGCCTCGACGGAGACCTCTACGATTTCGATCGCCCGATCGAGGCCAATGCCCGCATCGAAATCCTGACGCGTGACGATCCGGCCATGCTGGACGTCATCCGCCACGACACCGCCCACCTGCTGGCGCAGGCGGTGCAGGAACTGTTCCCCGGCACGCAGGTCACCATCGGTCCGGCCATCGAGGACGGCTTCTATTACGACTTCGCGCGCGACGAGCCGTTCAGCCTCGACGACCTGCCCAAGATCGAAAAGAAGATGAAGGAACTGGTCGACCGCGACGAGAAGATCGTGCGCGAGGTCTGGGACCGCAACGACGCCATCAAGCACTTCGAGGAGATCGGCGAATACTATAAGGCCGAGATCATCCGTGATCTGCCGGGCACCGAGACGATCACTGTCTACCGTCACGGCGAAAACTGGAAGGACCTGTGCCGCGGGCCGCACTTCCCGTCGTCGAAATTCGTCGGCAAGGCCTTCAAGCTGACCAAGCTGGCCGGGGCCTACTGGCGCGGCGACCACAATAATGCGCAGCTTCAGCGTATCTACGGCACGGCCTGGGCCTCCGAAGAAGACCTTCAGGCCTATCTCACACGCCTTGAGGAAGCCGAAAAGCGCGACCACCGCAAGCTGGGCCGTCAGATGAACCTCTTCCATATGCAGGAAGAAGGGCGCGGCATGGTCTTCTGGCACCCGCACGGCTGGACGCTGTGGCGGACGCTGGAGGCCTATATGCGCCGTCGTCTCGATGCCGCCGGCTATGTCGAGGTCAAGACGCCGCAGGTGCTGGACCGCACCTTCTGGGAAAAGTCCGGCCACTGGGACAAGTACCGCCCCAACATGTTCGTCTGTGAAACGGTCGAGGGCGAAACGCTCAGCCTCAAGCCGATGAACTGCCCCGGCCACGTGCAGATTTTCAAGGTCGGCCTGCGGTCGTACAAGGAACTGCCGATCCGTATGGCCGAGTTCGGGGCCTGTCATCGCTACGAACCGTCGGGTTCGCTGCACGGACTGATGCGCGTGCGCGGCTTCACGCAGGACGACGCCCACATCTTCTGCCGTGAAGACCAGATCGTCGAGGAGACGACGAAGTTCATCAGCCTGTGCCGTCAGGTCCATGCCGATCTGGGGATGCAGGCCGAGCATATCGCGCTGGCCACCCGCCCCGACGTCCGCGCCGGGTCTGACGCGTTCTGGGACAAGGCCGAGGCGCAAATGGCCGAGGCCGCCCGCGCCGCCGGCGTCGAGGCCGTCATTGCCGAGGGCGACGGGGCCTTCTATGCGCCCAAGCTCGACTTTATCGTGCGCGACGCCATTGGCCGCACCTGGACCTGCGGCACGATTCAGCTCGATTACGTGCTGCCCGAACGCCTCGGGGCCGAATATGTTGCCGAAGATGGCTCGCGCCAGCGTCCGGTGATGCTGCACCGGGCGATTCTGGGCTCGTTCGAGCGCTTTATCGGCATCATGATCGAGAACTATGGGGGTAAGTTCCCCCTGTGGCTGGCTCCCATACAAGTGGTAGTGGCGCCGATCACGTCAGATGCTAATGATTACGCGCAACAGGTCGCGGCAAAATTGCGCTCATCCGGACTCAGGGTTGACACGGACCTGCGCAACGAGAAGATTAACTACAAGATCCGCGAACATTCGCTGGCCAAGGTGCCGGTGATCGCGGTGGTCGGCCGCAAGGAGGCCGAGACCGGGGAAGTGGCCCTGCGTTATCTGGGCCAGGAGGGGCAGACGATTCTCAAGGTCGACGCCGCCGCCGAACAGTTGCGTACCGAAAGCCTGCCGCCTGATTTGAAATAAGTTTTTTAAAGCCGATCCATGCACCGCACACTTCCGCCGTCTATTCGTGATTTGCTTGACGCACAAAGGCTGGCGGCGGATGAGGCGGCGGTATTGGCGCCCGGAACGGACATCGTCCTGCCGGCGCGTGACACCCGCGGCGTGACGGTGGTCATTATCGCCTATCACTCCGGCCGGGTGCTGTTCGATTCGATCGAGCGGGTCCTGGCCGAGCCGTCGGTCAAGCAACTGATCCTCATCGATAATGGCTCGTCCGAGCGCACGGTCGAGCTTCTGCGCGAACTGGACGAATCCTATGAGCGCGTCCTGCTGGTGCAGGGACACGGCAATATCGGCTTTGCCCGCGCCGCCAATATGGGCGCGCAACTGGCCCATCAGCCGTGGATCGTCTTCCTCAACCCCGAC
Organism: Asticcacaulis sp. AND118; assembly: GCF_020535245.1. Lineage (GTDB taxonomy): Bacteria > Pseudomonadota > Alphaproteobacteria > Caulobacterales > Caulobacteraceae > Asticcacaulis. The sequence continues at coordinate 2,248,143 of NZ_CP084910.1, read as the reverse complement.
GCCATACTGTGCGACGGCGCGGTCGACACCATGGTCGATACAGCCTTGAAGCATCCGCGTCCGTGCCTGGTGGGTGCGCGGGTGCTCAATCCGGACGGTACGGAACAGCGCGGCGCGCGCCGCGGCGAGGTGACGCCGGTGACGACGCTGGTCTCCCTGATGAAGTTGCCGAAATTTCTGCCCTTTCTGGACCGTTACGAAATCCACCGTGAGACCGACCCGCTGCCCGACGCGCCCTCGCCGGTGGCGACCGTCTCCGGGGCGTGCTTCTGCATCGCGCGCGCTGATTTCATCTCGGTCGGCGGTTTCGATACGCGCTTCTTCCTGCATGTCGAGGACGTCGATCTGTGCTGGCGCATTCGCAAGAGGGGCGGCGCTGTGCTCTTCCATCCCACGGCCGAGGTCGTGCACGAGGGCCATACTTCGCGCGTCGATCCGGTCTTTGTCGAGATGAACAAGGGGCTGGGGCTGGTCTATTATTTCCGCAAGCGCGCCGATACGGTGTGGCGCAAAGCCTATGTGCTGGCGCTGGCGCCGCTGATCGTCGGCGTGTCGGTCCTGCGCGCGGCGGTGCGTCAGAAGCTGCGTGACGCCGACGAATTCAGCTAAGGTAAGGCTCAGTGTCCGCCGATATTGACGTCGCCGGAGCCCAGGACTTTCTTCTGAACCGTTCCCGTGGCGCGGGCCACGAAGATATCGCCTGAGCCGACCACGGCGGCTTCGACCATGCGGGCCTCGCCGCCGAAATGCACGTCGCCCGATCCGGCCAGAGCGATCTTGAGCGTCGAGGCGCGGCCCTTGGCCACGGTCACGTCGCCCGACCCCGCCACGCTGATCTCCACCGGTCCGCTGACCGTGCCGATGCTGACGTCGCCCGACCCGGCGGTGGCGGCGGACAGGGTGCCGCTGACCGCACCGACGCCGACATCGCCCGACCCCGACTGCGACAGCTTCAGCGCGCGCACGGAGCCGATATGCACGTCGCCCGATCCGGCGCTGATGATCTCGCTGTCGCCGGCATTGGCACCCTGAATGTCGCCGGAGCCGGTGCTGAGCACGGTGAGATTGCCGCGCACCGGGCCGATAGTCCAGTCGCCGCAGCCGTGCAGGCTGAGCTTCAGGTTGCTCGCGTCGCTGACATTGCCATAGACCGCGCCGTGGCTGACGACTTCCAGATCCTGCGGCGCATAGACATAAACGGTCGGCAGGTCGGACAGGTTGACCTGTCCCATGCCGGCGACCTTGACCGTGGTGACGTTCTTGTCGCCCATGTTGAAGGCGAAGATGCTGGGGCCGCTGCCGCCGCACGACTGGCTGCGGCCGCCGACATTGCCGTTGACGACGACGCGGTCGCCCTGACGGCGCAGGGTCACCTGCGGCATGGTCTTCGCGCCGGATTTGATGCGCACATCCACGTCCTGACGCGACTGAGCCACCACCACCACGCGGGCGGCGAGGTTGTGCAGTTCGATGCGGTTTTCACCGGCCAGCGCCGCGCCCGGAAAGATCAGCGGCGTCAGCAGTATCAGGGAGGTGCAGACAAATACGCGCATGAACAAAGGATTCCACCAACCACAAGCCCGAAAAGCGGACCGTGTATGATCACAAATCCCGCAATAGTCGTTTCGGGTCAAATTAAACCTGAGTCATGAAAAGTATTTAACAAGGTTACAATTGACCCTGGGGTAAGTTGTGTATCAGGCATATTCAGGCGTAAAGCCCCTGCTGACGGGCGAAGTGCAGGAACAACCCGCTCCACGGCACGACCGGATTCAGAATGCCGAAACCGTGGCCGCCCTTGGGGAAGAGGTGGGTTTCGACCGGCACGCCGGCGGTTTTCAGCGCGGCGCGGAAGGCCAGCGTATTGTCGACCGGTACGGCGCCGTCGTCTTCGGCGTGCAGCAGGAAGGTCGGGGGCGTCTGGGCCGTGACGTGGTTTTCCGTCGAATAGCGAGCCGTTAGGTCTGCGTTGGCGTTCGCCCCGATCAGGTTGCCGCGCGAGCCGGCGTGGGTCAGGCCGGGCTTCATCGAGATGACGGCGTAGATAGGGGCGGAAATCGCCGGACGCGCGTCCTGCGTATCGATGATGTCGACAGCCGGATAGACCGGCGCGCCGTAGCCGGTGGCCAGCGAGGCGCACAGGTGTCCGCCGGCGCTGAAGCCCATGACCCCGACGCGCGCCGGATCGACCCGGTAATCCTTCGCCTTGACCTTGATCAGGCGCATGGCGCGCTGGGCGTCCATCAGCGGCACGTCCGAGGCGTCGGCCCAGCCTTCGGCGGGCAGGCGGTAATAGAGGACGAATACGGTGATGCCGGCCGCCGACAGCACGCGGCCGACATTGTGACCTTCGTGATCGACCGAGATATAGGTGTAGCCGCCGCCGGGAATCACCAGCATGGCCGCGCCATTGGGCTTTTCCGGACGATAGACGGCCAGTCGCGGACGCACGACGCCGTTGACCAGCCGGCGCGGCGGCGGGGTGGGCGAGGTCTTGACCACCTCGGCCAGATCGGCCTTGAGCAGGCCCGCCGGGCCGTTCGGCCACAGATCGATATATTCGGTCGTTTCCGCCGGCAGGACCGCGCCTTCGAGATTTTTCAGTTCTGCGGTTTGAGCCAGCGCGCCAGAAGCCGAAACTGTAGCCGAGGCGAGGCCCGCGCCAAGCCCTGCCGTCATCAGGGCGCGTCTATCCAAGTCCATGTGCGTCTCCGGAAACCGTTTTCCGGACATTTACAGGCCGGGATCAGGGCTTTTCAATGACGATTTTGCCGACCGGGGCCAGCGCCAGCCACGCGAGTTGCACGTTCTTGATGGCGAAAGGGATGCCGATGATCGAAATCGCCTGCGCCACGGCGAGAATCAGATGGCCCAGAGCGATGTACCAGCCGCCCAGAAGGATCCAGACGATGTTCATCAACATGCCTGCGCCGCCGGTGCCGGCATCGTTCTGACCGGTATGAATATCGCGATCGACGATAGTTTTTCCGAAGGGAAAAAAGCTGAAACCAGCGATGCGGAAGGCCGCGCCGGCCCAAGGCAGACCGATGATGGTGATGGCCAGCAGGCACCCGCCCAGGCACCAGGCCAGGCCGGCCAGAAAGCCGCCGAAGACGAACCACAGGATGTTCAGCATAAGAGTCATTCAGGTCTTTCCGTTGGGTGAGCAGCCAAAAACACGACGCTTTTTGATAACAATGTTTTCATTTTAATTATAAAGGCTTTATCGGATGTGGGCAGCTTAATTTTCTTTCATCCGTAACGGTATCGTAGTATAATGAACGAACCGGCGACGAGCGTTTAAAAAATGTACCGGCGGAGATGCGCGTGAGCGAAGTCGTCAATCTGAACAAGGTACGCAAGAACCGCAGGCGTGAACGCGAAAAGGCGGACGCCGAGCAGAACCGCGTCATCTTCGGATTGCCGGGTCATCTGCGTAAACAGGCCCGTGAAAACGAGGCTTTGAAGGCCCGTCGGCTGGAGACGCAGGTCCTCTCGCTGACAGACAAAAATGAAAACAGTTGACGTTTTCATGTAAACTGCGAAGACTTTGCCTCAGTATTTGGGGATTGCGGTTTAATATTACCACAATAAAAGCCTGTGGGTTTGTTGAGCGAAGCGCCTTTTTTTAATTGAGTTTGGACATGTGACGGCGCTATCCGGGGAAGTGGCGTTGTCGATCGTTACCTGGACAGGAGGGACACTATGCCGGGTTTAAGAAAGAGGTCGGTTAATCTTGCCGGGCACGCGACCTCTGTGGCGCTGGAGCCTGAGTTTTGGGCGGTTCTGGAATCGATGGCGAAAGAGCGTCGAATTAGTCTGGCGGCGCTGATTGCCGAACTGGACACGAAGCGGGGCGAAAGCCTGCTGGCCTCGTTCTGCCGTCTGTCGGCCCTGGCCTTCGTGCAGCAAAAGGCCGGGGGCAGCAAGAAGCGCAAGCTCGAACCGGCCTGAGCAGGGATTTGATCGGGGGCCAATCCCGGGTCGCCCTGTGTATAAGCCGTCCGGGTTGATGTTTCCGTTTGGTTCCGTCCGGGGAACGGGCTAGACTGGCGGCATGAACGAAGACGTTTCCATTCCCATCAGCCAGCGGGCCTCGGTCAACGGGGCCTCATTCAATGCCGATTTCTTCAAGGGGCTCAATGCCGAGCAGGCCGACGCGGTGCGTTCGACCGAAGGCCCGGTGCTGGTTCTCGCCGGCGCGGGCACCGGCAAGACGCGGGTCCTGACTACGCGTATCGCGCACATCCTTGCCCAGGGTCTGGCACGGCCGTGGGAGATTCTCTGCGTCACCTTCACCAACAAGGCGGCGCGCGAGATGCGCGAACGCACGGCGCGGCTGGTCGGTCCTTCGGCGGAAGGCCTGTCGAATCTCGGCACCTTCCACTCGATCGCCGCCCAGATGCTGCGCCGTCACGCCGATCTGGTCGGGCTGAAGTCGAGCTTCAACATCATCGACGACGACGATCAGACGCGCCTGCTGAAACAGATCATGGAGGCGCGGCGCATCGACACCAAGCGCTTCCCGCCCAAGCTGATGGCGCACTTCCTCGATCAGTGGAAGAACAAGGGACTGACGCCGGACAAGGTCATGAAGATGACCGCCGACGAAGGCGCGCAGTTCGCCTTCAACAAGGGGCCGGAAATCTACGCCGAGTATCAGGAGCGCCTGCGGGTGCTCAATGCCTGCGACTTCGGCGACCTGCTGCTGCACACGCTGAAAATCCTCAGCGAGCATCCGGACATCCTCGAACACTATCACCGTCGCTTCAAATACGTGCTGGTGGACGAGTATCAGGACACCAATATCGCCCAGTATCTGTGGCTGCGCATCCTGACCAACGCCAATCGCAACCTGTGCTGCGTCGGCGACGACGATCAGTCGATCTACGGCTGGCGCGGGGCCGAGGTCGACAATATCCTCAAGTTCGAGCGCGACTATCCGGGGGCCAAGGTCATCCGGCTGGAGCGCAACTACCGCTCGACCCAGCATATTCTGTCGGCGGCGTCGGGCCTGATCCGCGCCAACAGCGCGCGTCTGGGCAAGACCCTCTTCACCGATCAGCAGGGCGGCGAAAAGGTGCGCGTGCAGGGTCTGTGGGACGGCGCGGCCGAGGCGCAAAATATCGCCGAGGACATCGAGCGTCTGCGCAAAGACGGACGGGCCTATTCCGACGTGGCCGTGCTGGTGCGCGCCTCGTTCCAGATGCGCGCCTTCGAAGAGCGCTTCCTGATGCTGCAGATCCCCTATACGGTGGTCGGCGGCCCGCGCTTTTTCGAGCGCGCCGAAATCCGCGACGCCATCGCCTATCTGCGCCTGATCCAGTCCGAGGACGACGACCTGGCGTTTGAGCGCATCGTCAATGTGCCCAAGCGCGGCATCGGCGACGCCACGGTGCAGAAGCTGTTGATGCAGGCGCGTCTGGGCGGGCAGAGCGTCATGGTCGCCGTGCGCGATCTGGTGCAGACCGACGAACTGCCGGCGCGGGCCAAAACGCCGCTGGTCGCCTTCCTGCGCGATTACGACCGCTGGGTGGCGGCCCTGAAAGACACGTCGCACGACAATCTGCTCGACAGGGTGCTGACCGAGAGCGGCTATTACGACATGCAGCGCGCCGACAAGGTGTCGGGCGCCACGCGCATCGACAATCTCAAGGAAATGATGAATTCCATGCAGGATTTCGAGACCCTCGAATCCTATCTGGAGCACGTGTCGCTGGTCATGGATATCGACCGTGAGGGCGGTGAGAACAGCGTGCGTATCTCGACCCTGCACGCCGCCAAGGGGCTGGAATTCCCCGTCGTCTTCCTGCCGGGCTGGGAGGAGGGCGTCTTTCCGTCGCAGCGCTCGCTGGACGAAACCGGCCTGAAAGGGCTCGAAGAAGAGCGGCGGCTGGCCTATGTCGGTTTGACGCGGGCGCGCGAACTGGCGCGGGTGAGCTTTGTGGCCAATCGTCAGGTTTTCGGACGCTGGACCAGCCAGATACCGTCGCGCTTCATCGACGAAATGCCGATCGACAATGTCGAGGCGACCTCGCAGACCGGCTATAATCAGGCCGGCTGGCAGTCGCAGGAAAGCCGTTGGGATCGCGCCGGCTATCAGCCGAACCACACCAAAAGCGAGAGCAAAACCGAAGCGCGCTTCAGCGATCGCCTGTCCGGCGTTGATATGAGCCGGCTGGAGAGAAAGCCCCAACCGCACCGGCAGGCCGCCGTCAAGCCGCAGCCGGCCAAGGGGCTGACCGTCGGCACCCGCGTCTTCCACACCAAGTTCGGCTATGGGCAGGTGGTGGAGACCGAAGGCAACAAGCTGGTGGTCAATTTCGACGTTTCGGGCGAGAAAAAGGTCATCGACAGCTTTGTGGAGAGGGCGTGATGAAGGCTTGGGGGGCGGGATTCGCGGTGGCGCTGGGGGTGATGGCATCGGCAGCGACGGCTCAAGACTGGAAGCCGCTGGATGCCGACAATACGTTGGTTATGGAGACGAGCCAGGGGCGCGTGATCATAGCCCTGGCTCCGCAGATCGCTCCGCTGGGTGTCGAGCGCATTAAGGTGCTGACGCGGCGCGGCTTTTATGACGGGCTGCTGTTCCATCGCGTCATCGCGCACTTCGTGGCTCAGACCGGCAATCCCAACAATCGCGACGGCGGCAAGAGCGACCTGCCCAACCTGCCGCTGGAATCGGTTTTCAAGCTGACCGAGGCGGTGCCACATACGGTGGTGGCGAAGCCCGCCGGGGCGACGACCGGCTTTATCGGCGCCGTGCCCTATGTGGCGATGAACGACCTGCACATGCCGCCCCCCAAAGACCTGCCCCGGGCGGTCAGGGCGTGGGGCACGCATTGCCGCGGCGTGATCGGCATGGGCCGCGATGACGAGCCGAAGAACTCCGCCAACAGCGAGCTTTATCTGATGCGCGATACGGTGCCGCGCCTCGATCGCGACTATACGGTGGTCGGGCGGGTGGTGTCCGGTTTCGACGCGCTGGCGGCTTTGACAGTCGGCGAGCCGCCGGCCGCACCCGACGCCATGACGAAGGTGCGCGTGCTGGCCGATATCCCGGCCCCCGAACGTCCAGAACTGGAGATCATGAACACCGATGGCGCGGCCTTCGCGGCGCTGGTGAAGACGAAGCGCGCGGAAAAGGGCGCGGACTTTTCGGTCTGCGATATCGAGGTGCCGGTGAGGGCCGCGCGTTAGGCTTATTTACGCGCATATCTTGATTTTCAGGCGCTTCGGACGGATATTGAGGACATGGCAGATACGGCGCATAATCTTTCCAATGCCCGCAAGACCTATCTTGGTGTGACCAAGGAAGGGATCAAGATTCTGCGCCCCAAAGGCCGGGTGGACAATATTACCCTGGCTCAGGCGCGCAAGGCGGTGGCGGCGGTCCGTCAGGCGCAGGCCGATGCGGTGAAGTCCAAGGACTGATACGCCGGGATGAATGCAACGGACGTCTTCATCAACTGTCCGTTCTCCACGGATTACAAGGCTCGTTTCTGGGCCATAACCTATACGGTTCTGCGGTCGGGCCTTGAGCCGCGCTGCGCACTGGAGGCCGACAATTCAGGCGAAAGCCGCTATGGCAAGATCTGCCGGCTGATCACCGAGTGCCGGTTCGGCATCCATGATATTTCCTACACCGGTCTTTATGGCGATCCGCAGCACGATGCGGATTTTCCGCTGCCGCGTTTCAACATGCCGTTCGAGTTGGGGCTGTTTCTCGGCGCGCACAGTTTCGGGGGGCGGAAACAGAGGGCCAAGACGGCTCTGGTGCTCGATACCAAGGCGTTTCGCTATCAGAAGTTCCTTTCCGACATTGCGGGGCAGGATATACGCACCTATGACGGTGGCGCGGCCGCCTTGATTACCCAGATCGCCGTCTGGCTGCGCACCGAGGGGCGTCTGACCGAGGTGCCGGGCGGTGGGGTGATTGCGGCGGAATATGCCGAATTTATGGACAGCTTTTCCGCGCTTTGCCATGAAAGCCGTCTGGGGCCGAATGAAGTGACCTTTTTTGATTTCAAACGTCTGGCCGCCGTGTGGATCGAACAGGCCTATGGGCGTCCCGCATGACCTGGACGATCTTCGGCAAGGTGCGCGCACGGGAGACGGAAGAGGGGATCGAGCTTTATATCGATGGCCTGACGACGCAGGCCAAATATTACAAGCCGCTGGTCTATGAGTTCTTCCGCAAGGAATGGCGCGGGTCGCGTCCGGCTTGGGGCGACTATGCGGTGGAAATCCGCATGGAGCACGTCGGCGATCCGCCGTGGATGGACCTCGACAATCTGGCCAAGGCCTTGCTGGACGCCATCAAGGGGTTCGTCTTTCACGACGACAGTCAGGTAGCGCGACTGCTGGTCGAGCGCTTCGAGGGCGAACGCGAGCAGATCCACATCCGGGTCTATGCGCTGAAACGGTGAAACCCACCTCCCCTGAAATCAGGGGAGAGACTCTTTACCCCCACGGCGTCAACGCACCCCAGGCCATCAGCAAAACCGCATAGGACAGCCAGCCGATATTGAGCGCCGTGTGCGCCGCCTTCTGCCACAGGGCCCAGCCGTCGGCGTGGTAGTGCGCCTCTTCGTAAACGCGGTACAGATTGCCCAGTTGGAACAATGTCGCCAGAGAGGCCATGACCGCCAGCCACGAGGCCATCTGCAACTGGCCGCTGGGCCAGCGGGTGAACAGGGCGCTGGGGTCGCCGGTCAGGCCCTGACGCCAGCTATTGAACAGGGCGATGGCCAGTATCCACACGGCGGCGGTGGCGTAGGAAATCCACGTCGCGGCCACCTGCGGGTCGGTCGGGTGCTCGCGCTGGCCGACGCGGCTGAGCCCCATCAGCACTAGCACGCACGAGCCCAGCATGACGGCGGTGAGGAAATACAGGGTCGAAGGGCGGTGGAACCAGCCGACACGCTCATAACGCGCCATGTTGGCGCTGGTCTCGAAGGCCGTGGCGCGCCCACCTTCGGGCTTGAAAAGGAAATGCAGGCCGTCATTGCCGATCTGCGGCCCCAGCGGATTGATCTCCTGCGGGATGAAGAAGCCGCGCGCGGCGGTGGCGGCATAGGCCGAGGCTCCGTCCGGCGCCGCGACGATCAGGCGGCCCTGCGCATCGACATCGACATCGACCGTGTTGATCAGGCGGGTCACCGCGCCTTCCAGCCCGCCATAGGCGCGCCGCGTCGAGACATAGGCCCCGCGCAACGAGTCGTAATAGGCGCGATCGGCGGCGTAGGTCTGGGCCGGCTGGCGCGGGGCGGGGGTCACCACGCCCTCGACGTGGCGGATCAGCAGTTCCGGATAGGCGCGCGTCAGGGTGTCGCCGGTCTCGGTATTGGCGGCGATGAAGATGCCCAGCCCCAGCTCCGGCACGAGGATCATATTGGCGTTGAACCACAGGGTCGCGCCGCTGTGGCCGTAGGTTTTCAGGCCCTGCGCCGTTTCCCCGATGCGGAAGCCCGACGCCCAGCCGTTGTAACCCTTGGGCATGGTCAACAGCGGCGAGCGGAAGGCCTGGGCCGAGGACGGGCCGAACAGGGTTACGCCGTCGAAATGGCCGTTGCCGAGCAGCAGCGACATGTAACGCGCCATGTCGGGGGCGGTGGACGAGGCGCCCAGCGCGCCGGCCATGGGCAAAGCGTGGTCGAAGGGTTGCGGGCGGAAGGTCGCGCCGTCCCAGACGAAGCCCTGCGACAGGCGATCCGACAGGCCTCCGGGCATAGGCGCGGGCAGGCCTTCGGCGGCGGCATTGGGGTGGATCAGGGCGGGGTCGTAGGGTTCGCGCAGGGTGGTCGAGGTCAGCCCCAGCGGACGGAACAGGCGCGCCTCCATCAGGGTCGGCACGTCCTGCGCTTCGGCGGTGTGCGCCGCGGCTCGTGCCGCCAACGCCGCGCCGTAATTGGAATAGGTGGCGAAGCTGCCCGGCTCGCGCAGACGCTGAGGCGCGTGGCGGCGGAAATAGGTGTCGGTCGATTCGATGCGCCCGTCGTCGAGACGGAACAGATGCCCCAGCGACGTGTCCTCGAAACCGCCCGTATGGGCCATCAGGTCGCGCATACGCACCGGCTTGAAACGGCGGTCCTTGCCGAAAATGTCTTCGGGCAGATAGGCGACGACGGGGCCGTCGAGCTTGATGCGCCCGGCCTCGACCTCCTGACGCACGGCGATCCAGGTGAAGGTCTTGGTGATCGAGCCGATGCGGAAGAGGCTGGACTGCGCATCGACCGGGCGGCGCGGCGTCAGGCGGTCGTAACCGTAGCCCTTGATCAGCAGAGGGGTGCCGTTCTGCACCACGGCGACGGTGACGCCCAGCACGTGGTCGCGCTGCATCAGGGCCGAGACGGTGGCGTCGGTGAAGGATTCGATGTCTTCCGGGCTGACCGGGCGGTTCGTGGTCGTGGACTCTACGGCGGTTACAGGTACGAGCGCGGGCGTCGCGCGGCGCGGCGCGGAACGCTGACGCGGGGCGACCGGCGTTGTTGCCGACTGAGTCTGAACCTGAGTCTGCACCGGGGGCGGTTCGACGGGTGGCACGGGTGTGGCGGCTACGGCGGATACACCGAGGCTCAGCGCCGCAAGGGCGGCGGCCAGCGTCAGTTTCAGGCGGGCAGACGGTTTCGGCATGCGGCGGAACCCTGCGGGAAGGCGGCGGCTATTTCTTGCGGAACTGGTCGAGCGAGACGACCTTCGGACCCGTGTCCGGCGCCGGGGCGTCCGGATCGGGATCGGGCGTTTCAACCGCGTCAACCTGTGGGGCTTCGGCGTCGACTCCCGAATCGTCGTTGGCTTCCAGCGGTTCCTCGACGTCGAATTCGAGGATGAACTGCACGCTGGGGTCATAGAAGCGCGTGATGGCCGACAGCGGGAAGCGCAGCACCTTGGGCACGCCCCCGAAGCTGAGGGTCACGCTGACGCGGTCGCCGTCGACCTTCAGTTCGCGGTACTGATGCTGGAGCACGATGGTGATGTCGCGCGGATAACGCTTGAGCAGGTCGTCGGGGAGGGTCACCCCTTCGGCGCGCGTCAGGAAGGTGACGTAGAAGTGGTGATCTCCAGGCAGGCCCTGCGGGTGGGACGCCTTGACCAGCGCGTCGCGGATGACGCCGCGCAGCGCATTCTGGGTCAGGGTGGCGTAGTCCATATGGTCGATGACGGACGGCGTATCGGTCATGTCGGGCGGGATACCTGCTGTTGGGGTGTTTGACTCGCCCAAGACTTAGCATGGTGCGGCTGAAACAAAACAGCAAAATGCCCGCAGTCGGGACATTTCCCCGACTTGTGATGGTGAGGATGGGGGAGAAAGTGGCGAGGTTCTGTTGCCAGGCCCCCAAGCTCTCAAAAAAAGCGAGGGCCTTCTTCAAATCTGGGAGGAAGTGGCGAGGTTCTGTTGCCAGGCCCCTCAAGCTCTTAAAAAAGCGAGGGCCTGCTTCAAATCCGGGAGGAAGTGGCGAGGTTCTGTTGCCAGGCCCCCAAGCTCTCAAAAAAGCGAGGGCCTGCTTCAAATCTGGGAGGAAGTGGCGAGGTTCTGTTGCCAGGCCCTCGCCGGGCCCCGCCTAGGGAGCTTAATCCCTAGGACTTAAGGTGGATTAGATCCGCCGCATTACGCAGCAAGAGCTTGATCCGAAGCGAAGTTATCGTTCGCAACTATAGGTTTGAGCCGATCACAGAGGCTCACACTGAGGGAAGGCTACACCTTTACACGTCTGTCGATGCTGATCGGCCCCATATAAGCTCCGCGAACGGAGGGAAATGGTGGAGCCGCCGGGAATCGCACCCGGGTCCAGTCCGCTTATTACGTGGGCGTTTATCCCCATAGTTCCCAAGAGAACGTTTCCAATATAGGGAGTTAGGGCGCGCGGGGAAAGAGGGGAATGTAAAAAATGGCGCGGCGGCAGGGGAGGCCGCCGCACCGGTCCGCAGCGCTTTTTTGCAGGGACGCGCCACGGGGGGAGGATCAGAAGAAGCCGAGCTTCGACGGTTGGTACGAAACGAGGATGTTCTTTGTCTGCTGATAATGGTCCAGCATCATCTTGTGCGTTTCGCGGCCTATGCCCGACTGCTTGTACCCGCCGAAGGCCGCATGGGCCGGATAGGCGTGATAGCAGTTGGTCCACACACGCCCCGCCTCGATGCCGCGCCCGGCGCGGTAGGCCGTGTTCATATCGCGGCTCCACACCCCGGCGCCGAGGCCGTAGACCGTATCATTGGCGATTTCGATGGCCTCTTCCACCGTCTTGAATGTGGTCACCGAGACGACCGGGCCGAAGATCTCCTCCTGGAAGACGCGCATCCTGTTGTGGCCTTCGAAAATGGTCGGCTTGATGTAGAAGCCGTCCTTCAGGTCGCCGGAGAGGCGGTTGGCCTCGCCGCCGGTCAGCACCTTCGCGCCTTCCGACTTGCCGATGTCGAGATAGCGCTGAATCTTCTCGTACTGCTCCAGCGAGGCCTGCGCGCCGATCATCGTGCCCATGTTCAGCGGATCGCCCTGAGTGATGGCCTCGACGCGCTTGATCGCCTTTTCCATAAAGGCGTCGTAGATCGACTCGTGGACCAGCGCCCGCGACGGGCAGGTGCAGACCTCACCCTGATTGAGGGCGAAGAAGGCGAAGCCTTCCAGCGCCTTGTCGAGAAAGGCGTCGTCTTCGTCCATCACATCGGCGAAGAAGACGTTGGGCGACTTGCCGCCCAGTTCCAGCGTGATGTTGGTCAGGTTGTCGGCGGCGGAACGCATGATCTCCTTACCGACGGCGGTCGAGCCGGTGAAGGCGATCTTGGCGATGCGGTCGCTCTTGGCCAGCGGCGCGCCGGCTTCGATGCCGGTGCCGTTGACGATGTTGAGCACGCCCGGCGGCAGCAGGTCGGCGATCAGTTCGGCGACGACGAGGATCGAGGCCGGGGTCTGTTCGGCGGGTTTCAGCACGATACAATTGCCGGCGGCCAGCGCCGGGGCCAGCTTCCACGCCGCCATCAGGATGGGGAAGTTCCACGGGATGATCTGACCCACCACACCCAGCGGCTCATGAAAGTGATAGGCGACCGTGTCGTGATCCAGTTCACCGATCGAGCCTTCCTGCGCGCGGATGCAGCCGGCGAAGTAGCGGAAATGGTCGATGGCCAGCGGGATGTCGGCGGCGGTGGTTTCGCGCAGTGGCTTGCCGTTATCCCAGGTTTCGGCCTCGGCGATGGTCGCCAGATTGGCCTCGATGCGGTCGGCGATCTTGAGCAGGATGTTCGAGCGCTCGGTGACCGAGGTCCGGCCCCAGGCGGCCTTGGCCTTATGTGCGGCGTCCAGCGCGCGCGCTATGTCCTGCGCGTCCGAGCGCGGCACGTCGCACAGCTTCCGGCCGTTGACCGGTGAGATATTGTCCATGTAGCGGCCGTTGACCGGTTCCAGCCATTCGCCGCCGATGAAATTGCCGTAGCGGTTCTTGAAGGGCGTGGCGGCGGAAATGTCGCGTTCGTGCTTGGTCATTTGTCTGATCCTTAGTCTGACCCTTTGGGAGTCTGACCCTTTGGGCGGTTGCCCCCTGAGACCGCCAGCCTGCGCCCGCGGGCGAGGGGGCGTAAAGTCATGACCGCCATGACGCGGCGCAGCATCACGCGCATTGTGAAACCGTGAAAACCCTTGCTGTCGCAGCCTGCATCAGACCGCGCGCCCGTGTCGCATTCTGCGACAGATGACAGGGCCGCAAAGCGGGCGCATAATGACGGCAAGAGCGATAAAGATGGCAGGAAACGATGACCCAGACCGATCCGGCCCGCGTCGAAGCGGCGCGAAAGGCGTTTTTCGAACAGCGCAGCCTGCCTGTCGATCAGGTCGGTCACGCCATCCTGCGCTCGTGGATACGCTGCGCCGATATGGGCCTGAACGCCGCCGCCGATCCGCGCACCGAAGCACCGTCCGTCACCGATGTGCGGCAACTGCATGAAAAGCATGAGGCGCTGCGGCGTATTTCGCGGCCGGAGCTGGATGCTCTGCACGCCGAGGCGCGCGAGCTTTCGGGCATCGTCATCCTGACCAATGCGCGCGGTGAAATCCTCGACGCGGTGGGGGATGCCGGCTTTGCGGGCAAGGCGGCGGAGGTGGCGCTGCGCCCCGGCGTCCTGTGGAGCGAGGACGGCACCGGCACCAACGCCATCGGCACGGCCATCGCCGAACGCCGGCCGGTGGCGGTCAACGGCGCCGAGCATTATTTTCAGGCGCATAAGGTCTTAAGCTGCGCCGCGACGCCGATCATCGATCCGCGCGGGGCGGTGCTGGGGGTGCTCGACATTTCGACCCCGGCCAGCGTGCAGGGCGCGCATATGCTGGGCCTGATGCGGCTGGCGGTCGAGCAGATCGAGCATCGTCTGTTTCGCGAGGGCTTCGAGGCGTGCCAGACCCTGCGCTTCCACAGCGATTCCAGTCTGCTGGGGGCGGCGCGCGAGGGCATACTGGTCTTTCGGGATAATGTGGTGGTCGCCGCCAACCGGCGCGGCCTGTCGCTCATGGGGCGCAACTGGGACGATCTCGACCGCCTGCGCTTCGACGAGTTGTTCGATGTCACGACAGCGGGGGGCGGCTTAAATCCCGGGGCATCGCAACTGCGCGACCACGAAGGCCGGGTCTATCATGCGCGCTGCGATGGAGACGGCGCGGGGCCTGTATTGGCCGAAGGGCGGCTGGACGATGTGGAAACCGCCGCCATCCGCCGGGCGCTGGAGGCCCACGGGGGCAATGTCAGCGCGGCGGCGCGGGCGCTCGGCATCCACCGCTCGACGATTTACCGTAAGACGGTTTAATCCAGAATGAGTTGACGGGCTTCCAGCGCCTGCTGACGTTCGGTTTCGCGCTGGGCTTCGACGATCTTCTCGGCCTCGATAGCGTGGGCCTTGAGGCGCGCCAGCGCCCGCCACACGTCGGCCATCTCGTCCTTGCCCTGGCTTTCAGGCACGGGGGTGTCGAGCTTGCCTTCCGACAGGCCGATAATGGTGCCGGCGACCTGGCGCAGCGGGCGGGTGATGAAGTGCAGGATCAGCCAGGTGGAGACGCCGACAATGCTGGCGATGGACAGGAGAGCGACGATCAGAAAGGTCTGACCCCGTTTTTCTGAAAAGGCGGCGGCCTGAGCCTGCGTGCGGGTCAGATCTCTGCGCGCTTCGGTCACCAGCAGGTCCAGCCGCTCCTGAAGACGGATACGGTCCTGACGGCTGGAGATGCCCAGCGCCATGGCTTCGGCTTGTTGGCCGGCTTCGGCCAGTCTCACCAGTTCCCGGCGGATATTGATGAAGTCTCGTGCGGCCGGCGCGATGGTGGCGTAGCGCCGGCGGGCTTCGGGGTTGTCTGACCGCTGCCAGACGCCCAGCGCGTTCTGAAAGGCATCAAGATTGTGCGAGAGGTTGCGGGCGTAGGTGCGGGCTTCGGCGGGGCTTTGGGCGATATAGACGCCGCGCGATTCCATCACGACATTGCTGACCAGATAGTTCATCCGCTGGATGTCGTAGGCATGTTCATAGGCCGCGCCATATTCTCCCATCATGGTTTTGTACCGTTGCAGCGACATCAGCGCCAGACCGGTTATGATAAGGGACATGACACCGAAGGAAGCAATCAGGGCCATGAGGCGCAGGCGAATCGACATTGGCGGCACCGATGAAAAGGAGCGTACTGTCTCTACATCTAGGTATCCAAATGTAAAAATCACGTTTACTTTAAGAGCCTCGCGAAAAATGTTCGGAGGTAAAGCGGTGCGCGCGGTATTATTTTGCGCGTATTCGACATGTGGCGCCGAAAAACTTGTCAGGTGAAGACTATGCGTTCGCTCAGGAAGTCGAGAAAGACGCGGATGCGGCCCGGCATATGGGTCTGCCGGCCCTGACCCAGCCAGACGGCGTGCATTTCCTCTGTTTCACCGGTGTTGAAGGCATCGAGTACGGACACCAGCCGTCCGGCGGCGATGTCGTCGCGGACCATGAAATCGGCCATATAGGCCAGTCCGAGCCCATCCAGAACCGTGGCCAGCAGGCTTTCGCCGTCGCTGATCTTCAGATTGCCGGTGACGGGATATTCGCGTACCTCGCCATCGACGCGAAACGGCCAGCCGCTGCACCCGGACGATCTCGTGCGGCACAATCTGCAATATCGCCTGTGCGGTGGCGGCCAATTACGGATTGCTGATGACGGCGCGGGTGGTGCCGGCGGAGCGCCGGGCTTCGGCCATCGCCACCATGATCGGGTCCATGCTTGCCCTGTTCGCGGTTTTGGCGCGGATGCCGCTGGCTTTGCATAGTCAGGTGCTGGCGGTGGTGCAGGTGGCGGAGTGATTTTACTTATACCTCCCTGCACGAAGTGCGGGGAGGGGGACCGTCGAGCGCAGCGAAGATGGTGGTGGGGTGTCTTTAAATACGTCAACCCGCTTTGTGTGTTGTCAATCAGCAAGAACCCCCACCCCCACATCTCACTCACTACGTTCGCTCGTGCGGTCCCCCTCCCCACCGGAGGTGGGGAGCTATGATAGAAGTGAAACGAATAAACCGCCGGAGTGGGAAACTCCGGCGGTTTTTTTGTTCCCGGTATCGGGTGCGGGGACGGTGCCCCTGCGAACCTTCAAGCCTAGTGGTTGTCGCGCGGAACGCCGACACCTACCTGAGCGATGCGCTGATACTTGACGGCGTTTTCGAGCACCATCCCCGAACCCATCTGACCGACGACGCCACGCTGCATTTCCTGCCACGGCGTCTGGTGCGCCGGGTACTGGAAGCCGCCGGCGGCTTCGAGGGCGGCGCGGCGCTCGGCGATTTCGGCGTCCGAGATCTGTACGTTGACGGTGTTGGCGTTGAGATCGACGCGCACCATATCGCCCGTTTTCAGGATGGCGAGGTTGCCGCCCGCCGCGGCTTCCGGGGAGGCGTTGAGGATGGAGGGCGACCCCGACGTACCCGACTGACGACCGTCGCCGATGCAGGCCAGCGAGGTGACGCCGCGCTTCAGCAGGTAGTTCGGCGCGCGCATGTTGACGACTTCGGCGGCGCCCGGATAACCGATGGGGCCCGCGCCGCGCATGAACAGGATGCAGTGTTCGTCGATGGCGAGCGACTCGTCGTCGATGCGGTGGTGATAGTCTTCCGGACCGTCGAAGACGATGGCGCGGCCGGTGAAGGCGTTGGGCGAGGCCGGATCGGACAGGTAGCGTTCACGGAACTCAGGCGAGATGACAGAGACCTTCATGACGGCCGAGTCGAACAGGTTGCCCGACAGGACGCGGAAGCCGGCGGCCAGCTTGAGCGGCTGCTCGAACGGGCGGATGACGCGCTCGTCCTCGATGATGGCGTTGCGGCAGTTTTCGCCGATGGTCTTGCCGTTGACGGTCAGGGCGTTCTCGTAGATCAGGCCCTGCTTTATGAGCTGACCCACGACGGCGGGGACGCCGCCGGCGTGGTGGTAGTCTTCGCCGAGATATTCACCGGCGGGCATCAGGTTGACCAGCAGCGGCACCTCTTCGCCGTACTGCTGCCATTCCTCGACCTTCAGTTCCACGCCGATGTGGCGGGCCAAGGCGTTGAGGTGGATCGGGGCGTTGGTCGAGCCGCCGATGGCCGAATTGACGCGGATGGCGTTGATAAAGGCCTCTTTGGTCAGGATGTCCGAGGGCTTCAGGTCTTCGTGGACCATGTCGACGATACGCTTGCCGGTGCGGTAGGCGCATTCCTGACGGTCGCGGTGCGGGGCCGGGATGGCGGCCGAATAGGGGAGTTGCATACCCAGCGCTTCGGCCAGGCTGTTCATGGTCGTCGCCGTGCCCATGGTGTTGCAGTAGCCGGTCGACGGGGCCGAAGAGGCCACGAGCTTGATGAAGCCCTGATAGTCGATCTCGCCGGCGGCCAGCAGTTCGCGGGCCTTCCACACGATGGTGCCCGAACCGGTGCGCTCGCCCTTGTACCAGCCGTTGAGCATGGGCCCGACGCTGAGGGCGATCGCGGGGATGTTCACGGTGGCGGCGGCCATCAGGCAGGCCGGGGTCGTCTTGTCGCAGCCGATGGTCAGCACCACGCCGTCCAGCGGGTAGCCGTAGATGACTTCGACGAGGCCGAGATAGGCCAGGTTACGGTCGAGGCCGGCGGTCGGGCGCTTGCCCGTTTCCTGAATCGGGTGGACCGGGAATTCCAGCGGGATGCCGCCCGAAGCGATAATGCCGTCGCGGATCTGCTTGGCCAGTTCAAGGTGGTGGCGGTTGCACGGGCTGAGGTCCGAACCGGTCTGGGCGATGCCGATGATCGGCTTGTCCGACTGCAGTTCCTCCAGCGACAGGCCGAAGTTCATGTAGCGCTCAAGATAGAGCGCGGTCATGTCGGCGTTTTCGGGATTGTCGAACCAGGCGCGCGAGCGGAGCTTGGTCTTGGAGCGGGGGAGGCGGCTGTCGGACATCGGTGTGTGGGTCTTTACTTTTAAAGCGCCTGCCGGATTGAGCCGGAGGACGCGACGAACAATAGCTCAATGACGCTTCCGCTCAAGGCAGCGGAAGCGTCATTGAAATCACTTGGCGACGAAGATGTGGTGGACCGTCGTCTGGGTGTAGGTTTCGCCGGGGTTCAGACGGGTCGTCGGGAACTGAGGCTGGTTGGGGCTGTCGGGGAAGTGCTGGGCTTCGAAGGCCACGGCGTCGCCCATGCGGGTGACCTGACCGTTACGGCCCGGCACCTTCCCGTCGAGGAAGTTGCCGGTATACATCTGGATGCCCGGCTCGGTGGTGAGGATTTTCAGGCCGCGGCCCGACTTGGCGTCGATCAGGGTGACGGCGGGCTTCGGCGTCTTGGTCACGCCGCCGCGCAGGACGTAGTTGTGGTCGATGCCGAGGCCGACGAGGATCTGGGGGTCGCGGGCGTCGCGCACGCGGTCGTTGATCACGGCGGGCTTGGTGAAGTCGAACGGCGTGCCTTTCACCGGGGCGATCTTGCCGGTCGGGATGGCGGTGTCGCTGGTCGGCAGGTAGCCGTCGGCTTCGAGTTGCAGCGAGGCGTCGAGCGCCGAACGGCCCGAACCGACGCCGCCCAGATTGAACAGGGCGTGGTTGGTCAGGTTGACCACGGTCGGCTTGTCGGTCGTGGCCTTGTACTTGATGGTCAGGTCGTTGGTTTCGCTGAGCGAATAGGTGACCTCGACCTTCATCGTGCCGGGGTAGCCTTCCTCGCCGTCGGGCGAGGTGTAGGTGAAGGTGGCCGAGGCTTCGCCGGTCTTGCCGCCGCTCTTGACCGAGGCGAGCGTCCAGTTGACCTTGTCCCAGCCCTTCAGGCCGCCGTGCAGGTGGTTGCCGTTATTGTTGGTGGCGAGGCTGTATTCCTTGCCGTCCAGTGTAAACTTGCCCTTGGCGATGCGGTTGGCGTAGCGGCCGACGGTGACGCCCAGATATTGCGGAGTCTCGACATAGCCCTTGAGGTCGTCGTAGCCGATGGTGATTTCAGCCGTTTTGCCGGCGCGGTCCGGGGCCCACAGGGATTGCAGGGTGGCACCATAGGTGATGACCTTGGCCGAAACGCCTTTGGAATTCTTCAGCACCACGGCCTTGACCTCGGCACCGTCGGCTAGCTTGCCGAAGGTTTCGCTGGTGGCGGTGGCCGCGTGGGCGATGTTGACGCCCGCAAGCGTCATGATGAGGGCGCAGAGCGCCGTGGAGGTGCGGAATTTCATGGCTTTCAGGCCTTTCCCATCAAAGAGCTTTTTGCGTTTCCCGTAATCTTTTTGGCACCGGTTACGCCGTATGCCACAGGGTCTGATTAAACCCTGCTTTTTAGTCAGACAATAGGAAAAATGCGGCGGCGTAAATTATATGACAAAAACCAGGGGCGGAGATTTCGGTTATTCATTTATCGCGCACGGGTGGGCTTTCACGCGCCGGGTCTCCGGTCAAGGGTAAGCGTTGTCGCGCCCGGAGTCAGGAATGGTTCAAGATGAACTGATTACCGAAGAAGGTCGTCTGGCGCTTGGCGTAGTTGCGGGTCTTCTGCCTGGCCAGATCGCGGGCGGCGTCGAGCGTCATCTCGCCTTTCAGATGCGCCCACAGTTCCGGCAGACCCAGCACGCGCAGGATCGGCCAATCCGGTTGTAACCCGGCGGCCATCAGGGCGCGAACCTCGTCCAGCGCGCCGCGTTCCAGCATCAGGTCGAAACGCCGGTCGCAGCGGTCATAGAGCCAGTCGCGGTCAGGCTTGAGGATGTCGAAACGGTAACGGCCTGCGGGCAGGACGGGGTAGGTGTCGGCCTGCCAGTCGCTCAAGGACCGGCCCGTCTGCCACACCACTTCCAGCGCGCGGCACAGGCGCTGGCGGTCGTTGGGGGCCAGTCGCGCCTCGGTGACCGGGTCGAGCGTGCGCAGGTGTTCGCGCACCAAGGCCTCGCCCTGTGCGTCATAGGTGCGGCGCGCGCGGTCGCGCACCTCATCGTCTATCGGCGGGATTTCGGCCAGACCGCGCACCAGAGTCAGGAAATAAAGCCCCGTGCCGCCGACGATGCACAGCGGCGTGTCGCCACTCAGCGCCGCCACAATAAAGGGCTGGGCGGCGCGCAGCCAGTCGCCGGTCGACCATTGCTGATCGGGCGACAGAAAGCCGTACAGTTCGTGGCGGGCCTGCGCGCTTTCCGCCGCGTCGGGGCGGGCGGTGAGGATCGGCACGTCGGCGTACAACTGCATCGAATCGGCATTGAGTATCACCCCGCCGGTCGTCGCCGCCCAATCGAGCGCGCGCGCCGTCTTGCCCGACGCCGTCGGGCCGCCCAGCAACAGAATGTGAGGTTCAGGCGTCGGCATGGTCTGCAAAAGGGGTTGTCTCGTTCCTATTTGAGCCTATAGGGCGCACAGCAGTTATTCGAAAGACAATTATGGCCGATCTCGACAAGCAACAGGTACTCGACGCGCTGGATTCGATCATCGATCCGGTGAGCGGGCAGGGCCTTACCACCGCGGGACTGGTGCGCGGCCTGACCGTGTCGGCGACGCGGGCGGGCTTCATGCTGGAGGTGCCGGCGGCCGATGTCGAACGCTACGCCCAGGTGCGCGAGGCCGCCGAAGGCGTGCTGTACAGCCTGCCCGGCATCGAAAAGGCGCAGGTGGTCCTGACCGCCGAAGTCGCGGAACCGCATGCACCACGCCCTGGTCCGCAGGCCAAGCTGTCGCCGCAGGCCGCCGATCAGGGCAAACCCAAGGCCCCGGTGGCCACGGCACGTCCGGATCATGTGAAGCACGTCGTCGTTGTCGGTTCGGGCAAGGGCGGGGTGGGCAAATCCACCGTGTCGCTCAATCTGGCCCTCGGTTTGAAGACGCTGGGGCTTAATGTCGGCTGGCTCGATGCGGATATCTACGGGCCGTCGGGGCCGGTCATGCTGGGACTCAATACGCCGCCCTCGTTCAGCGAAGACAAGAAGATGCTGCCGCCGCTCGCCTTCGGTCTGAAGGTCAATTCGGTCGGGTTTCTGGTCGATCCCGATCAGGCGATGATCTGGCGCGGGCCGATGGCGTCGCAGGCCCTGACCCAGCTTTTGACCCAGACCCAGTGGGGGACGCAGGCGCAACCGCTCGACGTACTGATCGTCGACCTGCCGCCGGGCACGGGCGACGTGCAACTGACCCTGACGCAGAAGACGGTGATCGACGGGGCGGTGGTCGTGTCCACGCCGCAGGACATGGCGCTGATCGATGCGCGCCGCGCCGTGACCCTGTTCGACAAGACGCAAATTCCCGTTCTGGGGATCGTTGAGAACATGGCCTATTTCATGGGCGCCGACGGCACGCCGATCGAGATTTTCGGTCGGGGCGGGGCGAAAAAGATGGCCGAGACGCTGGAACGCCCCTTCCTCGGCGAAGTGCCGCTCGATCCGGCTCTGCGTCAGGCTGCCGACAGCGCCAACCCGCTGCGCGACGGCCCCGTGGCGGAGCGGTTTGCGGAGATGGCGAAGGTGCTGTGGGCGCAACTGGCTTTGTAACAGGTTGCTGGTCTTTGTCGTTCAATTGAAGTACAATGGCCGTGAAAGGCAGGAGTCCTATGGCGGCGAGCGAAGTGGTACAAGCGCGGATCGATCGTGCGATCAAGGAACGGGCGGGCGCCGTCCTCAGCCAGATGGGGCTGACGGTTTCCGACGCCGTGCGTATCCTGCTGACGCGTATTGCCAATGAAGGAACCCTGCCGGCCGGGTTGACCGTCGATCCGGAAACCTATGACGCCTGGTTACGGGCTAAGGTGCAGGAGGCCATGAACGATCCGCGGCCTCTGGTCTCCCATGACGAGGCCAAGGCGCGCATGGCCGCGCTCAGGGCGGATGCTCTGCGAAAATGATGATCCAATGGTCCGCGCGGGCGCTGAACGACCGTATTCAGACCTTTCAATTCATCGCGCAGGACAGTGTCGCGGCGGCGGTCAGGGTGGATGAAGCTGTGGAAGCCGCCGCGGAACACTTGATCGACTTTCCGGACAGCGGTCGACCCGGCCGGGCGAGGCGCACGCGCGAATGGGTGCTGAATGGCCTGCCGTACCTGCTTATCTACACGGTCGAAGGCGATGCGATAGTGATCTGGCGCGTTCTGCACACCTCACGGCTGTGGCCCGAATAGTGCGGGTGTCTTGCACCTGCGAAATACGTAACCATATCAGCTTCGATTACCATTTTGACCGGAGCCCCATATGTCGCTCGATACCCTGTTTTCGCCCTTTGCCCTGAAGTCGCTCGCCCTGAAGAACCGCGTGGTCATGGCCCCCATGACGCGGGAGTTCTCGCCCGGTGGGGTGCCGACCGACGACGTCGCCGCCTACTATGCGCGCCGGGCCGAAGGCGGAGTGGGGCTGCTGCTGACCGAGGGCACGGTGATCGAGCGCCCGGCCTCCAAGAACGAGGCCAACATCCCCAACTTCTTCGGTGACGCCCTGCCGGCCTGGGGCAAGGTGGTCGAGGCCGTCCATGCGAAGGGCGGGCGGATCGCGCCGCAGATATGGCACACCGGGGCCGCCGCTTCGCGTGGCGACTACGATCCGCAGCCCAAGCAGAGCCCGTCGGGCATCGCGCTGGACGGTACGGAAAAGTGGGCGCCGATGACCGACGCCGACGTGGCCGACAGCATCGCCGCCTTTGCGCGTGCCGCGGGTGACGCCAAAAAGCTGGGCTTCGACGCGGTGGAACTGCACGGCGCGCACGGCTATCTGATCGACGAATTCTTCTGGGATCGCACCAACCGGCGCACCGACCAGTGGGGCGGCGCGACCATCGGCGAGCGCACCAAATTCGCCGCCGAGATCATCAAGGCCGTTCGCGCTGAGGTCGGGGCCGACTACCCGCTGATCATCCGTATTTCGCAGTTCAAGGGCGGGGTTTACGACGCGAAGGTCACGCACACGCCGCAGGAACTGGAAGACTGGGTGCGTCCGTTGCTCGATGCCGGGGTAGACGTCATCCACGCTTCGCAGCGCCGCTTCTGGGAGCCGGAATTTGAAGGTTCGGACCTCAATTTCGCCGGCTGGGTCAAGAAGCTCACCGGCGCGACGGTGATCACCGTGGGCAGCGTCGGTCTGGCCGACGACTTCATCAACTTCTTTGGCGGGTCCGAAGCCAGCCCGCAGGGGATTGACGAACTGCTGCGTCGTCTCGATCGCGGGGAGTTTGATCTGGTGGCCGTCGGTCGTGCGCTTCTGGCCGATCCGCAGTGGCTGAACAAGATCCGCGACGGGCGGCTGGAAGACGTCAAGGCGTTCGACCGTTCGGCACTGGCGACCTTGGCGTAACGCCCCCTCACCCGGCGCTCCGCGCCACCCTCTCCCTCAAGGGAGAGGGGCTTATTTCTTCCGCTCATAGACCTTCAGCGTGAAGTCGTAATCGTCGCCATCGGCCTTGGGGCAGAATTCCGATTTCACCTCGTCCCACTGGGCCGGATCGATCTCCGGGAACAGGGCGTCGCCGTCCAGCGTCGTGTGGACCAGCGTCACATAGAGCCGGTCGGCCCTGGGCAGGGTCTGTTCGTAGATATTGGCGCCGCCGATGACCACGACCTCTTCCGCGCCATCGTCGGCCGCGTGCTCACGCGCGATGTCCAGTGCCTCGAACAGCGAGCCGCAGACGATGCCGCCTTCGGCCTCGAATTTCAGATCGCGCGAGCAGACGAGGTTCAGCCGTCCCGGCAGCGGCTTGCGCGGCAGCGAGTCCCAGGTGTTCGAGCCCATGATGAGGGGTTTGAACTGCGTGATGGCCTTGAACATCTTCAGGTCGGATTTCAGATGCCAGGGCAGGGTGTTGTCGCGGCCGATGACGCGGTTTTCGCTCATGGCGACGATCAGGCTGAGAAGGGGTTTGGGCATGTCTGTCTTTCATTCCTCCCTGACTTGTCGGGGAGGGGGACCGCACGAACTTGCGAAGCAAGTGAGATGTGGTGGTGGGGTTTCTTTCTAAATTTTAGCGGGTGGATAGATCGCAAGAACCCCCACCACCCCGCCCTATCGGGCGCGGTCCCCCTCCCCAGCAAGCTGGGGAGGTATGATTTCTAAACCGCCACAGCCGCTTTCAGCGCCGGGTGGGATTGATAATCGATCAGTTCGAGATCGGCATAGTCGAAGCCGAACAGGTCTTTCTTGTCGGCCAGTTTCAGCGCCGGGAAAGGCAGGGGGTCGCGCGTTAACTGGGTGCGCGCCTGTTCCACATGGTTCAGATACAGGTGCACGTCGCCGAAGCTGTGCACGAAGTCGCCCACCTGGAGGCCCACGGCCTGCGCCACCATGTGCGTCAGCAGGGCGTAGGAGGCGATATTGAACGGCACGCCGAGGAAGATGTCGGCCGAACGCTGATAAAGCTGGCACGACAGCTTGCCGTCAGCGACGAAGAACTGGAACAGGCAGTGGCATGGCGGCAGGGCCATGTCGTCGACTTCCGACGGGTTCCACGCCGAAATGACGTGGCGGCGCGAATAGGGATTGGTTTTCAGATTCTCGACCAGTTGCGCCATCTGGTCGATGCTGCGCCCGTCGGGAGCGGCCCATGACCGCCATTGCTTGCCATAGACCGGGCCGAGGTCGCCGTTTTCGTCGGCCCATTCGTCCCAGATGCTGACCTTATGGTCGTGCAGGTATTTGACATTGGTGTCGCCGCGCAGAAACCACAGAAGCTCGACCGCCACCGATTTGAAGTGCACCTTCTTGGTGGTCAGCAGCGGAAAGCCCTTCGACAGGTCGAAGCGGATCTGCCGCCCGAACAGGCCGATCGTGCCGGTGCCCGTGCGGTCCATGCGAGTCACGCCGTTGTCCAGAAGATCGCTCAGCAGATTGAGATACTGATATTCAGGGTGTCGGTGCATGACGGGCTGCTCTATAGGGAAGACGATTCTGGCTCGATTATAGTGAGGAGCGCCGCCCATGTCATTGCCCGTCTACTACGACCGCGACTGCGATCTCAGCGTGATCCGCGGCAAGCGGCTCCTTATCATCGGTTACGGCTCGCAAGGGCGCACTCAGGCGCTCAATGCCCGCGATTCTGGCGTGACCGATATTCGCGTGGCACTAAAGCCCGGTTCGGCGACGCGCGATAAGGCGGCGGCGGATGGCTTTGCGGTGGTGACGGTCGAGGACGGCGTGCGCTGGGCCGAGGTGATCGTGGTCCTGACCTCCGACGAGGCGCATCAGGCCCTATTCCGCGATCAGGTCGGACCGAACCTGCGCGCCGGTCAGGCGCTTATTTTCGCGCATGGTCTGTCGGTCAATTTCGGGCTGGTGACGCCGCCGGTGGATGTCGATGTGCTGCTGGTCTCGCCCAAGGGTATCGGTCCGCGCATTCGCGACCTTTATGAGGCGGGCGAGGGCGTCTTCTGCCTGTTCGCGGTGCAACAGGACGCGACGGGCGCGGCCAGGTCCATCGGCCTGTCGTTCGCGGCGGCTCTGGGCTGTGGGCGCAAGGGCATTCTCGAAACGACGATGAAGGCCGAGTGCGAAAGCGATCTGTTCGGTGAGCAGGCGGTCTTGTGCGGCGGGACGCGCGAACTGGTGACGACGGCGTTCGATACGCTGGTCACGGCGGGTTATCCGCGCGAGGTGGCGTGGTTCGAGACCTGTTACGAGCTGAAGCTGGTCGTCGATCTTCTCTGGGAGCGCGGCATGTCCGGCGGCTTCGAGAAGATTTCCAACACGGCGGAATACGGGGCCTATCTGACCGGTCCGCGCGTCATCGGCGACGCATCGAAGGCGGCGATGGACGCCGTGCTGAAGGACGTGCAGTCGGGCGATTTCGTGCGGGCTCTGATGAAGGATTATGACGCCGGGGCGGTCGATCTGAAACGCCGCCGCGCGGCTCTGGCCGACAATGCGCTGGATGAGACCAAGCGCTATCTGGACGGCGTGGCAGGTTCTGCTAAACTCTGAACAAAGTTCAGGGGACGGCAATGAAAATCTGGCGATGGGCGGGCACGGCGGCGCTTATTCTTCTGATGGTCGGTCTGGTCCGGTGGTTCTGGCCCATGCCGGACCTGCGTGACGGCGACCTGATTTTCCAGACTTCGCGCAGCCAGCAATCAAAGGCCATTCTGGTCGCCAGCCGTAGCCTTTACACCCACATGGGCATCGTCAAACACACTTCATCCGGTTGGATGGTGGTCGAAGCCGTCGGACCGGTAAAGGAACGCCTTTGAGGGAGTGGAGGCAGCGCGGCAAGTTCGCGCGTATCGCCGTCTATCGTCCGAAAGGCCTGACGGCCGGTCAGACAAGGCAGGTCTTTACCGAAGCCAGGCGCCTTTATGGGCGGCCTTACGACGTTTACTTTTCATTCGAAAATCGCGCTATCTATTGTAGCGAACTGGCCTATCTCGCCTACGATGCAGCCGGGATCGAACTGGGGGAGCGTCAGAGGATTGGTGATCTCGGCGTGCTCAAGGGCCCGGCGAAGGACCTGATTGCCAAACGCGCCGCAGGCGATCCGGAATGTCGGGGTCTGGATCGTGAGGCCTGCATCGCCAGGGTGCTGGCGCGTGAGTTGGTGACGCCGGTGAGCATCGCGCGCGACCGCAACCTGAAGAAGGTTTATTCGAACTATCCGATATAAAACACCCTCCGCTGCGCGGCAGCGGAGGGTGAAATTTTTTAGTCCCGCAGCAACTCATTGATGCCGGTCTTGCTGCGCGTCTGGGCATCGACGCGCTTGACGATGACGGCGCAGTAGAGGTGCGGCGCGTTGGGGTTCTTGTCGTTGGCCGACGGCATCGAGCCGGCGACGACCACCGAATAGGGCGGGACTTCGCCGTAGAAGACCTCGCCCGTGGCGCGGTCGACGATGCGGGTCGACTGACCGAGATAGACGCCCATGCCCAGCACCGAGCCTTCGCGCACGATCACGCCTTCGACCACTTCGGAGCGCGCGCCGATGAAGCAATTGTCTTCGATGATGGTCGGGTTGGCCTGCAGCGGCTCAAGCACGCCACCGATGCCGACGCCGCCCGACAGGTGGACGTGCTTGCCGATCTGGGCGCAGGAGCCGACCGTGGCCCAGGTGTCGACCATTGTGCCTTCGCCGACATAGGCGCCGATGTTGACGAACGACGGCATCAGCACGACATTCTTGCCCACGAACGCGCCGTGACGGACGATGGCGCCCGGCACCGACCGGAAGCCGGCGTCCTGATAGTCTTCGGCCTTCCACTTGGCGAACTTGTTCGGCACCTTGTCCCAGAAGGGCCCGATGGGGGCTTCTTCGAACAGGCCGCGGCCCGTGTGCATTAACTGGTTGCCGTTGAGGCGGAAGGACAACAGCACGGCTTTTTTCAGCCACTGGTGCGTGACCCATTGGCCGTCGATCTTTTCAGCGACACGGAAGCGGCCGTTGTCGATCAGGCCCAGCGCCTTTTCGACGGCGTCGCGCACCGAGCCGGTGGTGGACGGCGACAGGGTGTCGCGGATTTCCCAGGCGGCTTCGATATCGTCGTGGAAGGCGGCGAGGTCGGACATGGCGGCTCTCATAAGGTCTGTCAAAGAAGGAATGACAGCGCCTTAGGACGATACGTCCGAGGGATCAAGGAATATTGCGCTTAATAACGTAGGCTTCGCTTGCCAATCCGCGTTCCAGCATGAAGGCCGACAGGCTCTCATAGGTCGCCGTGCGGATCGGGCCGGGGTGGTCGTCGGTCCTCAGCCGCGCATCGGCCATCGGCCCCAATGTGCGTTGCAGGAATCCGGCCTTGACGGTGGTCGGGGTGAACCATTTGCCGAGATTGGCCTTGATCTGCGGATAGGACTCCGTCTCCCACGCCGCGGACGCGACCACGTCCAGCAGGAACTCGACGCAGTTCTGGTATTTCGCATCCAGCGGGTTCGACACCAGCGAATAGTCGGTAATGTGCAGATGCTCATAGTCAGGCGAGCCGATCAGGGCTTTCAGCCGCCGCTGCATTTCCGGCGTCGGGATGATCACGCCGACATCGTCTTCGGCGGAGACAATGGCGAAGTTGAGCGGGAAGTCCTGCTTCAGATAGGAACGGCTGACCGGCAGGGTCTTTCCGTCGCCGTGATAGAGATTGTAGACCGCATAGCCCTGAAGCGTGCGCCCATCGTTCGTCGTGATGTCGCTATGGACCCAGAAGGCCCCATGCGTATAGGCGATGCCGGGCGGCAGCTTGTCGTGCGGGCGGCTGGTGCGGAAGACGATGGCCACCCGCGCGCCCTTCGCCGCCAGATCCTGTTCGATCTGTTTGCCGAAGGCGGCGGCGTCCGGAGCGCTCAGGTGGGGTTTGGCCCCGGCGGCGCTGTCGCCGGACTCGTCACCGGCCGATGCCGCGCCGGGAAGCAGCAGGCCGGAGATGGCCAGGGAGCCTGCGATCAGCGCCGCCCGGAACATCTTACTGCGCTTTCTTTTGAGGCTTTTCCGCCTCGCGCGGCACGTCAGGGGCGTCCTGCGCTACAACGGTTTCCGGGCTGACCCTCAGCGGTTTGTTGGCTTCGTCCCACACGGCCTCGCCGGAGTCGCGGAGAGCCGCGCCGGTGCTTTCGGCGGACGCGCCCACGGCGACGAAGGGCAGGGCGGCGCTGCCGGCCACGACCATCACGCCCGCGCCGGACAGTTCGGCGGTGGCTTCGGCGGAGTTGGCCGAGGCCCTGGAGGCGTTTTCAAGGCTGTCCTGCGCGGCGGCGGGCAGGGCGATAGCAGACGCGAACAGGATAAGGGCAATCGGTTTGAACATGACCATGATCTCCGTGACACGCCTGTGAACGGCGTTCAATGAACATGGTTCATATTTCTGAATGCGTCAAGCTAAATTTTGAACGCGGTTCAATTTTCAAGGAACGCTTTCAGCGACGCGGCGCGGATATGCACGAAATCGTCGGCATTGGCTGCGGCGTGCGGCCCCACCAGAATGGTCGTCATGCCCAGTTGGTGCGCGGGCTTGAGGTTCTTGGGGCTGTCTTCGAAAAAGGCCGTCTCCGGCCCGGTCACCGCGTGCTTCTGCATCATGCGGTGGAAGGTGACGAGGTTGGGCTTGGGGATCAGATCGGCATGGCCCAGATGGAAGACGTCCTCGAACAGCGGCGTCATCTCCAGCTTGTCCAGTATGCGATAGGCGTGCTTCTCGTCGCCATTGGTGAAGACCAGCTTGCGGCCGGGCAGGGCGGTGATGGCGTCGTTCAGCGCCAGGTCGGGGATCAGCCCGTCCAGCGACACGTCGTGCACCTCGTTCATGAAGGCGTAGGGTTCGATATTGTGATAGGCCATCAGGCCCGCCAGCGTCGTGCCGTGCTCGTAAAGGTATTTCTTCTGGAGCGTGCGGGCCTCTTCGCGCGGCAGGCCCGTTTGACGCATGACGAAATCGGTCATGCGCCCTTCGACCAAGGCCATGACCTCGGCTTCGGGCGGATAGAGGGTGTTGTCGAGATCGAACAGCCAGGTGGAGACGTGCGGGAGGTTTTGAACGTGCGGGCTCATGCCGCATGTTTCGGCGTTTTTCGTTAGGGTTTCAAGCTATTTCATCCTCCACTGTAGCAAAGCGTACGGGGGAGGTGGCAGGACGCATAGCGGACTGACGGAGGGGGTGAAAAAGGGCGGTAACGCCCCCTCCGTCTGCTCATTTCATTCGCATCCACCTCCCCCGCTTCGCAGGGGAGGAGAGACTTAATCCCGCGTGATCAGCGTGCCGGCACCGTGTTCGGTGAACAGCTCGACCAGCATGGCGTGCGGGCGGCGGCCATCGAGGATGACCACGGCTTCCACGCCTGCGTCGATGGCGGCAATGGCGGTTTCGAGCTTGGGGATCATGCCGCCGACGGCGACGCCGGTCTCGATCAGGGCCTTGGCTTCCGACACCGTCATCTGACGGATCAGGTTTTTCTCGCCGTCCAGCACACCGGCGATGTCGGTCAGCAGCAACATGCGCTTGGCGTTCATCTTGCCCGCCACCGCGCCGGCCACCGTGTCGGCATTGATGTTGTAGGTCGCGCCGTCTTCGGCCACGCCGATCGGGGCGATGACCGGCACATAGTCGTGCTCCAGGTCGCCGATCAGGGTGCGCAGCAGCTTGTCATCCACGCGCTTGGGCTCACCGACAAAGCCGAGATCGACGACCTGTTCGATCATCGAATCCGGATCTTTCTTGAGGCGCGTGGCCTTTTCGACGGTGATCAGGCTGGCGTCCTTGCCCGACAGGCCGACGCCGCGCACATCGGCTTCCTGACCGGCGCGCGTGATCCACGAAGCGATTTCCTTGTTCACCGCGCCCGACAGGACCATTTCGGCGATTTCCATGGTTGCTTCGTCGGTGACGCGCAGGCCGTCGATGAAGGTCGATTTGACGCCCGCGCGGCCCAGCATGGCCGAAATCTGCGGCCCGCCGCCGTGGACGACGATCGGGTGGATGCCGAGAAGCTTAAGCAGCACGATGTCCGAGGCGAAGATGCGCGCGGTTTCTTCCTGACCCATGGCGTGCCCGCCGTATTTCACCACGACGATTTCGCGGTCGTAGATCTGGATGAAGGGCAGGGCTTCGGCGAGCGTTTTGGCGGTGGCCCAGCCGTTTTCTTCGATGGTTTCGGTCGTGGCGGTCTGAATGATCATTTCAGGAAGACTTACCCCGGTTACACCTGACGGCGTATCAGCAAAAGGTGACAGTACGATGAGCGCGCGCATTACAGGATATGCGACGGCGTGTCATCAGCGTTTTGCGGGGACATCCGGGCAAAATTCGCGCTAGGCTCACCTGTTATGGATGGAGACAGATATGACCGACGCCCGCGCCCTGATCGCTGCGCTTGATCTCAAACCGCACCCGGAAGGCGGGCACTATGCCGAAACCTTCCGTGACAACCTGACCGGCGGACGCGGGGCGTCGTCGGCCATCTATTACCTGCTGCAGGCGGATGAGCGTTCGCATTGGCATCGCATTGATGCGGTCGAGGTCTGGCACTATTACGCCGGCGCGCCGCTGAGGCTCAGTCTGCACCAGGAAGGGCGGGGATGGGAGGTCGTGCTGGGGCCGGACGTGCTGGACGGTCAAAGGCCGCAGGCGGTGGTGCCGGTCGGGGGATGGCAGAGCGTGGTGAGTCTGGGTGACTGGACGCTGGTGGGGTGCACCGTCGCGCCGGGGTTTGATTTTGCCGGATTTGAAATGGCGCCGCCGGGGTGGGCGCCGGAATGATTGAGGGAGAAGAAAAGGAAATATCGCCGATTCCACAAGTTAAGGTTTGAACCGGCGGCAGGGGTGCCCTATTTCTGGATGAGGCCTGTCGATCCTTCCGGGCCGTACAACAATTTCCAAAAAGGAGCCCAGCGACATAATGCCCAAAAACCAGGGTGAAACCCCAAACGTCCATCCGCAAGCGCCGAGCGGTGCGTCCCATGCCAAGAGCGTCAAGGTCCTGCCGCTATGGACCCTGATCGTGCCGTTCCTCGGGCTGGTGGCCTATCTGGCGCATCTGTCCTATCTGGGGCTGGGGGGCGTGATCGGGGCGGCGGTCATCATGATGGGCTGCGTTCTGGCGGCGGTTCACCATGCCGAGGTCGTGGCACACCGTGTGGGCGAGCCGTTCGGTACGCTGGTTCTGGCTATCGCGGTCACGATCATCGAGGTATCGCTGATCGTGTCGCTGATGCTGTCGGGATCGGGCGACACGACGACGCTGGCGCGCGATACGGTCTTCGCCGCCATCATGATCATCATTAACGGCATTGTCGGCCTGTGTCTGCTGGTCGGCGGGGTGCGCCACCACGAACAGCGCTTCGTGCTCAAGGGCGTCAGTTCGGCCCTATGCGTGCTGGCGGCCATGGCGTCGCTGTCGCTGGTCCTGCCGAATTTCACCTCCACCGTGGCCGGGCCATTCTTCTCGCCGTCGCAACTGATCTTCGTCGCCGTGGTGTCGCTCATCCTCTACGGGGCGTTCGTTCTGGTGCAGACGGTGCGCCACCGCGACTATTTCCTGCCGTCGGGCGAAGGCGACCTCAAGCAGGACGACCATGCCGCGCCGCCGACGCTGAAGGAAACCTGGATCGCCTTCGGTGTGCTGATCGTGGCGCTGATCGGCGTGGTGCTGCTGGCCAAGAGCCTGTCGTCGCATATCGAAAAGGCGGTGATCGGGGCGGGCCTGCCGCTGGCCGTGGTCGGTGTGCTGATCGCCGCGCTGGTTCTGGCCCCGGAAAGCCTCGCCGCCATCAAGGCCGCGCGACGGAATCGTCTTCAGACCAGCCTCAATCTGGCGCTGGGCTCGGCGCTGGCGACTATCGGCCTGACCATCCCCGCTGTGGCGGTCCTCAGCGTGTTCATGGGCTGGCCGCTGTCTCTGGGGCTCGACACCAAGTCGATGGTCCTGCTGCTGCTGTCGTTTATCGTGTCGATCTTCTCGCTGGGCACGGGCCGCACAACGGTGTTGCAGGGCGTGACGCATCTGGTGATCTTTGCAACCTATCTGTTCGTGACGATCGTGCCTTAACTCAGTCCCTCTCCCTTGAGGGAGAGGGTGGCGCGAAGCGCCGGGTGAGGGGGACGGTCGGAGTTGCTGGCTCCCCCTCACCCCGGCCCTCTCCCTCAAGGGAGAGGGGGTAGTAAAAAACCGGCCCAGTTGCCTGAGCCGGTTTTCAAATTCTGCAACACTGTGCGGAAGCTTACTTCTTCAAGAAGCCGCCGAACTTGTTGTTGAAGCGCGACACGCGGCCGGCGCGGTCGAGCAGGGTCGACGAGCCGCCGGTCCACGCCGGGTGCGTGCGGGGGTCGATGTCGAGGTTCAGGACAGCGCCTTCCTTGCCGTAGGTCGAGCGGGTCTGATAGGACGAACCGTCGGTCAGCGTAACCGTGATCCAGTGATAGTCGGGGTGACCGTCTTTTTTCATCTCTATGTGTCCTTAAAAACGTCCGGCCAGCAGGGATGCGGACGCGAAGAAAGGTGAAGCCGTTAAGGCGAAGCGCGGCTCATACCGTAAGCGGCGTTGCGGCGCAAGCCATAACGCATTAAATGCCGTGACATGAACGCACAGACCCCGACGCATACCGACGCCGACGCCCTCAAAGACCGCCCCGGAACGGGCGCCGAACTGGTGGGGCAGATCAATTCTGCCGCCGCCGGGCGCGAAAAGACCCGCGACCTCAAGCCGCTGATGCGCCTGTGGCCGTACATCGCGCGTCAGAAAGTCGACGCGCTCTTCGCCCTGTTCTTCCTGCTGCTGTCGTCCGGAGCGACCCTGGCCCTGACCGGGGCGTCGCGGTATCTGATCGACAACGGCTTCGGCTCGCAGGACGGGGCGCAACTGAACCTGTGGTTCGGGGTGATGGCGGGGGTGGCGCTGGTGCTGGCTCTGGCGACGGCGCTGCGCTACTTCTACATCACCAAGCTGGGCGAGCGCGTGGTGGCCAACCTGCGCAAGGACGTATTCAGCCATATTCTCGGCCTCGATCCGGGCTTCTTCCTGAAAATCCGCACGGGCGAGGTGATTTCGCGCCTGACGACCGACCTGCAGATTGTCGATACGCTGGTTTCCACCTCGATCTCGGTGGCGCTGCGCAACGGTATTTCCTTCGTCGGCGGATTGATCCTGCTGATGTTCGT
Organism: Asticcacaulis sp. AND118; assembly: GCF_020535245.1. Classification (GTDB taxonomy): domain Bacteria; phylum Pseudomonadota; class Alphaproteobacteria; order Caulobacterales; family Caulobacteraceae; genus Asticcacaulis. The sequence goes on along the minus strand of NZ_CP084910.1, from coordinate 2,214,129 downwards.
CAGCCCCAAACTGACCCTGTTCGTGCTGTGCATCTTCCCGGTGGTACTGGTCCCACTGTTCACCTTCGGTAAGCGCGTGGGCAAGCTCACCCGACAAACGCAGGACAGCTTCGCCTCTGCCGTCGGCACGGCGGGCGAGACCCTGGACGCGCTCGAAACCGTGCAGGCCTTCGTGCGCGAAGACTATGCGCGCGGCCGGTTCGGCGAAGGGGTCGAGGCCTCGTTCAGGCATTCTTTGAAGCGCATGGGCGCGCGGGCCATGATGACGGCGCTGGTCATTTCGCTGGTTTTCGGCGGCATCGCCTTCGTGCTGTGGCTGGGGTCGCGCGCGGTTCTGGATGGCGAGATGTCGGAAGGCACGCTGATCCAGTTCGTCATGCTGTCGGTGCTGGTCGCGGGCTCGGTCGGCTCGCTGTCGGAAACCTGGGGCGACGTGCAAAAGGCCGCCGGGGCGATGAGCCGCATCGATGAACTGCTCACCGCGCAGCCGACCATCGTCGCGCCGGCCAACCCTCTGCCGCTGCCGGAACCGGCGCGCGGGGCGGTGGTGTTCGACGCGGTCGATTTTGCCTATCCGGCGCGCCCGGAACAGCCCGTTCTAAAGGGCTTTTCGCTGAGCGTGCAGCCGGGTGAGACCGTGGCGCTGGTCGGCCCTTCGGGGGCGGGCAAGTCGACCGTGTTCAAGCTGCTGCTGCGCTATTACGAACCATCAGCGGGGGCTATTGCGCTCGATGGCGTCGATATCGCCAGGGCCGATCCCAAGGCCGTGCGTCGCCGCCTGTCGCTGGTGGCGCAGGACGCCGCCCTGTTCTCGACCTCGCCGGCGGAAAATATCCGCTTCGGGCGCGAGGATGCGACCCTGGAAGACATCCGCGCCGCCGCGGCCAAGGCGCAGGCTCAACACTTTATCGAGGCCCTGCCGCAGGGCTTCGACTCGGCTTTGGGCGAACGTGCCAAGTCGCTGTCCGGCGGGCAGAAGCAGCGCCTGTCGATCGCCCGCGCTTTGGTGCGTCGGGCCCCGGTCCTGCTGCTGGACGAGGCGACCTCGGCGCTGGATGCCGAAAATGAGCGTCTGGTGCAGGACGCCCTGAACGAAGCCATGAGCGGGCGCACGACTCTCGTCATCGCGCACCGACTGGCCACCGTGCTTAAGGCCGACCGCATCGTGGTGATAGACGAGGGCCGCGTGGTCGAACAGGGCACGCACGACGAGCTGGTGGCGCAGGGCGGTTTGTATTCCCGTCTGGCGGAATTGCAGTTCGGCGTGTGAGCGAATTGTCGATGTGTCTGATTATCGACACATGTTACCGTTATTCGGTGAAGGTATCATAGGGCCGCGAAAGCGGGTGTAACCGGCAAAATTCTACTCTTTGGCGAAAAATTTTCCCCTTTAGACTCACGTATTTAACGGACTGAATACGTATTCATGTCTCCCTATCATTGATATACTGTACGTACAGTTTTATATAGCGCTCATCCGGAAGGTCCGTCCTCCGGTTGAGTTCGGCCGTCCTCCCCCGTACCGGCCCTGTCGGGATAGCGTACCGTGTCAAATGATCTGTTGGACCCCGGAGACGATATTGGCAACCGGGTATGGTTTATCGCCGGGGCCTGTCACGGCCTGGGGCGTGAGCTGGTGCGCGCTGCGCTCGAACGCGGCGACTTCGTGGTGGCCGCGGGCCGTCGCCCTGAAATCTTTGCCGAAGGGTTCGAGACCTATGCCCACACGCTGGTGGCGCTGGCTATGGACGCCGATGACGCCCATGAGGTGCGCGTCGCCGTCGACACGGCCATCCGCTGCTTTGGCCATATCGATATTCTGGTCAATAACGGCTGCGCCAGCCTGATCGGCGCGGTGGAAGAGGCCAGCGACCTTGAGGTCCGCCGCCTGTTCGAAGACAATCTGTTCGGCCTGCTCAGCGTCATGCGTGAAGTGCTGCCGCACATGCGCGAACGCCGCCACGGTCATGTGGTGACTCTGGCCTCCGGCTATCCGGATCAGGCGGCGGGCTTCGGCCTGACCCATGCCGTGCGCGGCGCGATCATCGGCCTGTCCGAGGCCATGACGCAGGAACTCAAGCCGCTGGGCATTCAGGTGACCACCGTCGATCCCGGCACGCTGGGCGGCCCTCAGGCGCGCGTCGTCGCGCGTCAGGTCATCGCCGACTACGACGCCCGCCTGGGGCCGGCGCGCCTGTGGCACGAAGAACTGGACGAGCTGGTCATGGCCAATCGCGCCAAGGCGGTGCTTAAGGCCATGGACCTTCCCAAAGGCCCAGGCCATCTGGTGCTGGGTGCACGCGCTTTTGAACGTGCGCTGCGCCGCCTTACCGCGCTTCAGGCCGAACTGTCGGCCTGGCGTAATCTCAGTCTGCTTAACTCCGAGGCCGCGTGATGACCATGGACACTACCTCTTCTCTCCCCGTAAAGCGCCCGCGCGGCCGGCCGCGTTCGGAAAGCGCGCGTGAACAGATCCTTCAGGCCACGCTGGGTCTGCTGGAAGCCGGCAATCTGCGCGACATCACCGCCGAGGCTATCGCCCGCAAGGCCGGCGTGTCCAAGGCGACGCTTTACAAATGGTGGCCGAACAAGCTGCACATCGCCTTCGACGCCTTCATGGCGCGGATGAGCGATGAGATCGTGGTGCCCGACACCGGTTCGTCCGAGCGCGATTTCCTGATGGCCATGCGCGACGCCATGTCGTTTTATTCGTCTGCCGCCGGTCGCACGCTGGCGCAACTGATCGCCGAAGGGCAGGGCGACGAAACCTTCAATCAAGCTCTGCTGGAAAGCTTCCTCAACCAGCGCCGCGAAGCCGTGGCGACAATCTGGCGGCGCGGCGTGGAACGCGGCGACCTGCGCGGCGACATCGACATGCAGATGGGCCTCGACCTGATCTACGGGCCGCTGATGTTCCGTTTCCTTGCCGGGCGCTTCCATATGATGAACACGGAAGAGGCCGACAAGCTGATCTCGATCGTCTTCCGCGGCATCGCGCCGGCGGTGCAGGTCACCGACCATGAAGTGCTGATCGACGCGTAAGGTGCCAGAGCGCAATCCGATAAAGTGGGCACCACTTTTCGGAAAAATTGCGCGACCTCAAAAACTTAGAGCGAGATGATGTTTCCACTTCAAATCATCTCGCTCTAAGCCCCAAATAAAAAGCCGCGCAGAGCGATCTGCGCGGCTTTTTTTGTTCAAATTGGAGGGGTTTGGAGTGCGCTAAGTATTTGTTCTGTCGCGCATTGATTCCAAAGACCGCTGCACACTTTTTTGGAAACGAAGTTCGGCGAAACCAATGCGCGCTACTTTGCCAGATTGAGCTTTTCCAGCAGTTGCGGATAGAGGTCGAGATTGGCCGCCAGCATTTCGCCGGTGACCAGCGGGGACTGATCGCCGTCCAGCGAGCCGATCTTGCCGCCCGCTTCGGTGATCAGCAGGGTCCCGGCGGCCATGTCCCACGGCTTCAGGCCGCGTTCCCAATAGCCGTCGACGCGACCGGCCGCGACCATGGCGAGGTCGAGCGAGCAGGCGCCCAGACGGCGGATGCCGGCGGTGCGCTGCATGATCTGATGCAGTTCCTTCAGGGCCTGAGCGTGGCCGGGCTTGCCCACGAAGGGCAGGCCGGTGGCGATCAGGCAGTCTTCCAGCACCTTGCGCGCCGACACGCGCAGGCGGCGGTCGTTGTGATAGGCGCCCTTGCCCTTTTCGGCCCAGTAGAGGTCGTTGGTGATGGGATTATAGGTCACGCCCGCGACGATTTCACTGTCGCGCTCAAGGGCGACCGTGCAGGCGAAGACCGGGATGCCGTGCATGAAGTTGGTGGTGCCGTCGATAGGGTCGACGATCCAGCGGTGCGTCTTGTCGGTACCTTCGCGCAGGCCTTGCTCTTCGCCCAGGAAGCCGTAGCCGGGACGCAGACGCAGCAGTTCCTCGAACAGGGCGGCCTCGACGCGCTTGTCGGCGGCGGTGACAAAGTCGCCGGGGCCCTTGCGCGAGACCTGAAGTTCGGTGATTTCGCCGAAGTCGCGGGACACGCCCTTGCACGCCTTGCGAATGGCGGCGACCATGGCCTGAATGAGGGCGGATTGAAGAACCATGTCAGGGCCTTTTAAAAAACACATCCTCCCCTGCGTGAGCGGGGGAGTTGGCCGGCGAAGTCCGGCCGGAGGGGGCGGTGCGACGGACGGGTTGCCCCCTCCGTCATTTCGCGACGCTCAATGCGACCTCCCTCGTATCGCTGCGCTCACAGGGGAGGAGGGGGGTTAGTCCGCGCGCTTCATATATTCGCCGTCGGCGGTCGAGACGACGATGCGTTCGCCCACGCCCATGAACGGCGGGATCATGACGCGCATGCCGTTGGACGCCTTGGCGGGCTTGTACGAAGACGAAGCGGTCTGGCCCTTGATGGTGGGCTCGGTTTCAACGACCTCAAGGATCACCGTGTCGGGCAGGGTGATCGAGATCGGGCGTTCGTCGTGGAATTCGAGAATGACGATCATGCCGTCGTGCAGATACTGGATCTGCTCTTCGCCGACCCAGTCCTTGTGCAGGCTGATCTGTTCGTAGTTTTCCTGATCCATGAAGACCAGCATGTCGCCGTCTTCGAACAGATACAGGTGATCCTTTTGCTCTAGCGTAACGCGGTCGACCGTGTCTTCGGAGCGCAGGCGCTCATTGAGCTTGGTGCCGGTGATCAGGTTCTTCAGTTCGACCTGAGCGAAGGCGCCGCCCTTGCCGGGCTTCACGTGCGCGGTCTTCACGACCGACCACAGGCCGCCCTGATATTCCAGAACCATGCCGGGTTTGATCGTATTGGCGTTAATTTTGGGCATAAGGATATGACTTGTCAAAGAGTAGGGGCCGCGACGGCCCGGAAAAGAAGGCTGAAAAGCTTGCGCGCGTTACTACACCCTTACCCCATGACTAGGCAAGGGGAGAGGGCGAGGGGGGAATCGACTTTTTATCCACGACGCCGCATGGTGCCTGTTCTGAAAATCGAAAGGTCCACGACATGTTGAGGCAAACCCGCCAATTCTTCTCTGGTGCAGCCGTTATGGCCCTGTTGAGCCTGTCGGCGTGCGGCAAGCCGGATCAGACGCCCGGAAACGGCAATGGCGCGGCGGCGGAATCGATCGCCGACAAGGGTGTGCAGGCCCTGTCCTGCGAAGGGCCGGTGGCGAAGGACGCCACGGCGGCGCAGCTTTTGAAAGCCTTTCCGCGGCAGTCGCGCGAAGAGACCATCCCTGGCCCCGAAGGCACGACTGAAAGCGCGGTGATCCTTTATCCCGACGACGCGGCGCGCAAGGTGGTGGTCACCTTCTGGGACGAGGACAAGACGCAGGTCGCCGATGTGCGCGTCGGCCGCGGCGCGGTGCAATGGTACGGCCCCGGCAATATCCGCGTCGGGTCGCCGCTCAAGGACGTCGAGGCCGCCAACGGCAAGGGTTTCGACCTCTATGGCTTTGAGTGGGACTACGGCGGTTACGCGGCGGACTTCAAGGGCGGGACATTGGGCATGATGCCGGGCGGCTGCGTGCTGGGCCTGCGCTTTGCGCCGCCGGAAAGCCATACGGGCCAACTGACCAGCGATATCGTCGGTGACACGCAGGTGCCGTCGGGCAATCCCAATCTCCAGTCGCTCCAGCCGGTGCTGGTCGAAATGTCGGTGGGCTGGCCGTCGCTTTCGGCGGGCGTGCAATAAGGCCGCCAATACCGGCGCCAATAACATCGCAAGAAACGGGGCGTATGCGACTGTGGTCCTGACTATGTCTGAGCCTCCATTTTCATACGGAGGTTCAACATGTCCATGCTGGCCAACAAGGTCGCTATCATCACCGGTGCGTCGTCGGGTATCGGCCGCGCCACAGCCGTGCGTTTCGCCGCGGAAGGTGCCGCGGTGGTGCTCAATGCGCGGGGCGAAGCCGCGCTTGAGGCCGTCGTGCGGGCTATACGTGCCCAAGGCGGTGAGGCCCAAGCCGTGACCGGCGATGTGGCCCTGCCGGCAACCCATGACGCCCTTGTCTCTATGGCTATGGAGCGCTTCGGCGGGCTCGACATTGCCATCAATAATGCGGGCACGGTCGGGGCGATGCGTCCCTTGGCAGAGATTACGCCCGACGAATGGCAGGTCACGCTGGGTGCCAATCTGACGGCGGCGTTTCTGGGGGCGCGGGCGCAGACACCGGCCCTGCTGGCGCGCGGCGGTGGGTCGATCGTCTTCACCTCCAGTTTTGTCGGCACCAGCGTCGGTCTGCCCGGTATGAGCGCCTATGGCGCGGCAAAGGCCGGTCTGATGGGGCTGGTCAAGGGGATTGCCGCCGACTATGCGGCGCAGGGCATCCGCGCCAATGCGCTCCTGCCCGGCGGCGTCGATACGGCGATGGCCGGGGATCAGGCGCAGAAGGACTGGGCGGCGGGGCTGCACGCCATGAAGCGCATCGCCAGACCCGAAGAGATCGCCGAGGCCATGCTGTTTCTGGCCGGTCCGATGTCGAGCTTCGTCACAGGTAGCGCTCTCTATGCCGACGGCGGCAATGCGGCGGTGAAATGACTAAAGCGCCGCCAGCAGCGCCTTGACGCCGGCGGCCGGGCCATCCGGGTGGTTCCACACCGCACCCGACACCGCGATGAAGTCGGCCCCGGCGGCGGAGACCTCGGCAGCATTGGCCGCGGTGATGCCGCCGATGGCCACGCAAGGCACTTCCATGCTTTCCTGCCAGATGGTCAGGGTCTCCAGTTCGGCCATGTGTTCGACGTCTTTGGTCGAGGTCGGGTAGAAGGCCCCGAAGGCCACGTAGTCGGCCCCGGATTCGGCGGCCTCCATGGCCAGATGGCGGCTGTTGTGGCAGGTGACGCCGATCATGGCCTCGGTGCCCAGCCGCTTGCGCGCGTCTTTGTACGGCGTGTCGGATTGACCCACATGCACGCCGTCGAGGCGCAGTTCCTTCGCCAGATCGACGTGGTCGTTTATCAGGACCGCCGTGCCGTGACGGTGCGCCACCGGCGTGATCAGTCGCGTCAGGGCGCGGATCTCATCGAGCGACACGTCCTTGAGACGGATTTGCAGCGCCGGCACCGGCCCCGCGGACAGGGTGTCCTCCAGCCCGCGTGCAAAGGCGGTGTGGTCGGCAATGGTCGGCGGCGTGATGAGATAGAGTTGCGAGGTCATGGGCCCGTCCTGCCTGAAAACGACTCGCGGGGCAAGTTTTTCATCCTCACCGGTTCATCCTCCCCTGCAACGCGGGGGAGGTGCCGAGCAAGCGTAGCGCGTCGAGGCGGAGGGGGCATTCTCCCCAATTTCGCCCCTTCCGTCATTTTTCGCTGACGCTCAAAATGCCACCTCGCCCGTACGCTGCGCTACAGGGGAGGAGGATTCTTAGATATTGCCGAAGACGTTCTGCAGGCGCGCAAACTGATCGAGCACGGCATTGGTCTGCGGCTGATCGGCCTCGGCTTCGACGAACATGCGGCGGTCGAGGTGCGAGATACGGTCGTACAGGCGGTTGGAGCGGTCGAGAAGTTCCAGCAGGCCCTGCGGCAGCACCTTGAGCTGGTCGCCATATTCGCTCTGGGTGGCGAGCGACAGGCGATACTTGTCGTCGCAGGCGTCCATGGCTTCCATATCGCCTTCGCGCACGGCGCGCTGCACCAGAAGCCACGAGGCGATCTGCATAAGGCGCGTGGTCAGGCGCATCGACTCGCCGGCATAGAGCAGGGCGTCTTCGCGGCTCAGGATGCGCGAGTCGCGGCGGCCGTCGCCGTCCAGATAGGAGGCGGTCTCTTCCACCAGGCCCATGCCCTCACGGAAGGTGCGGTCAAACAGATCCGACTTGGCGAAATCACGCACGAGGTCCGCACGCTGGGACAGGGAAACTACGGCACCGGTATCGGACATGGCTGGCCTTCGGAAAATCTCAAAACTCATAATCGGTGAGTGCGCAAAACGCACCCTGCGGGTCGCTGCTGGTCCTGCAACGGGCGTGCCACCCCTGACGAAAAGGCGGGGCGCGGACCTGCCACGGCGAACCCTAAGAAAACCCTAACTCTCCCTAAATCCCCTTGAAAGAGAACAGGGCGTCGGCGGCGCTGCGCCCGGATTGCTTGGAGTCCAGCATCTTCCGGGTACGCACGATTTCGGCCTCAAGCGCGGTGATGCGGTCCTTAAGGTCGATGACCGAATAACCGCTCAGATCCTCACGGATCAAGGCATTCAGCGGCCCGCCCGGCCCTGTGCCCGGGCGAAAAGCGGACTCAAACGCTTCCTCCTCCGACATGCGGCGTCTCCTCTGGGTTATGTCGTGGCGCGGAAACCTTTGCGCGCAAACGCAAATCGTTGCGCAGGCCGCAAATGTCTCTACAATTTTATATAAAACCCCTATGGGGCGAAGAAAGCAAGCGGCACGGTTCACCATGAAAGCCATCCTCATCCGCGACGGCGGCCACAGCAGCGCCGATCTGTATGTCGGCGATGTCCCGCGTCCCGAAGTGGGGCGTTCAGATGTGTTAATTCGGGTCAACCATTCCGGGGTGAACCGCCCCGACATCCTCCAGAGGCAGGGCAGCTACCCGCCGCCGCCGGGCGCGTCGCCGATCATGGGCCTCGAAGTCGCCGGAACGGTCGAGGCTGTGGGCGAAGACGAAAAGGTGTGGAAAGCGGGTGATCGGGTGTGCAGCCTCGTCAATGGCGGCGGCTACGCCGAATATGTCGCCGTCGATGCCCGGCACCTTCTGCCCATTCCGCGCGGTCTGAGCGACGCCGAGGCGGCGGGCCTGCCCGAAGTGTGCCTGACCGTCTACGCCAATCTGATCGAGCACGGGGCCTTGCAGACCGGTGAAACGGTGCTGGTCCACGGGGCCAATTCCGGCATCGGCTCGATGACGGTTATGATGGCCAAGGGCTTCGGCGCGACCGTTATCGCCACGGTGCGCGGGGCCGAACGTGCGGCGTGGGTGAAGGGATTGGGGGCCGATCACGTCATCGACACCCAGGAGACCGACTTCGTCACGCCGGTGAAGGAGCTGGGCGGGGCCGATGTGGTGCTCGACATCATGGGCGGGGACTATACGCCGAAAAACATCCTGGGCCTGAAACACCGGGGCCGCATCGTGCAGGTCGGCATGATCCGCGGCAACAGGACCGAGATCGACCTGCCGCGTCTGATGCAAAAGCAGGGCATATTGACCGGCTCGATGCTGCGCCCGCGCTCGGCGGACGAAAAGGCGCGTTTGAGCGCCGCCGTGGCCGAACGGGTGTGGCCGCTGATCGAGCGCGGGGCGATCCGCCCGGTGCTGGCGAAGGTGTTCGATGCGGCCGAAGCCGGTGCGGCGCAGGAGTATCTCGATAGCGGCAACCACACGGGCAAGGTCGTGCTGCGGTGGTGAGCGCAGCGAGCGTCGCGCGAGTGATGCCTAAGTGATAAACTATTTCCCTTACTGAAAAATCGGTCTATACCGGTCGCAAGAATCCCTCACGCCCGGTCGCAAAGGCCGGGCGTAGCTATTTGTGAGACTGAATATGGCCGACATCCTGATGCCGAAAGCGACCGCCGTGTGGCTGGTCGACAATACCAGCCTCTCGTTCGAGCAGATCGCCGATTTCTGCGGCCTGCACCTGCTCGAAGTGAAAGGCATTGCCGACGGCGAAGTGGCGCGCGACATCCGCGGCGCCGACCCCATCGCCAACGGTCAGTTGACCCGTGAAGAACTGGATAAGGCGGAAAAGACCCCGGCCTATCGCATGCAGGCGCAAAAGAGCCGCCACGCCGAACTGCTCAAGCCGCAGAAGAAGGCCCCGCGCTATACCCCCGTGTCGCGCCGTCAGGACCGTCCGGACGCCATCCACTGGTTCGTCAAGAACCACCCGGAAGTCACCGACGCGCAGATTTCCAAGCTGCTCGGCACCACCAAGACCACGATCGAGCAGGTGCGCAACCGCACCCACTGGAACGCCGCCAACCTCAAGCCGGTCGACCCCGTGACGCTGGGCCTCGTCTCGCAGATCGAACTGGACGCCGCCGTCAAGAAGGCCGCCGAAGTCAAGCGCAAGCAGGCCGAAAAGCTGGGCATCCCGCTGGACGATCCGTCGCTGCAACCGGCCCAGCCGGTGGTCCCGGCCTATGACGAAGAAGAAGACACCTATGGCCGCAAGGCCGACCTGACGGTCGAGGACGTGTTCGGCTCCGCGCCGTCGAAGCCCGTCCATGACGAGGAAGACGACGAGTACTGATTGGTCTGAATGACCATTAAAACGGAAAAAGCCATCGGAAACGCTGGCTTTTTTTGTGTGCGCAGGTCTCGCAAGCGGTATTCAGGGTTGCATCCGGCAACACACCTGCGCCACTGTGGCGGCGGGAATCGACGCGGGGAGCGCCACCATTGAGTCAGATACTGATCCAGCAGTTTCTCAACGAACTGACCACCCTGAAAAAGGTGTCCGGTTCCCTGTCGGAATCGGTGATACGCGAAGCCTTCAAGGACCTGCTCAAAGGCTGGGCCAAGCAGTCGGGTCTGGTCTTCGCCCCCGAACTGCGCATGGAAAGCGCGCAAAAGACGGCGGTCATCCCCGACGGCACCATCCTGCACGACCTGCGCGTCCCGCTGGGCTATTGGGAGTCGAAGGACACCCAGGACGACCTTGATGAGGAAATCCGCAAGAAACGCCTGAAAGGCTACCCCACCGACAACATCATCTTCGAAAACTCGCACACCGCCGTCCTGATCCAGAACGGCAACGAAGTGATGCGGGCCCAGATGCTGGACACCAGGGAACTCAACCGCCTCCTGTCGCTGTTTTTCGCCTATGAGCGTAAGGAGATCGCCGATTTCCGCCGCGCCGTGGCGCAGTTCAAGAGCGACCTGCCCGCCGTGCTGGAGGCCCTGCGCGAGCGCATCGACGACGCCTATGCCGGCAATGCGGCGTTCAAGACGGCGGCGGAGGCCTTTCTGGCGCAGGCCAAGGCGACCATCAACCCCGCCGTGACCGAAACCGATGTGCGCGAAATGCTGATTCAGCACATCCTGACCGAGGAAATCTTCGCCCACGTCTTCAACGAAGGCGACTTCCACCGCGAAAACAATATCGCGCAGGCCCTCTACGGCCTTGAGGCCAAGTTTTTCACCGGTTCGGTGAAGCGCGACACGCTGAAGGCCATGGAGGCCTATTATTCGGCCATCCGCGCCAATGCCGCCATGATCACCAGCCACGCCGAGAAGCAGACCTTCCTTAAGGTGATCTACGAAAACTTCTACAAGGTCTATAACCCCAAGGCGGCGGACCGGCTGGGGGTGGTCTATACGCCTAATGAGATCGTGCGCTTCATGATCGAAGGCGCCGACTGGCTGACGCAAAAGCATTTTGGGCGCAACCTGATCGACCGCGACGTTCAGATTCTGGACCCCGCCACCGGCACGGGCACCTTTATCTGCGAGCTGATCGACTATTTCAAAGGCCAGCCGGACAAGCTTCAGCGCAAATATAAGGAAGAACTGCACGCCAACGAAGTGGCCATCCTGCCCTATTACGTGGCCAATCTGAATATCGAAGCCACCTATGCCGCCGCCTCAGGGCAGTTCGCCGAATACCCCAATCTGTGCTTTGTCGATACGCTGGACAATGTGGCGGCGCTCGGCCTGCATTCGGGCTATCAGCACGACCTTTTCGGGGCCATGTCCGACGAAAACATCGCCCGTGTGAAGCGTCAGAACGAAAAGACGATCAGCGTCATTATCGGTAATCCGCCCTATAATGCCAATCAGCAGAACGAGAACGACAATAACAAGAACCGCACCTATCCGCGCATAGATGAGCGGATCAAGGAAAGCTATATCAAGCAATCGACGGCGCAGAAGACAAAGCTTTACGACATGTATGCCCGCTTCTTCCGCTGGGCGTCGGATCGTCTGGATAAGGACGGGGTGCTGGCCTTTGTGACCAACCGCTCCTTTATCGACAGCCGTACCTTTGACGGCTTCCGCAAGGTGGTGGCGCGCGATTTTGCCGAAATATATCTTGTTGATCTAAAGGGAAATGCCCGCAACAGCGGTGAACAGAGACGTCGGGAAGGCGGAAACATATTCGATGACCAGATAAAGGTCGGGGTCGCTATCAGCTTCTTCGTAAAGAAAAAGAATAAGCAGAATTGCGTCATCCGATATGAGGCCGTTGATGACTATACCAACTCTGAAGAAAAACGAGCGTTTGTAGCTACCAAGCGCTTGTCTGAGCGCCGCTTTGAAATCCTGAAACCGGATGCCAAAGGAAATTGGCTGAATATATCAGATAATAATTGGGAAACCCTTGTGCCCTTGGCCGATAAAAAAACAAAAACAGCCGGCACTAAGGGGCAGGAACGAGCTTTGTTCAGGTTGTACTCCTTAGGTATTGTGACTAATAGAGACGAGTGGGCCTACGACCACAGTCTGACAAGCTTGCGTACCAAGATGGATAAGTTTTCTGCTGTTTTTAACGCAGACGTCGAGAGATGAATTAATTCAGAGAAACGAACGGCTGTTGGGGATTTCGTAGATAGATCAATAAAATGGACGTCTGAGTTGGAAGCAGAGCTTGCCAGAGGAAAAAAAATATTCCTGGACGAAAAGCATTATGTCCGTTCGGATTACAGGCCGTTCGTTGCGAAATATACCTACTTCAATAAACCGATAACCCATCGTCCTTACCAAAACTCCGACATATTTCCTGATTTTGAGAAGAGAAATTTGACTATTGCCTCTGTTGTGGAGCCCAGAGCTGAGTTCTCTTCACTAGCGCTTAAAGGCCTTCCAAATAAAGACTTCTTTATGCCTAGCGCGGCACAACATTTCCCCCGCTATCGCTACAACACGGATGGCGAGCGGATCGACAATATTACCGACTGGGGGCTGAAAACCTTTGAGGCGAAGTATGGCAAGGGCAAGGTGACGAAGGACGATATCTTTAGTTATTGCTATGGCGTATTGCACAATCCGGCCTATCGGGAGACCTATGCGCAGAACCTCAAGCGCGACTTCCCGCGCGTGCCGCTTTATGACGATTTTGCCCGTTGGCGCGACTGGGGGCAGGCCCTGCTCGACCTGCATATCGGCTATGAAGGCGTTGAGCCGTTCGCTCTGACGCGGGTGGATACACCGGACACGCGCGCCCGTGCGGCGGGGCTTCATCCCACCCCGAAGCTGAAATCCGACGCGCAAAACGGCCTCATCACGATCGATTCTGAAACCGTGCTGACCGGCGTGCCGCCTGAGGCCTTTGACTACCGCCTCGGCAACCGTTCGGCCATCGACTGGGTGCTGGATCAGTACAAGGAAAAGACGCCGAAGGACAAAACCATCCGCGAGAAATTCAACACCTACCGCTTTGCCGACTATAAGGAGACGGTGATCGACCTGTTGCAGCGCGTCACCACGGTCAGCGTGAAGACCGTGGCCATCACCGAGGCGATGAAGGCACGGGCGCGGTAACGTGATCACATGATGTCATAAAAGGAATACCAAGGGTATAAACAGCCGTCACACTCGCGTCGGATGAAAGGGGACCGAAGATAATCCAAAAGGGAAGCCCCGCCATGTCCGACTCCAAATTCACGGGCCGTCATTCCGACGGCGATATCGAAGTCAATCTGTCGAACAATCCGTCGCTGAGCGATGTCATCAGTGAGCGTCAGTCGCGCCGTCAGATGCTGGGCGGCATGGCCGCCGTAGCCGGTCTGTTCGGTCTGAGCGCCTGCGGCAGCGACGACGACAACAAATCGGCGGCCGTGATCAACGCCGGTCAGGCCGGCGCCTCGACTTCGGGCCGCGTCGTGACCCTCAACGGCAGCGCCACGCAGGCGGCTTCGCTGAACTGGACCCAGACATCCGGCCCGTCGGTGACGCTGACCAACGCCACGTCGGGCACGCCCACCTTCATCGCCCCGTCGGTCGCCACGCCGACCGTGCTGGAATTCCGTCTGACCGCCGTCGACGGTCAGGGCCGCAGCACCTATCAGGACACGTCGGTGACGGTCAGCCCGGCTCAGCTCGGCTTTACCGCCGTCGCCAAGAACAAGAACGACATCGTCACCGTGCCGGAAGGCTATTCGGTCAGCGTCCTCTACCGTCTGGGCGATCCGATCCTCGCCGGTGTCGCCGCCTACGCCAATAACGGCACCGACACCAATTTCGCCGGTCGCGCGGGCGATCACCACGACGGCATGGCCTTCTTCGGTCTGGCCGCCACGGGCACGGCGCGCGACGTCAACAACTCGACCCGCGGCCTGCTGGTGATGAACCACGAGAACATCACCGCCGCCTATCTGCACCCGAACGGCCCGACGACGGTCGCCGGGGCGCGCCCGGAAGCCGAAGCGATCAAGGAAATCGAAGCCCACGGCGTCGCTATCGTCGAAGTGACGCAGACCGCCGGCGCGTGGTCCTACGTTCAGGGCGGCGCGCTCAACCGCCGCATCACGCCGAACACGCCCATGGTCCTCAACGGCCCGGCGCGCGGCGATGCGCTGCTCAAAACCGTCTATTCGACCAACGGCACCGCGGCACGCGGCACGATCAACAACTGCGCCAACGGCGTCAACGCCTGGGGCACGTACCTGACCTGTGAAGAAAACTGGGCCGGCTACTTCCGTCGCGGCGCGGGCGACAACGCCAACCGCACGGCCAGGGACGTCGTCGCCCTGAACCGCTACGGCGTGTCGCAGGGCGCGGGCGGGGCCAATAACTGGGCCACGGTCACCGCCGCCAATACCGCTGATCAGTGGAAATTCTCCAAGTGGAACACCACGGTCGACACCACCAAACCCGCCGACGGCACGGGCGACTACCGCAACGAAGCCAACCAGTACGGCTGGGTGGTCGAAATCGACCCCTATGACGTCAACTCCGTGCCGCGCAAGCGTACGGCGCTGGGCCGCATGGGTCACGAAGGCGCATGGCCGGCCAATTTCGTCGCGGGCCGCAAGCCGGTCTTCTATATGGGCGACGACTCGCGCGGCGAATATTTCTACAAGTTCGTCTCGGCCACGCCGTGGTCCGCTGCCGACGCCAATGCCACCGACCGTCTGGCCATCGGCGACAAGTATCTCGACAACGGCACGCTCTATGTCGCGCGCTTCGACGCCACGGGCCAGGGCGTGTGGCTGCCGCTGGTCTTCGGCACCGGCCCGCTGACCGCCTCCGCCACGCCGTACGCCTTCGCCAATCAGGCCGACGTGCTGATCAACACCCGTCTGGCCGCCGACGCCGTCGGCGCGACCAAGATGGACCGTCCGGAATGGGCGGCGGTGAATCCGGCCAATGGCGAGGTCTACCTGACCCTGACCAACAACAATGCCGCGACCCGTCCGCTGACCGGCACCAATGCTGCCAATCCGCGTCACTATAACGACCCGGTCGGCGCGACGAACAACTTCGGTAACCCGAACGGCCATATCATCCGTCTGCGCGAAGCCGGCGACAACGCCGAGTCTACCACCTTCCAGTGGGACATCTACGCTTTCGGCGCCGGTGCGGACCTCGATCCGACCAACATCAACATCTCCGGCCTCGACGCCACCAACGACTTCTCCAGCCCGGACGGTCTGTGGTTCTCGCGCAGCAGCAATGCCGGCGGTCTGGTCAATCCGCTGCTGTGGATTCAGACGGACGACGGCGCCTATACCGACGTCACCAACTGCATGATGCTAGCGGCCATGCCGGGCCGCGTCGGTGACGGCGCTGCGCGCACCCTCACCAATACGGGCACGGGCGGCGTGACGGCCACGCAGGCCACCTTCGTCGGCAAAGCGCCGGGGATGCAACTGCGCCGCTTCCTGGTCGGGCCGAAGGAGTGCGAAATCACCGGTATCGACTCGACGCCGGACGGTCGCACCCTGTTTGTCAATATCCAGCACCCGGGTGAGAACGGCAACGCGGCCAGCATCACCTCGAACTGGCCCGCCAGCCAGTCGGGCACGACCTCGGGCCGTCCGCGCTCGGCCACCATCGTCATCACCAAGACGGACGGCGGTGTGGTCGCGCTTTAAAGCGGGCGTCGATCTACGACCAAAGGAGGCTGGATACCGCAGGGTGTCCGGCCTTTTTGCATTTGACCGGAACGGCCGGTCAGGCGTAGCGTTAGCGCTAACAAAAACGGCTTATAAGTATTCAGGGAGCTACAGGATGCGACACTGGCTTGCCGGACTGATTGCGCTGGGTCTGCCGCTGACGGCGCAGGCGCAGGATAAACCTCTATTGGGCGACATGTTCCGCGACCACGCCGTGCTTCAGCGCGACCGGCCCGTGCCGGTGTGGGGCGAGGCCAGGCCGGGCGAGACGGTGACCCTGACTTTCGGGTCCAACCGCGTCACGGCGGTAAGCGACGCTTCGGGTCGCTGGCGCGCCGAACTGCCGCCTATGTCGGCGGGTGGGCCCTATGTGTTGGAAGCCGCGGCCGGCGCAGCCAGGCAGACCGTGTCCGACGTGCTGGTCGGCGATGTCTTCCTCTGTTCCGGTCAGTCGAACATGGAATGGAACCTCAAGGACTCGGACGGGGCGACCGAGTTGATCGCCACGTCGCAAAACGACACCCTCCGCATGATGACGGTGACGAAAACGCAGGCCTTCACCCCGCAAACGCATTTCGCTACGCCGACCGACTGGCAGATCGCCTCGCCCGCCACCACGCCCCACTGGTCCGCGGTGTGCTATACCTTCGCCCGCGACCTCCAGACCCAGACCCGCGTGCCTGTCGGCCTGATCAGTTCGTCGTGGGGCGGGTCGAAGATCCAACCGTGGATGAGCCGCGAGGCCCTGCAAAAGATCGGCGGCTATGAGGCCGGGCTCGACATGCTCGACACCTATGCCGCCGATCCCGGCAAGGCGGCTCAAACCTATGGTCAGGCCTTTGTCCGCTGGTGGCAGGCCTCAAAGGGGCCGGGGACGCCGTGGGCGGTGACGCCGCAGGCGCTGAGCGGCTGGGCGGCGGCCCCCGATGTCAGCCGCAATTTCGAAGACTGGGGCGTCAAGGCGCTGGCCGATTATAACGGCCCGCTGTGGTACGCCATCACGGTGAAGCTCAGCGCCGACGAGGCGAAGCAGGGCGCGACGCTCAGCCTGGGGGCCATCGACGATATCGACCTGACCTTCGTCAATGGGGTGGCCGTGGGCTATACCTCGGCCCCGCCGGAATCCCGCCATTACAAGCTGGCGCCGGGCAGCCTGAAGGCCGGAGACAATGTTATCGTCGTGCAGGCGGTCGACCTGTGGGCCAAGGGCGGCATGTTTGGTCAAGCCGCGCGTGAACTGCGCCTTGCCGATGGCAAGGCCAAGCCCTTGCAGACGGGCTGGCGCTATTGGCAGCCGCCCGCCAATGTCCGCTTCCCGCCGACCGCGCCGTGGGATCCGACCGGCGGCCTGATCACGCTGCATCAGGCCATGATCGCGCCGATCGGACCTTACGCTCTGACCGGCGCCCTATGGTATCAGGGCGAGTCCAATACCGGCGAAGCGGCGCAGTACGAAGCGCTGATGGCGGGTTTGATGGCCGACTGGCGGCAGCAGTACGGGCGGGATACGGCCTTCCTTCTGGTGCAACTGGCCAATTTCGGGGCTATGCCGAGTGCACCCGTCGAGTCGGGCTGGGCCGGCGTGCGCGACGCCCAGCGCCGTGCGGCCCTGAATGACGGCAATGCCGCCTACGCCGTCACTATCGATATCGGCAACCCAACAGACATTCACCCGCGCGACAAGCTGACGGTCGGCAAGCGTTTGTCGCGCGCCGCGCAAAGCCTGATCTATAAGGCTCCGCTGACGCCTTCCGGGCCGGTGCCGGTCGACGCCATCCGCTCTAACGGTCAGGTCACAGTGCGCTTCGCCAGCCTTGACGGCGCTCTGACGGCACGCGGCGGGCAGGTGCCGTTGCGTTTCGAGTTGTGCGGCGAAGGCTGGGCCAGTTGCCAATATGCCGACGCACATATCATCGGCGAGACGGTGGTCCTCAGCGGGCCGCTGGCCGCTACGGCGGCGAGGGTGCGCTATTGCTGGGGGGATTCGCCGGTGTGCAATCTCACCGATGCCGCTCTGCCGGTCAGCCCGTTCGAGATTTCGGTCAAGTAAGTAAGGGAAAGGCCTCCGGCGGGCAGGGGCTCGGCCCCTGCACCCGGTAGGTTTAGACCACGAACGGCACGAATTTCACGAACATCATTGCGTGGAAACGAACCGGCCCGAAGGGCCCTTTCCATTGTGCGGCAAGCATGGTGACTGGCGCTGCGCGCCGGGCGTTTCGGTCTGCTCCCGTTCGTTCTTTTCGTGCCGTTCGTGGTGAATGATATTTACGGGGTCTGGGGCCAACTGGCCCCAGAATTTTCTCTCAAACCCTCTCATCCTCACGCAAGGTCAGCACCTGCACGCCGGTGGCCGTGACGGCGACCGTGTGTTCCCACTGGGCCGAGAGCTTGCCGTCGCGGGTCACGACGGTCCATTCGTCGTCCAGCGTCACCGACCTGGCCGTGCCCTGATTGAGCATAGGTTCGATGGTGAAGGTCATGCCTTCTCTCAGCGTCTGGCCGGAACCGGGGCGGCCGAAGTGCAGGACGCTGGGGTCTTCGTGCATTTCGCGTCCGATGCCGTGGCCGCAGAAGTCGCGCACGACGCTGTAGCCGTGGGCCTTGGCGTGTTTTTCGATAGCGAAGCCGATATCGCCGAGTGTGGCACCGGGGCGGACGGCGCGAATGCCCTTCCACATGGCTTCCTGGGTGACGCGGACGAGACGGCGGGCCGCGGCGGAGACATTGCCAATCAGGTAGGTCTTGCTGGAATCGGCGATATAGCCGTCTTTTTCGAGGGTGATGTCGAGATTGACGATATCGCCGTCTTTCAGGATGTCGCGGCGACTGGGCACGCCGTGGCAGATGACCTCGTTGATCGAGCTGTTGAGGACGTAGGCGAATCCGTACTGACCCTTGCTGGCCGGGCGGGATTTAAGCTCGTCAACGATGAAGCGTTCGACGGTGTCGTTGATGTCGAGGGTCGAGCGTCCGATCAGGGTCTGGCGATCGAGCATGTGGAAGACCTCGGCCAGCAGTCGCCCGCTCTGGGCCATCAGGCGCAGTTCGTCAGGCGATTTGATCATGAAGACCCTCGATCCTGACGCCTGCGCCGCGGAGCTGAAGGCGGACGATGTCGTTGAAGGTCAGGCCGGGATTGGCTTCGGCGATCATGCCGATGCGTATCCAGAATTCGGCCTGGGCATTGGCCGAGCGGCACATGACGCTGCCGGCCTTACGCACCTCTTCGTGCAGGTCGTCGTCGATCTTGAGGATACCCATAAATATGTTCCGTATATGATGTGTATATGTATTGTATATTCAGAGACATCTCCACGCGCAATAAAAAACGCCGGAGGTTACCCTCCGGCGTTTTCTCAGGTTGCCATCACCCCCCGTCTACTGGAGAGTCTCAAGCGTTCGTTCCTGTCGCATCATAGACTTGATGCCGTCGATTTCGTCCTTAAGCTTCAACTTCTTACGCTTCAGTTCCTTGAGATAGAGCGAGTCCGCCGAGGGCGAACGCGATTCGCGGGCGATAGTGTCCTTGAGGACCTGATGACGGTGATCAAGTTCACGCACTCTCGCTTCGATGCTCATGAGCCATCTCCTTTGTGCTCGTAAGAGTTGGCCGGAAGGAGGATACCCGCCGACCTGAACCCCATCCCTTTCCCACATCCTCCGTG
Source organism: Asticcacaulis sp. AND118 (assembly GCF_020535245.1). Lineage (GTDB taxonomy): Bacteria > Pseudomonadota > Alphaproteobacteria > Caulobacterales > Caulobacteraceae > Asticcacaulis. The sequence continues at coordinate 2,194,430 of NZ_CP084910.1, read as the reverse complement.
GTCGGATCGAGGCCTGAACACGTATAGGAAACACCCAAAGCGCTTTACTGTGTAATCACGATCCATTACATCCGATCACGGAATTGCGAGATTCATATTTAGTAAAAGCTTAAATTTATGAGCTACTTATTGCGGTGAAAAAAAGGCGATGGCCAATGGCGGAAGCTAATCAAAGACTTATCGTGGCCATCTCCGGGGCGTCCGGCGCGGTCTACGGTATCACGGCACTCAGGATGCTCCGTGATCTGGGTATCGAGACCCATCTGGTCGTGTCGCGGGCTGCTGCCCTGTCGCTCAGCGCCGAAACCGATTTCACGATTTCCGACCTCAATGCCATGGCCGATCAGGTGCATAAGGTCGCCGATATCGGGGCGACGATCGCGTCGGGCTCGTTCCGTACGCTGGGGATGCTGGTGGCGCCCTGCTCGATCAAGACGATGAGCGAAATCGCCACAGGCGTGACCTCGAACCTGATCAGCCGGGCCGCCGATGTGGTGCTGAAAGAGCGGCGGCGGCTGGTGCTGATGGTGCGCGAAAGCCCGCTGCACCTGGGGCACCTGCGCACCATGACGGCGGTGACCGAGATGGGGGCGGTGGTCGCGCCGCCGGTGCCGGCCTTCTATACGCGCCCGCAGACCTTGCAGGACATGGTCGATCAGAGCGTGGCGAGGGCGCTGGACCTGTTCGGGCTCGACGCGCCGATGACGCGCTGGACCGGGCTCAGGGATGAGTGATTTCTGGGATTGGGCCGTGGCCGCCTATGGGGGCGAGGGCGTGGCGGACAGATGCCTCGAACTGCAGGACACGCACGGGCAGAACGTGCCGCTGGTTCTGTTTGCGGTTTGGGCCGGGGTAAGGGGCGTGGCGCTGGACGAAGAGACGGCAGAGGCGGCGGTCGATATTTCGCGCGCCTACGCCGATACGGTGGTCGTGCCCCTACGCACCATCCGCCAGCGGATGCGCGCCGTGGTTGGGGATATGGATGATGCGCACCGCGAAGCCCTGCGCACGCGGGTCAAAGCGCTGGAGATCGAGGCCGAACGCGCCCAGATGGAAGCCTTGTCGGCATTGGTCGGTACAGGGGCCGCCGAGCCACAAAAGACGGCGCGCGACAATCTGATTGCCGTGGCGAAGCTGTGGGCGCGGGTCGTGCCGCGAAATCCGCTGATTGCCTTCTGCGATGCTCTTTCGGAGCGCGGTTTTTTGAGGTATAATACTTAATATCCACAGGTCGTCCTGAAAGTAATCACAGGACGCTGTCTCACTATTCAGAACGAACCGGAGCTGGTCCACATGCATGATGACAGCAATATCCGCGCTCTATTCCGTCCCGATTCGCTGCAACTGGTGAAAAACACGCCGGTGGAATCGAGCAGCGATGTCGAACGCCGGGTGATTCATCGTGAAGACCTCGACCACACCAATCTGGAACTGGTGACCGAAGAGGCGCTGGAATACCAGAAGGACGATCTGGAGCCGGTGATGCGCGAAACCGATCCGGGGATAGCGGCCCTGCCGCTGGATGCCGAGACGGTCAATCTGCGCACTCAACTGGCGCACATGCGTCAGGAACACAAGGATCTGGACGATTCGATTGTGGCGCTTGAGACCATGGCCCTTCCGGATCAGATCCTGATCGCGCGCCTCAAGCGCAAGAAGCTGGCTCTGCGCGACCAGATCACCACGCTGGAAGACCGCATCCGCCCGGATATCATTGCGTAATTGACTGCGAACAAAGACATGAAAAAACGCGCTGCAAACGGGCAGCGCGTTTTTTGTTTGTGTGGAACGCCTAATCCTGATCGCGTTGACGGCCACCGATCGCGCCGGCCACCGAAGCGATAAATGCGCCGATCAGCAGCGAAATAAAGCTGTACAGCATCACCTTGGCCCACGCCTTGCGCGCCTCGTCGGCGGCTTCGAGCGCTGCGTCACGCGCGACCTTGGCCTGAGCCAGCACTGTGTCGACGCGGGCGGCGGCCTCGGCTTCGCTCAGATTGGTGCGCGCAGCGACCAGCGAAGCGAGATAGGCCTTGTCCGCGGGAGACACATCTCCCTGTTCGACGCCGTAGGCGAGGATGCGCCCGGTTTCGGCGGTTACGTCGGCCGGGGTCTGACCGGCCGGTGCACCCGCGACCGGAGTCGTCGGATTGGCGCGGTAGAGCATGTCCGTATAGTAGGCGGCCGTCGGATCGGTCTTGTCGCCCGCCGCGCCGCCCGCCGCTACGGTGGCCGTGGCCTGCACGCCCGACCCCACGACCGCTCCGGCGACGCTGGCCAGCACGGCGGCAGTGAACAGGGTGGCCATAGCCCAGGCGAGAAAGCCCTGCGCCGTGTCGCGGAAGAAGGCTTCGTCCTTATCGACGCCGACATAGGTCTTGCGCAGTCGACCGGCCAGATAACCGCCCAGCGCCGAGGACAGCCACTGCATGACGATCAGCCATACGGCGGCCCACACGGTGAGCTTGGCGGCGGTCTCGCCCAGCGGTTCCCACGGCGAGACGGACGACAGGCCCAGACCCTGTCCCAGCATGAGCAGCATCAGCGACAAGGCCGCTGCCGCTGCCGCGCCGGCGAGGATCGATGGCCAGCAGGCGCCTGAACCCGGCGTGACCTCGTAATAGTCGTCTTCATATATGTCCGATGGCGCGGCCGCAGCCGCCGGATCGAGCGTGTTCATTTGCATGTCCTCGATCAGCGGAACAGAAGCGCCAGCAGGATGATGACGGGGATCGGCACCCCGAGAAGCCAGAGTAGAATTCCACGGCCCATGACAGTGTCTCCTTATGAGGGATGGTGACCGGAGCTTCGTCCTTTCATAATGGATTTGCTGTGTCGGAAACCTCCCGGTTTGTAATTTCGACGTAAATGTGGCGTACGACTTTGAGGGTTGCAGGGCGGCGCGCGGCCCTTTACCAGCAAAAGCTTGTTAGTCGCGCATCCTGACCGATGCGCTTGGCGGAGGCACCTATGCTCAACCGGATCGAGGACGGCGTTTTCATCACCACGCTCAAGGTGCGCGACTCCGAATGCGACGCGCAGGGCGTGGTCAATAACGCCAACTATCTCGTCTATATGGAGTATGCGCGGCACGAATTTCTGGAGCAGCAGGGCGTGAGGTTCGCCGATCTGATCCCGCAGAAGGTCTTTCTGATGACGTCGCACATGGAAATCGACTTCGTGAACTCGCTGAGCGGCGGGCAGGTCTTTGAGGTGCGCTCGACCGTGCGGCGCGAACGCGCCAAGATCGTCTTCGATCAGCAGGTGGTGCGCGTTGCCGATCAGGCCGTGTGTATCCGTGCGCGGGTCGATGTCATCTGCAAGATCGACGGCCGCCTGACGCGCGGCGACTGGTTCGACAAATACATGCCAGTATAATTGGCCAGTATAAGTGGCCAGAGGTAACTGGCCAGCATAAGGAGGCGCATATGCGCATCGTCTCACAGGGTTCGGATCGCGGCGGGGTCTATAATGAGGATGCGCTGGGCGCGTCGGGCGACGCCGTATGGCTGCTCGACGGGGCGACCTCGCTGGGGCCGTCGCGCCTGGAGGGCATCAGCGACGCCGCGTGGTTTGCGCACACCGTCTCGCACAATCTGGAGGCTAAGACGGGCAGCATCCGCGACCGGCTGAGCGCGGCCATCGGCGAAGCCCGCACCGTCTACGAAGCGTCGGGGCCCTTGCCGGAAGAGCCGTGGGCCATGCCCTCGGCGGGCGCGGCCATGGTGCGGCGCGATGGCGACGAACTCGAACTGGGCGTGCTGGGCGATGTGAAGGTGTGGCTGATAGCGGCCAACGGCGCGGTAACGGCTTTGAGCGGCGGCGAGGTGCTGGAGGCTCTGGATGCGGCGGCGCTGGAACAACTGGTCGCCCTGCGCGCGGAGCAGGGGCCGATCGGGCTGAAGGCGGCGCGGTTGCAGCTCGATCCGCTGTTGCGCGAAAACCGCGCGAAGATGAATACCGAGGGGGGGTACTGGGTCCTGAGCCTGGACGACGCCTGTCTCGACGGTATGGAGGTAACGCGCGTTCCGGCGGCGCAAGCGCGTTATGTGCTGATGGCGACGGACGGCTTCTACGATTTGTGGGGGGCGTATGGCGTGCCGTTTACCGAGGTTTTTGAAGGGCTTATATCCGGACGGGGGGAGGCGCTGACTCAAGCCCTGCGCGACATCGAACGCGCCGATCCGGAGGGGCTGCGCTACCCGCGCTTCAAGCCGCACGACGACGCCAGTTGGGTGCTGATCGAAATATAAGGGGACGATGTGGATCGCCGATTCCGGAATTAAAGTGCCTTTTTTCGGTCTTTTTCTGCCCTTTTAGTCAAAGCGCGTGGTGGAAATGGGTGGATTCGAAACAGAAAGGTTTTCGATGAAGCGTTTAAAATCCGGGGCCCTGCTTGTGGCGGTCCCCCTTATGCTCTCGATGACGGCCTGTGCCAGCCACAAGTACGTCGATGAGAAGATATCTACGACTAATGGTCGCATCGACCAGCAGGAAACCCGCCTTGCGCAACTGGACCAGACGACGCAGGAAGCGCTGAACCGCGCTACCGCCGCTGGCAAGTTGGCCGAAGGCAAGTTCAACTATTCTGTCGTGCTGAGCGACGATTCGATCAAGTTCGATACGGACAAGGCGGTTCTGTCGGAACAGGCCAAGCAGGTGCTGGCGGATCTCGCCACCCGTCTGAAGACCGACAACAAGAATGTCTATCTCGAAATCCAGGGCTTTACCGACGCCACCGGCACGGACGACATCAATTACCGTCTGGGCAATGCGCGGGCCGAAAGCGTGAAGCGCTTCCTGAACAGTCAGGGCGTGGCCCTGAACCGCATGGCGTCCATCTCCTACGGCGCCGAACAACCCGTCGCGCCGAACAATACGCGCGAAGGCCGTGCGGCCAACCGCCGTGTGGTAATTGTGGTTCTGTCGTAAAATCGATTGCCGCAGCCGGTTTGCGCCGGCTGCGGCTTCGGAATAATCAGGCGGCGTGGCTCAGGGTCGCGTCCGATTGACCGCCGATCCACACGCCGCGCACCTGAAGATTGGCGTCGAGCCACACCAGATCGGCGCGCGCGCCGACGGCGAGGTGGCCGTAGGTTCGGGGCAGTTTCATGAAGCGCGCCGGGGCTTCCGAGGCCATCATCGAGGCGGTTTCAAGTTCGAGACCCAACATCTCCACGGCGTTGCGCACGGCGGTAGCCATGTCGAGGTCGGACCCGGCCAGCGTACCGTCCGGGCCGACGCAGACGCCGTTCTCGACGCGGATGTCCTTGCCCATCAGATTGAAGCGCTTGGTGGTCGAGCCCACGGTCGGCATGGCGTCGGTGACCAGCATGAAGCGGTCGTAGGGGCGGGCCTTCAGCGCGATCTTCAGCGCCACCGGATCGACGTGCGCGCCATCGACGATGATGCCGGCATAGAGGTCGTCGTCTTCCAGCACGGCGCCGACCACGCCCGGCGCGCGATGCGACAGGGGCGACATGGCGTTGAACAGGTGGGTGACGCCGCTGATGCCGGCTTCGATGCCGCGGCGGGCCTCGGCATAGGTCGCGTCCGTATGGCCCGCAGCGATGATCACCCCGGCGGCGGACAGCGCGCGGATGTCTTCCGGGGCGGCCAGTTCGGGGGCCAGCGTCACCAGCGTCTTGCCGGCTTTCAACGACGACAGCAGGCGGATGGCCTCCGCATCGAGGCGGCGGAACTTGGTCTCATCGTGGGTGCCCTTGCGCTTCACATTGAGGAAGGGGCCTTCGACATGGATGCCGAGCACGCCCGGCACACCCTTGGCAATCGCGGTTTCGGTCGCGCGCAGCGCCTTGTCCACCACGGCCAGATCGTCGGAGATCAGGGTGGTGAAGAAGCCGGTGGTGCCGTAGGCGCGGTGCGCCGCGCCGATGGCGGCGATGGCCTCGACCGTCGGGGCGTCGTTGAACAGCACCCCGCCGCCGCCATTGACCTGCGTATCGATAAAGCCCGGCAGCAGATAGCCGCCGTCGAGATCGAGCCCGCCCGTCTCTGCACCGATGGCGGCGATGTGGTCGCCTTCGACGGTCAGGGAGCCTTCGACGACGCCGACGGGCGTGATGAGGCGGGCGTTGGAGAAGGTCAGACTCACGAAACTACCTCATGTGTGACGGGGCTCAGGCCGTTGCCCGCCCCCTGCGCCATCAGCAGCGCGCCCTCGATGGCGTCCTGCTCCGGCGTCGCCAGTATAGCGCGCGTCCATGGCGCCAGCCACGGCGTCAGGACGCCGGCCATGCCGCCGACGAGACAGACCTGCGCGGCCCCCAGCTCGTTCAGGCGGCGGATATAGCGGCCCAGATCGCGGGCGGCCTGTTCGACCAGCGCCACGGCGACCGGGTCGCCTTCCTGCGCGTGCGACAGGATCAGCGGGGCCAGTGTGCCGTAGTCCTTGGGCCGGGCGGTGGTGGCCCAGGCCACGACCTGCGACGGCTGCCCGCCGAAGCGGGCCATAACGGCGTCGGTAAAGGGGGTGCGCGGCGTCAGGCCGTCGAAGGCGTGCAGAGCCACGCGGGTGGCCTCACGACCCAGTACGGCGGCAGACCCGTCGTCGGAGACCTCGAAGCCCCAGCCGCCGACGGCGTGGCCCTGCCCCTTGACCCAGGCGTAGCCGGCGGACCCGGTGCCGGTGATGAGGATGGCCCCGTCGCGTCCGGAAAAGGCCCCCAGCACGGCGGCGTGCGCGTCGGTCCCGGCGGAGGCGAAGGCGAAGCGCGGGCCTGCGGCGATGGTGCGGGCGGCGTCTTCGGCGGTGGTGATGCCGGCCAATCCCAGCCCGATCAAAGTCCAGGCAAAGGCGTCGCGCGTCAGCCCGGCCTGCGCAAAGGCCTGATCCGTAGCTTCGAGGATGTGACCCCAGATCAGGTCGAGCCCGAGGCGGATATTGGCGGAACCGCTCATGCCTTCGCCGAGGCGGCGGCCGTCGGCGTCACGCAGACGCGCGCGGCAGTTCGAGCCGCCTCCGTCTATGCCGAGGAAATACTGAGTCATGAGCTAACCTTGCGCCTTGGCCGCCACGCGGCTGCCGAACAGGGCGAAAAACAGGATGTAGAGATAGGCGGGGGCCATGACAATGAGGAAGGCGGTCTGAAACGGCACGGTTTCGGCCAGGCCGACATAGAGGCGCGGCAGAACGGCGCCGCCGCAGATGCCCATGATCATCAGGGCCGAGCCGATCTCTGTGTGACGACCGAGGCCGCGGATGCCCAGCGGGAAGATGGCCGGCCACATCATGGCGTTGGCGAAACCGAGCGCGGCGACAAAGCCGACCGATACGTAATCCCTGGTCAGGAAGGCGCCCAGCGTGAACAGGATGCCCAGCACCGCGGAGAAGGCGAGGTACTTTTCCTGCGACACGAAGCGCGGAATGACGATCCAGCCGACGATATAGCCGACCAGCATGCCGCCCAGCGTCAGAGAGGTGAACAGCACGGTGCGGTTCAAGGGCAGGCCGAAGGCTGCGCCATAGGTGCCGATGGCGTCGCCGGCCATGACTTCAACGCCGACATAGAGGAAGATACAAAGTACGCCGAAGAACAGGTTGGGATGAGCGAACAGACCTCCCCGAACTTTCTGGCCGCCCTTTTGCGCAGTGATTTCGGCTTTCGATTCGCCCTTCAATTCGGGCAGCGGCGATTTCAGCACGAACAGGGCGAGCGCGACCAGCAGGGCGGCCATGCCCATATAGGGCCACAGGACCTTTTGGGCGAAGCCGCTGAGCAGGGCTTCGCGGGCGGCGGGATCGGCGGCGGCGTCAAGCTGCGCGCCGAACTCGGTAATGCCGCTCATCACCAGCGCGCCGAAGACGAAGGGGGCGGTGATGCCGGCCAGCTTGTTGAAAATGCCCATGACGGCGATGCGCTGGGCCGCCGACTCGATCGGCCCGACGATGGAAATATAGGGGTTGGCCGCCGTCTGCAGCAGGGCAAGGCCCGCGCCGATGGTGAACAGGCCGGTCATCGCGCCGACGTAGATGCGATGGGTGGCGAATTGCCCGAACATGACCGCCCCGGCGGCCATGACCAGCAGGCCGAGCGCCATGCCCTTTTTCATCCCCGTCAGCTTGAGTATGAAGGCCGAAGGCAGGGCCAGTACGAAATAGGACATGTAGAAGACCATCAGCACCATGAACGAGCCGACGTCGTCGAGGTCGAAGGCGAACTTGACGAAGGTGATCAGCGGGCCGTTCAGCCACGTCACGAAGCCGAAGATGAAGAACATCAGGCCGATCAGGCCCATGGTGACGAATGGGCTGGGGGCTTTATCCGGGGTGGGCGCGTTCATGATCGATAAGACCTATTTTGCCTTTTGGTATTATAAAGATAGGAGGGCAAAATCGTCATCCTGTCTACAGGAAACTTGGTTTCAATTGTTTCATGTAGGGTTTTGACGGCGTTTTCCCCAACCGGGTTTGTGTGAATTGGCTATGTATTGGGCTTTAGAGCGCAATCCGCTAAAGTGGGCACCACTTTTCGGAAAAATTGCGCAACCACTCAGAAACTGAGAGCGAAATGATGTTTCCACTTTAAATCATCTCGCTCTAGACCTTGATGATCCATTTCCTGCGGCGCAGATATTCGACCGGCAGCCACACGGCGAGGATGAACAGGATGACCGGAAAAAGGGCGGCGACCGCTTCGCCGACCGTGTCGCGGCTGGCGAAATAGGTCTGGGTCAGAAGCTGCCAACCGAGCAGGCTGTTCATCAGGAAGTGCAGGACGTAGGCGGCGATGGCGTTGACGCCGAAGGCGGTGGCGAAGGTGACAGGCCCGTTGAGGAGACCGGTAACTGGCCCGCGGTTGTCCAGCCCGTTCTTGTCTAAAAGGGCGTGCAGGGGCGCGAGGATCAGCAGGGTGATTCCCGTCGTGACCAGCACGAAGGACGAGGACCAGATGTCCTTGACCACCGGGAAGACGAAGCCCCACCCGATGCCGACCGCCAGCAGGACCGCGCCCGCGCCGGCCAGCGTCAAGGCGCTGCGTTTGCGCGCCTGCATCAGGAACTCACCGGCGGCCATGCTGATCAGGGCCTGAGCGATGGCGGGCAGGGTGCCGAGCAGGCCTTCGGGGTCGTAGCCTTCCGGGCCCTTGACATAGTTATGACCACTGGCACCGAACATGACGCGGTCGACCGAGGCGATGAAATTATGCCCGCGCGCCCACAGGTCGTTGGGCAGGCCGTCAAGAGCCGGCATAAGGCTCAGCGGCCAGTAGAGCAGCAGGATGGCGGCGGCGATGCCGAGGCGCGTCTTCGGGCCGAACAGCAGGAACAGCACCGCCGCTGCGCCGTAGACGAGGCCGATGCGTTGCAGCACGCCCCAGAAGCGCCACGGGCCGCTGTCGAAATCGGCCAGCCAGCTCAGGTTCGAGAGCAGCCAGCCGATAAAAAACAGACGAAAGGTGCGCCAGAATATCTTCTGCGCCTGAGCGGCGTCGAGACCACCCGCGGCCTTGGCCTTGTGCAGAGCCAGGGGAATCGACAGCCCGACCATGGTCAGGAAGGCCGGGAAGACCACATCGGCGATCTTCAGTCCGTCCCAGTGGACGTGCAGCAGCAGCGGGAAGACCTTGGCTTCAAGGCCGTAATACATGCCCGCCGTGGCATTGACGAGGATCATGCCGATGACGGTCAGGCCGCGCAGCACGTCCAGCGACGGCAGGCGTTGTCCCGATGTTCGGGTGTCGGTCATGGTGTCTGGCCCCCTGATCTGCCGACCTGTTATGGTTATCCGGTTACGATGCCCGTTTATGAGAAAAAGTCAAAAACCCTCTCACAAAAAGCAAAGGCCGGAGCCCCGAAGGACTCCGGCCTCGGTTTCAGGCGGCGCGTCGCCTACTGCTTGAAGCGCACACCCAGGTAGAAGGTGCGGCCGTTGTCATAGACGGCGCGCGGGATCGAAGGGTTTCCGACGAAGTAGTAGAGCTTCTCTTCGGTCAGGTTCTGGGCGTCGAAGGTCAGGGCCACCTGATCGGTGAGATTGACCGAGACCGAGGTGTCGAGCGACGAGATGTCGTCCTGCCACATGTCGGTGCCGCGGTCGGTGCCGGACTTGAACTTCGAGCGGAAGTTATAGGCCAGACGCGCCGAGACCCGGTCGTTCTCGTAATAGCCGGTGAGGTTGTAGGTGGTCTTCGAATTGCCGTCGATCGGCGCACCCGAAGCCGTCTTGCCGTCGGCATAGGTGTAGTTGGCGATGAAACCGAAGCCGTAGGCCAGCGGCTGCTGCCAGTTCAGTTCGAAGCCTTCGTTGCTGCCGCCGTTGCCGTTGGCCGGGCCGGTCATCAGGAAGTTCTTGCCCTGCGGCGTCTGCGGGGTGACATAGAAGGCGGTGAACTGTTCCGTGGTGATGTAGCTGTCGATGTCGAGCTTGAACAGGTTCAGCGACAGCAGGGCTTCGGGGGTGTAGTACCACTCGGCCGTGGCGTTGAACTGCGTCGCCTTGAACGGGTCGAGATAGGGGTTGCCGCCCGACGTGCCGGTATTGGCCAGTTCGTTCAGCGTGGCGGAGCCGGCCAGCTTGGCGAAGCCCGGACGCGAGATGACCTTGGCCACCCCGGCGCGCAGGACCAGTTCGTCGGTGGCGAAGTAGGTCAGGTTGGCGCTGGGCAGGACGTCGGTATAGTCACGCTTGACGCGGACGATGTCGTAATTGCCGAAGATCGAGGTCTGCTTACCAGCGGCGGAGGGCGCGTACTGGGTGGTGTCCTGCTCGGTCTTGATGACACGGACGCCGGCATTGCCCTTCCACTTCTCGCCACCGAAATCGATCATGCCGTAGATGGCCGAGGTCTTTTCGCTCACGGCGTAGCTTTCGTTGGCGAAGAAGTCGAACACGCGGCCGCCATTGTTGTTGTTCAGATAGGCCAGCGTCTTGGCCGCATCCGCCAGGGCGTACTGACGCGCGCCGCCCAGATTTTCAAAGAAGTCGGAGGGCACCTTGGCCCCGGCCCAGACCGCGGACAGGGGCGCGCCGCCCGCGCCGTTGCCGGCCCAGCTATAGGCGTTATAGGTCAGGGTGCGGTCGTGGTCGGTGAAGCGCACGCCGGTGCGGAAGCGTTCGAAGATGCTGTCGCCGGTGAAGCGGTATTCGAGATCGCCCTTGGCGTAGCTTTCCTCGTCCGCCGAGGTGATGTTGCCGCCCCACGACCAGCTATAGAGGTTGTTGAGATAGGCGGCGGAGCCGGTGTCGGTCGGCAGGCCGGAATAGTTGACCTTGGTCACCGGCGAACCCAGCTCGTAGGACGCGCCCGTGTTCCAGAAGGTTTCCCAGGCATAGGTGTCGTCGGTGACGCCTTCGCCGGTGGTGCGGCCGATCTGACCGGTCAGGGTGACGTTCTCGGAGAGATCGTATTTGACGTCGAGATTGAGCGACTTGGTCTCGGAATGCGCCTTGCGGAAGATGTCGTCCTGCACCATGCCCTGCACCAGGCTGCCGTCGGCGCCGGTATTGGCCCAGTTGGCGGCGGTCAGATAGCCGTCCTTGATGGTGTAGGATTGCAGGGCGTTGCCCGCACCGCCGGTATTGTTGCCCAGCATACGGCTGACCCACATCATGTTGTTCACATTGATGTTGTCGGCCTTCATGTTGGAGAACAGGCCCGACAGGGTGAATTCGAGGTTCTCGGCGGGCTTGTACTGACCCACGAAGTTGACGCCCGAACGCTTGCGGTTCTGGGTGAAGTAGGCGTTGCCGATCAGGTTCGGTGCGATAACCTTCTGGCCCGTGCCGTTGAAATTGGTGATTTCGGAATAGCCCAGCACTTCCTGACCGTCGCGGCGGAATTCGCGTTCCTGATCGAAGGCGCTGATCAGGAAGCCGAGGGTGCGGTCGTCATTGCGCCACGAATAGAGGCCGGACACCTGCGGCGTCCACTTGTCGGCGCGGGTGGTGTAGAGGCCCTGCAGCGAGGCGTTGAAGGTATGCGGCTTCAGGTCCAGCGGATAGCGCGTGTGCACGTCGACCGTGCCGCCCACGCCGCCTTCGGGGAGATCGGCGCGCGCCGCCTTGATGATGTCGATGCGGCCGACGACTTCCGACGGCAGCATGGTGTAGTTGAACGAGCGACCGCCGGCCATCTGATCCAGCACGAACCAGTCGCCGGTGGCGAGGTTGTGGCCGTTGAACAGGGTCAGGTTCAGTTCCGGGTCGGTGCCGCGGATCGAGATCTTCTCGTTTTCACCGAAGCCGCCGGCAGCGGCCGACCCGGTGACGACATTGACGCCGGTGACGCGCGACAGCGAGTCGGCGACGTTCTTGTCTGGGAACTTGCCGACGTCTTCGGCGGTGACCACTTCCTGAATGATGTTGGAGTTCTTCTTCTGGCGCAGCGCCGATTGCAGCGATTTGCGGATGCCGACGACCTCAACTTCCTGAATCTCTTCGGAAGCAGCGGATGTCTCCTGCGCGGCGGCGGGCGTGACGGCGGTCGCGGTCAGCATCAGTCCTGACAGGACGGCGGTGAGCGCCGTAGTCAGCATGGCCTTTGATCTGGTGGTCATAATGAAATCCCCTGAGTTGGTGACGGTTCGGGGGAGGTCTGCCTGGGTAATGACCTGCGCCCCATCCAAAGCCTGCCGTTATACTGTTTACTGGCTCATCGGTACGGCTTTTGATAGGACCAATTGGCAATTTGGTATGGTTTTTTGTCAATACCAAAAATGGCGGTTTGTAAAAATTATGTGAAACCAATTTCGCGTGTGGCCAAATCGTCACAAAAACGGCGTTTTTGGACGCAATCGGGAACGTTGTCAGGGTATCTTATATCATGGAGGATAGGATCGAGCGTCGATCAGTGACCGTCAGCGGCGAGTGAGCGACGCGAAAGAATACCAATTTTGCGGAAAGGTCTTGGTTTTGGGTCGGAATGACTCAGAGGTCGTTCAACTCGGCGACCACGTCATAGGCATCGCCGCGATAGTAGCTCTGGGTGAATTCTGCCGCGCGGCCGTCGGCCAGGAAGCCGCGCCGTTCGATAAACAGGCCCGGTTCGCCAATATTGACGCTCAGTTGTTCGGCCTGATCGCGGTTGAACGAGATGGCCCGCAGGCGTTGCAGCGCACGCACCGGGCGGTGACCGGAGGCTTCGAGCGCGGCGTAGAGCGAGTCGCCGACCGCTTCGACCGAAGGCAGGCAGTAGCCGGGTATGGTCGAATATTCGAGCGCCATGGTCGAGTCGTCGGCGTAGCGGATGCGATGAAAGCGATAGACCAGAGAGCCGGGCGACAGGCCCAGCGACAACGCCTCTTCGGGTGTAACGGCCCCGGCGGATTTGTTGACCCAGACGCTGTGCGGCTTACGCCCGCGCGAGATCATGTCCTCGGAGAAGGAGGACAGTTTGGAGAAGCTCTTTTCCACACGGGCCGCCACGAAGGTGCCTGCGCCGCGCCGGCGTGTGAGCAGGCCTTCGTTGACCAGGCCGTCGATGGCCTTGCGCACGGTGATGCGCGACACGTCGAATTCTTCGGCCAGATCGCGTTCGGGGGGGATGGCGTCATCGGCCATGAAGACGCGCGAGCGGATGGCTTCGCGCAGGACCTTTTGCAGTTGCAGGTACAGGGGTGCGGGATCGGTTTTTTCGAGGCGGCCGACGGCGTCGATGATGGACATGAAGCTTAAGTCTCTCCCGCGAGCGTGCCGCCCCTGACGAGTGATCGGGCGGAATCGGCGACCCTTTCGGACCGGTCTATAATATTGGTCTGGTCGCGTCAAAGCGAAAGCGGCGGGCAGGCGATGTCACTATTTGGGATGCGTCAGGCGAAAGGATACATTAGGGTCGCCGTAATTTCACCGGGAGGCACTGGATATGACCCCTGTCGACAGGCGCGGTATTCTGTTGGGAATGGGCGCGATAGGCGTCGCGGGCGCCGCACGGGCCGATGCGCCGCAGCGTATGCTGATTGGCACCTATTCCGGCGAGGGCGGAAGAGGCCTCGAACTGTGGACCCGCGACGGGGCGGGCCGCTATGCGTTTCTCAAAGCTTTCCCGGAGATCGCCGACGCCTCTTTCGGCGTCATCGACCGGACGCGCTCGGTGCTCTACGTCACGGGTGAGCGCGACAAGGGGCGGATCGCCGCGTGGCGCGTGCGCGGCAAGGGCGCGACCATGACCCCTTTGGGCAGCGTATCGTCGCAGGCGGGTGCGCCCTGCTATCTCGCCTTGTCGCCGGGCAACAGCCATCTGGCGGTCGCCAACTATTTCGGCGACACGGTGGCCCTGTGTCCGCTGCATCGGCAAAGCGGCGCGATCCAGCCCGCGTCGCAGACCCTGCACGCGGCGGTGGGCAGCGAACCCAAGGGCCATGCCCACTGGGTGCAGTGGTCGCCGGACGGCCGCCATATCTATGTCGTCGATCTGGGGCATGACGAGGTGCGCGTCTACGATTGGGACCCGGTGGCCGGTCGCGTCGGACCGCCGCGCACGGCCCTGAAACTGCAAACCGGGGCGGGGCCGCGTCATATGGCTGTCTCGCCAGTTGCCGGGCAGGCCTTTGTCTTTACGGAATATTCCAATGAGCTGATCGCCGTGCGCATCGCCGCCGATGGGCGTCTGGAGGAAACCGCGCGTCTGTCGTCCCTGCCGGACGATTTCGCCGGCAAATCGTCCGGTGCGCACATCGTCGTCAATGCGAAGGGCGACCGCGTCTATGTCAGCAATCGCGGCCACAACAGTCTGGCGGTGTTCGCGGCGACGCCTGAGGGGCGGCTGAAGCGGTTGCAGGTCATTTCGACCGGCGGCGACTGGCCGCGCTTTTTCCGGTTGATGAACGGGCGGTTGCTGGTGGCGCATCAGCGCGATCACCGCGTGACGGAGTTCAGCCTGAAATCCGACGGCACGCTGACCCCGACGGGCAAGGGTTTCGTTGCGCACCGGCCCGTCTATATCGAGACGCTTTAAGTTCAGGCCGGCTGCCACAGTTCGATAGGGTTATTCTCCGGATCGTGGATGCGGGCGAAGCGCCCGATACCGGGCATGTCCCAGTCGGGATTGGTGACCACCTCGACGCCGGCGGCTTGCAGCCTGGCGCACAGGCTGTCGAGGTCGTCGACGCGCAGATTGAGCATCCACTGACGGTCGGCGGCGAAATAGTCGGTGTCGGCGGCAAACGGCGCGAAGACGCTGGGGCCGGCCTGCGTGTCCCAGGCCCCGTAGGGGGCCGAGCCGACGCCGAGGTGTTCGGCATACCAGGCCTGAAGCGCCTGCGGGTCTTTCGCCCGGAAGAAGAAGCCACCGATACCCGTCACGCCCATATCCGCCTCCGCTGCAATCGTTAGCAGGCATAACAGGCTATACAAGCGGGAACAAGCTACGCCTGTCTGGCCGTCCGTTCCACCAGTTCGGCCTCGTCGAGGCGGTGGGCGCGCGGCCGGCCGATCAGGTAGCCCTGCACGGCGTCGGCGCCCATGTCGCGCAGTTGTTCAAGCTGTGCCTGCGTCTCCACCCCTTCGGCGATCACCGGCACGCGGATGGCGTGGGCAAGGCCGATCACGGCACGCACGATGGCCTCGGCGGGGATGCCGTGCTTGTGCACCTTGCGATCGGGCGAGGGCGTCAGGCCGTCGATGAAACTGCGATCGATCTTGATCAGGTCGAACGGGAAGGTCTGGAGGTAGGACAGGGACGAAAAGCCCGTGCCGAAATCGTCCATGGCGATGCGCACCCCCAGCCCCTTGAGCTGACGCAGGACGTGCAGGGCGCGCTCGGTATTCTCGATCAGCACGCCTTCGGTGACTTCCAGCTCCAGCCGCTGCGGACGCACGCCGGTACGCAGCAATTCGTGCTGAACATAGCGGGTAAGGTCGCCTTCGAAGATCTGCACCGGCGAGAGATTGACCGCCAGCGTCAGGTGTGCGGGCCAGGTCGCCGCCATGTCGAGCGCGCGTGACAGAATCCACTGGCCCAGCGCCGTGATCAGGCCGGACTCTTCGGCGACCGGGATGAAGTCGCAGGGCGGGATATTGCCCAGTTCCGGGTGCGCCCAGCGCACCAGCGCCTCGTAGCCGATGATGCGGTTGAGGTTGAGGCAGAACTGCGGCTGATAGACGAGGGACAGGCCGCACTGACCATGAGCGAGGGCGTCGCGCAGGTCGGACTCCAGACGCCGGCGTCGGATCAGGGCGTCGGCCATGTCGGCGTTGAAGGCACGCCAGCGGTTGCGGCCGTCGGTCTTGGCCTGATACAGCGCCATGTCGGCGTGGCGCGTCAGGTGATCGAGCGACGGGCCTTCGGAAGGGTAGAGGGCGAAGCCGAGGCTGGCCCCGACGTCCGGGCCGTTGCGCCCGAACTGATCGGCCAGATCGGCGCGGATGCCGGTGACCAGACGGTCGGCGCAGGCCTCGGCCTGGGCGCGGTCGCTGACGCCGACCTGAAGCACGACGAATTCGTCACCGCCCAGCCGCGCCAGCACGTCCCCCGGCGCGGCCAGCCGGCGCAGGGTCTCGGCGACCGTGACCAGCACCTCGTCCCCCACCATGTGGCCCAGCGTGTCGTTGACCTCCTTGAAGCGGTCGAGGTCGATCAGGTGCAGCGCCAGTTGCGTCTTCTGGCGCGTGGCGCGGTGCGCTTCCTCGGTTAGTCGCGCCTGAAAGAAACCGCGGTTGGGCAGGCCGGTCAGGGCGTCATGGTGCGCAAGATACTGGATGCGTTCCTGATACGCGCCCTTCTCAAACGCCAGGGTGCACAGTTGCGTGCAGATGTCGACGATGCTCTGGACGAAGGTATTGAGGACGAAGGGTTTGGCCGAATAGAAGGCGAAGGTGCCGATGACCTTGCCGCCCTTGTCCTTCACCGGCGTCGACCAGCAGGCCGTGTAGCCCAGCGGCGCGGCCAGTGCCTGAAACGGCGCCCACAACGGATCGGTGCGCATGTCGTTGACCATGACCGGCTCGCCGCGCCACGCCGCCGTGCCGCAGGAGCCAGCCACAGGACCGATAGCGGCGCCTTCGAGCGCGGTGTTGTACCAGTCGGGCAGGCCGGGCGCGGCCAGCGGGCTGAGCGTATCGCCTTCGACGCGCAGGACCGACATGCGCACGTCCTGCACCAGATGCTCGACCTCTTGACAGAGGAGGGACAGGGTCTCACGCAGCGGCGTGTCCTGCAGCAGGGCATCGAGCACCTTGCGCTGAAGCGTGTCGTGCAGCTTGGTGTAGGTGATGTCGCTCAAGGTGGCGATCAGGCGGCGGCGGTGATGGGCGTCCGTCACGGCGGCGGCGCTGAAGGCGACCCACATGGGATGGCCGTCGCGGTCATGGATCAGAAGCTCGCCGCTCTGCCGGCCCTTGAGATGGACCTGGGTCAGCAAGTCTTCGAGGTGCTGACACGAATCGGAATGCCGGCGGCACAGATCGGCCAGGGTGCGCCCGTCAAGCTCCGGCAGGCTGTAGCCGATCAGGGTGCGGAAGCGCTCGTTGACATAGAGGATGCGGCCGCTGGTGTCGGTGATGACCAGCGCGGTGTCGATCTGATCGACGGCGATGCCCTTAAGCCGGGTGAGGTCGTCGGGCGCGTCTTCGGTCGGACGGCCGTTTATCGATACAACGTTCGGAGGCAGGACGGCCATGAGTGAGTAAGCGCACCGCTTGATTGCAGGAGTAACGAGATTATCCGGCGCGGGTGAATATTCCGGTAAACGAGAGGGTTAACCGGAGGTTGCGATGCGAATGTCCCTGTAATTCCCGCGTCGCCGGCGTTCGACTTTCTGACGGCCTGTTCCACCCATGGGGTGGCAGGGTTTAGAGAGAATTGGTAGCGACGCTTTCGATGCGCAGAGCGTCTGCGCCGTCGGCAATAGCGATCAGGCGATCGACATTCGGATGCGCACCGGGGCGGGTGCGAGCGTCTGCCGTATGCTCGGCGAACACCTCCAGCCCATGCCGGGCCGCGTCCGCATTGAGATCACCGAAGCAAAGCTTGAGATACTGATAGACGGCCAGCGAGCCCTGCTTGCCCGGTGCGTTCTCAATGGTGGCAACGACAGCCCCCGTCGCGTCGATCAGGTCGATACGTTGCAGTCCTTCGATGGGCGGCAATCGCCGGAGATTATCCCTGAACGACGGGACGGGGTGAATCTTCGTCACTTTTACATTCCTGATGGGCTTACCCACGGCCTGTATCACCTTGCGGCGATAACCGTAAAGGTCGTCTCTGAATATCGCATTCGTTAACGCCGAACTGATCCGTCACGAATTTTCAAAACTTAGCTATTGCGCTAACTGTTTAGGCGTGTATAGTTAGCCATATGGAAAACAATTATGCTTCACTTGATACCGCCTTCCATGCTCTGGCGGATCCCACGCGCCGGGCGGTCGTTCAGCGGCTTGGCTACGGACCGGCTTCGGTCACCGATCTTGCGAAGCCGTTCGATATGGCGCTGCCATCCTTCATGAAACACATCGGTGTTCTTGAAGCCTCCGGACTGATCACATCGATAAAGGTCGGTCGTGTCCGGACGTGCCATCTGGAGACCCGGACACTAGATGCGGTCGAAAAGTGGTTTGGCGAACAACGCGCGCTCTGGGAAAGCCGATACCAGAACCTCGATACTCTTTTAGCTCAAATGACAGGAGATAATCATGAAACATAACCTGCAATTCGACTTCATCGCGGACAAGGAAAGCCACACCCTGACAATCAAGCGGGAGTTCGCAGCCGGCAGGCAACGGGTCTGGGACTGCTACACCAAAAGTGAACTCCTTGATCGCTGGTTCGCACCGAAGCCTTTGACGACGAAAACCAAATCCATGGATTTCAGAGAAGGCGGTCATTGGCATTATGCAATGGTCGATACCGACGGCCAGGAATACTGGGCGCGGATGGACTATAAGACCATCAAGCCGATCGATAATTATACGGCACTTGACGGGTTCTGCGACGAAACCGGCGCGCTGGCTCCGGGTATGCCGCAAGCCAAGTGGGACGTCACTTTCAGCGAAGCCTCCGGAAGGGCTTTGGTGCAGACGGTCGTGACGTACAAATCGGCCGAAGAACTCGAACAAGTGATCGAAATGGGCATGAAGGACGGTTTGACTTCGACGCTGGAGCGTCTGGACGAACTTCTTGTTGTGCTTACTAAATAAGGCAGAGCATCCAGACACCGCTGCTACGTGCGCTTATCGAGCCCTGTCCAGGTAAGACGCCGGAAGGCTTGTTCGCGCAAGTTACAAAGACGGCGGCTCCGGACCCGAGGATAATTTACATGACGTCTGAAAATCACAATCCCAGGATTGACGACTACCTGGCAAAGGCACCTGCCTTTGCCCAGCCGATTGCGGATCACCTGCGCTCTCTTCTTCACTCGACTTGCCCTGAAGTGATTGAAGATATCAAATGGGGCCTCCCCCATTTTAACTATCGGGGTGAAATGATGTGTGTGTTCGCCGCAGCGACAAAACATTGCTCCTTTACCTTCCTGAAACAGGAAATCATGAATGACCCCCGTCTTCAGGCCAATCCCGCCCTACCGGCTGCGAAGCGCTTTCTGGGAAAGATAACGTCTATTGCCGATCTGCCGCCGGATGCAGAACTGATCGCCTATATCCGGGAGGCAATGGCGCTTAATGAGCAAGGGATCAAACCCCCGCAGCGCGAGAACAAGACGCCAAAGGAAATCGCCATGCCCGAGGCGTTCGCGCAGAGACTGGCGGCCGATCCCGCGGCCAAGGACATATTCGAAGCGAAGTCGCAGTCGTTTCGAAAAGACTATCTGGTGTGGATCAATGATGCGAAAACCGAGGCCACGCGTCAGAAACGTATCGATGACTCCCTTGATTGGATCGCACAGGGGAAGGGGCGCTTCTGGAAGTACGAAAAAGTGCAGTAGATCAGCTGGCGTCCGCGTACCAATCCAGATTTCGTGCGTGTCTCCAAAGTCGCCTAATAATCCCGTGAATATCTGAGATTGACGCTGGTGCCCGTGGTCGTGCCGACCTGGGTGAGGACCGAAAGGACGCGCGACAGGGCGATTTCGATCTGAGTCGCCGTAAAGCCGCGCGTATC
Source organism: Asticcacaulis sp. AND118 (assembly GCF_020535245.1). GTDB lineage: Bacteria > Pseudomonadota > Alphaproteobacteria > Caulobacterales > Caulobacteraceae > Asticcacaulis. The sequence continues at coordinate 2,174,418 of NZ_CP084910.1, read as the reverse complement.
GGTAACGATCTCCACATAGATGTCGTTGGTCAGGTACTGACCCGCTGCGACCGCCGTGCCGCGCCCGGTAGAGGCATCGGCCCCCAGCACCCGCAGGCGGTCGATGCCGGTCACCGAGCGCAGCTTGCCCAGCGGATTGAGTCCACCGCCGCCCTGCAGCGCCTGAAGCGACGCCGCCAGTTGCAGGGCCTGCGTCGCCGACAGGTTGGCGACGTTTTCGCCGAACAGCAGCCGTGACAACACCTCGTCCTGCGGCAGGGAGGGGCTGGAACCGAAGGCGATCTGCGGGTTCTGGGCGCGGCCCGACACATTGATGGTGCCGGTGATCTCATCCACCTCGGTCGTGGCGGTGAGGGCGATTTCCGGATTGGTCAGGGTGCCACCGTCGAAGGTGATCACGCCCTTGTCGATCTCGAACTCACGCCCGGAGAAGGCATAGGTGCCGCGCAGGGCATTGAGATTGCCGACCACGCGCGGGGCGCGGGTCGTGCCGGCGACATTGAGGTTCATGCGCCATTCCGATTCAAGCCCCATGCCGGAGACGAAAATCTGATTGTCGGCCCTTAGACGAATATCGAGGTTCCACAGGGTTGGCGCGACATTGGTCGACTTGCGCTCGACGATGCGCGCGCCCTTGACGCGCACGCCCTCAAGCTCATCGACCTTGGACGCGCCCTGAAACACCACCTGATAACGGAATTCCGGCAGGTTGAGATTGCCGCGAATCCACGGGCCGCTCTGGGCGTCGTTGGTAACGTCGAGCGTACCCGAAACGGTCGAGGCCAGCGCATCGGACGCCGCCAGACGGGCATTTTCAAGCTTCGCGTTCAGTTTCATCGGGAAGTTTTCGTCGGCGCTGAGGCCCACGAAACCGGTGGCTGAGACGCGGCCGTCTCCGGCGCGGCCTTCGAATTTTTGCAGCTCCAGCCGGTCGTTGGAGAAGCGGCCTTCCAGCGCGATGTCGCTGATGCGCGTCCCGAAGGTCAGGTGTTCGTAGACGAGGCCGTTGCCGCGCACCAAACCGTTGAGGCGCGGTTGCCCCAACGTGCCGGACAGGTCGGCGGCCAATGCCACATTGCCGGTCATCTGCTGATCGCCGAGGCCGGCCAGCGAGAACAGGACGCTGGACGGGCCGTTGAAGCGCAGGCCGCCGGAGACGGCGCCGTTCTGCAATTGCTGGATCCACACGCCTTCGCCACGCGGGTCGATATTGAGGTTGAAGCGCCCGATATCGGCCCCGCCCTGACGCAGCAGGCCGCGCGCCTCGGAACGGTTTTCGCTCAAGGACGCCTGCATCTGGATGTCGAGCGGCGTCGAGACGCGGGCGATGGTGGTGCGCGTCAGATTGTTGAAGTTAAGCTGCATCTGCGCCTGCGGGAAGGCGTTGCCGCGCTGGGTGTAGTCGAGCCCGCCGGACACCGTGCCATTGACCCCCAGATTGGGGTCGATGATATTGAGGATGCTCAGGTCGAAGCGGTCGAACTGGGCCTGCGCGCGGATGATCTCACCGAAGCGTCCGGCCAGATTGACCTTGCCCTGTGCTGTCATCAGCCCGGCGGGGGCCAGCACCCAGTCGTCGCCCTGACGCACCATGCGGGCCGGTCGTTCCAGCGCGAAGGGCACCTGACCGGCGCGGCCCGAAAGCGCGACAAGGATGTCGTCGGGCGAGACCTGCGCATTGGCGGCGATGTTGAAAGCGGTTCCAGCGTCGCCGTTGGCGATCATTTGCACCGTGCCGCGCATCCCCTTGAGATCAATGCGGGCGCGGGCCTTTTCGACGTAATTTTCGCCGTAGACCACGTCGGCCAGTTGCACGTCGCCCTTGATCGTCGGCTGGTCGTCGAGTCGCGCGGTGGCTTCGATGAGGGCGCGGCCGATGCGGATTTCCGCCTCGCCGGGCAGGAGGGTATTGTTAGCGCGGGCCGAGACCTGCGCGCCCTGCACGGCGTCGAAGGCCAGCAATCTGACCGTGCCGTTGACGCCGCGTCCGGTGAGGGTCAATGCGCCGGTAAAGGGGCCGCTGTCTGACTGCGCCACACGGCCATTGGCGCTGAAGCCTGCGACTTCGGCGGTGCGCACGTCGATGGTCAGCGGGCCGGCGCCTTTCAATACGAGCACGTCGGCCTTGAGCGGGCCGTACTGCGATCCGCCCTCGGCGGTGACGGCATAGCCCTGCGGCGTGGTGCTGAGCCGCGCCACGACCTGCTCCAGACCGAGGCCCAGACCGGGTTTTTCGGCGCGCAGGACGAGGGTGGGGGCGTTTATGGTGCCGCCGGCTTCGGCGCTGAGCGGACCGTATCGGGTCGATTGCGCCGCCAGTTTGAAATTCAGCCGTCCTTTCGAGAGGCGACCACTGGCCGAGGTCAGGCGAAAATCAGGCGCGGTGAGGGTCAGGCGTTGCAGGATGACGTCCCCTGTAGCCGTCGTGTTCATCGCGCCGGAAAATTTGAAATTACCGCCGAAAAAGGACTTCATGCCGCCATTGTCGATGCGCACGCTCTGGCCGTCGACCTTACCCACAATGCCGAAGCCCCCGGCCTTGAGTTGGCGCAGGTCGGCATCGATGGTCAGGTTGAACACGCCGATGCCGTCGACCAGATACTGATTGATCCGGCCCTTGAGCGCGCCTTCGTAGCGGCCTTCGGCGGGCTGGGCCAGAATAATGGCCGTGCCGTTGATCTTGTCCGAGCGGATTTTGAGATTGTCCGACAGGATCAGCCCGTCTGACCACGCCAGATCGCCATTGATGGTGATATTGCTGACCAGCGATTCCGCCGCGGCATTGAGGCCGGTCATGTGCTTGGCCGAGGCCTTGACGGGGATCAGAATGTGGTCGCCGTCGAGGCGCGAGCGGCCTTCGGCGCGCAACTGATGCACCCCCACGTCGTTGAAGCCGATCGACGCCGCCGACAGCTTGTAATCGATCAGCGGGCGCTTGAACGGGCCGTCGAGCAGGAGCGAGGCCACCACATCCTTGCCGTTCAGGCCCTTGGCGATGGAGGCCGGTTTGAGCAGGACGGCGTTGAGGTTGAGATCGCCGAATTCGCCCTTGCCCAGATCGATGCGGCCCTTGGCGTCGAGCGTCAGGGCGTCGGCGGCCAGCGACAGGGTGCCGTCGGCGACGCGGTCCTTGAAGGTCGTTGACAGGTCGATGTTCACGGCCGGGCTGAACAGGTCGGCGGTGGACGGAATGATGGCCTGCGGTCGCGCCGTGCCCTTGACGCCGAACAGGCCGTCGCGAGCGGTCAGGTTGAGGTCCGCGAGCGGTTGATCGCCCGCCGTGCCGGTCAGGCGTCCGTTCCACGCCTTCCAGTCCCCCTTACCGTCGAGGCGCACCGTCAGGGGCAGGTCGAGTTTGGCCAGACCGGTGATCGCGCCGCCCTTGGGGGCATCGACCGCGGCGCTCAGATCGAAGCGGTTGGCGTCGGGCTGGGCATTGAGCCTGAGCACGGCGCGGTCGCCGCGATCGCCGGTCAGGCGCGCGTCGATCACAGCGCGGCCGTTTTTAAGGTGAGCATTGCCGGCGAGTGTCAGGGTCTGGGCTTCGCCGGTGACGGCAGGGGCCAGATAGATAGCCTTGAGATCGACCTTTTCGGCGTCGATGCGCAGGTCGGGGAGCTTGAACGGCTCGGCCGGCGTGGTTTTCGGCGTGTCGGTGAAGGCCGGCTGACGCAGCCATTCGACGCGCGGCGACGACAATTCGCGCACATCGACGTGCTTGTTGATCAGGCCGAAAGGCCGCCAGTTGAGGCGCACCGCCGGGCTTTTGAAAAAGACGCCCTGCGGATCGGACAGGCTCAGGTCGTGGACGGTGAAATCGCCATAGATCGAGCCGTCGATGCGCCCGATACCGATCTTCAGCCCGTTTTCAGGCTTGAGGCCGGTAATCTGAGACACGATGAAACGCTTGCCCGGCGCGCTGTCGAGCGCGGCTACGCCGATACCGGCCAGCACGACGAGACCGCCGACCGCGCCCCCGGCCCAGATCAGGGCCTTGCGCCACGGAAAGGCTCTCTTGGCCCGAGCGGGGCGTTCGGGCGGCGGCAGTTCGTCCGACGTTTCGGGGCGTGCATGGTCCTGCGGCTCGACCGGAAGGGCTTGCGGGGTTTCGGGGGTGTCGGGTGTTGGATCGTTGCTCATCAGAAGGCCTGCCCGATACCGACATAGAGGGAGACGGGGGATTCACCGTCGCGGCGCGAAACGGGCGTGGCGACGTCGATGCGCACCGGTCCGAAATTGGTGTAGTAGCGCGCGCCTATGCCGACGCCGAAGCGGATGTCGGAAAAGCCCGGAAATTCCTTGTCATAGACCTGACCGGCATCGACAAAGGGCACGATGCCGATATTGCCTATGCGGTAGCGCGCCTCGAAGGCCAGTTCGACCGAGGAGCGCCCGCCGATCGGATCGTTATTGGCCGGGTCGCGCGGTCCCAGTTCCTGATAGCCGAAGCCGCGCACCGAGCCGCCGCCGCCGGCATAGATGCGCCGTGACGGGGCGATCTTGGAGGTTTCCGCTCCGTAGATGGATGAGACCTGCGCCCGCGCCGCCAGCACGATCCTGGGGCTGACCTGACGATACCAGGTGCCGCTGCCGACATTGGCGACGAAGTTGCCGCCGCCGCCGTTGAGCGACACGGTCGGGGTCGATTGTATGCCCGCGCGCCAGCCTCTGGTCGGATTGAGCAGGTCGTCGGATTGGTCGTAGTTCAGCTTCAGCGGCAGCGAGGCGTAGAAGTAATCGTCCTGCACATTGGCGTTGCGCAGCTTTGAGAAGCCGGTTTCGCGCGTCGCCAGCACCTCGGCCCCGTAGGACCAGGTCCAGCGTTTCTGCCACAGGGGCGTCGAGACGCGCGAGACGTTGACGGCCAGCGAGACGGTCTGGGCCTCATACGAGTCGTAGGCCTGATGGTTATAGGACGCGCCGTACTGAAAGGTGCGGTCGCGGCGTTTGGCGTTCGAACGGCGGAAGGTGGCGCTCAGCCCCTGTTCCTGCGTCCCGGCGATGACCGAGGCGATCAGCGCGCCTTCGGGCGGGCGAAAATTGCGGTGCGTCCAGTTCAGTTCGGTGCGCAGACCCTGACCCGTAGAAAAACCGATATCACCGGCCAGAGTGCGCGGGCGTCCGGCGTTCTGCGTGACCTTGAGATCGACCACGGCGGTGCCGTCGGCGTTCTTTTGTCCGGTCAGGACCGGCTCGACCCCGACCGAGGCGAACAGGCCCGTGGCCGACAGGGCCTGACGCAGGTCGTCCACGTCGCGGCTGTCGTACAGGTCCCCCGACTCGAAGCGCGCCAGTATCTGTACATGATCGTCGCCGAAGGCCTGACGCCGGCCTTCGGAGCGGATGGCGCCGAAGCGGGCGCGCGGGCCGATAGTGACGGGCAGGGTATAGTCGCCGGTGCGCGTCTGCGGATCGATCAGCACATCGCGCAGGCCCAGCTCTGCGAACGGATACCCTTGCTGCGGCAGGATCAGGGCCACATTGGCCTCGGCGGACTTGATCAGGGTGGCGTCGACCGGATCGCCGACCTTCAGCGGCAGGTTGTCGGCGACGAGGTCGGGGGGCTCGCTCGGATCGGCCTTCACCGTCACCGACGACAGGGTATAGCGTTCGCCCGGACGGGCGGTGACGCGCACCTGAGCGCGGCCCTGTGTGCGGCCCGTAGCCTCCGTCAGGCTTTCGCCGGGTTGCAGGATGGGGGATTCGATGCGCGCGACGACGACGGCGTCGTAATAGCCTTCGCCCTTGAGCAGGCGCACGGCGGTCTGTTCGTCCTCGGTCAGGCGCGCGCGCAGCATGGCGGCGTTGGCGGCCTCGCCCTTACCGCCGTGCAGGGCGCTCAGGTCCTTGAAGCGGTTTTCCAGATCGAGCGCCGCCAGACCGTCGACGTGGAGGTCGTAGCGGATGACCGGTGCGGCCTGCGTCGATGACTGAGCGATGATGATCGGGGCGGCGTCGGGATTGAAGCTGTCGAGCGGCGGCAGGGCAGCATTGAGCGTCGGGTCGTCGGACGGCGCCAGCGGCGGCAGTTCCAGCGTTTCGGGAAGGGGTTCCGATGAGGGGGCGGTCTCTGTCAGGACCGGCTCGGCGGGCTTGGGGGCCGGTTGCGCCACGACAGGTGCGGGCGGCGTCTCTGGCGTTGTGGCTGGCGAGGTGAGCGAAGGCAGAGCCTTTGCGAAGTCGTCGTCGCTGATGATCGGCGCTTCGATAACCGCAGGTGTGGCTTCGGTCGGGGGCGTTGTTTGCGGAGCGTTCCGGGGGGCGGTCGGCGTGGTCACGGTTTGGGCCGTAGCCTGTCCTGCCAACCAAGTGAGGGCCATCAAGGCCGGAGCCGCCAGACGCAAGGACTTATCCTGTCAATCAATACCGTAAAAAATCCGGGCTCTATGGCGCATAACGCCGCACGCCCCAGGCTTTATGCACGCCGGATATATAAAAAAGCACTTAGAAATAAGAAATAACAAAGGCGCGCGGCCTTTACGCCACGCGCCTTTGTTAACGGGGTCCGGAGTCGTGACCTATTTTTTCCACCACCAGCTATTCTTGGGCGGGTCCTTGGGGTAGTCGGTGCGGCCGCGGGCCACGCTGGCGTCGGTGCAGGTGGCCGGGCGCGAACCGCCGACCTTGCCTTCCATGCCGAGCGAGGTGGAATCGGGTTTGTTTTGCGCGGTCACGGTGACCAGCTTACCGTCCTGATTCATGTGGACTTCGGTCTTGCTCTGCGAATCGTAGGTCATGACCTGGGGCGCCTGACCGGTCGGCTCGAACTGCGCCACGCAGGCCTCGGCCCGCTGCGCCTGGGTACGCGCATCGACATAGTCGTAACGGGGACCGGGATCGCAGGCCGACAGGCCCCCCGCCAGCGCAACACCCCCCATGATCACCAATGCGCGTTTCATACCAGTCCCTCGAAATACGGCCGCTAAAATATGGTTAACGCCTATACTGGCACAGATGCCGTCCGAGTCAAAGCCTTAGAATACCAAGCCTGTCCTGTTGTCGCTTCCCGGCATCACTCAGCCACAGGGCGCGGGATGGTGGCGAAGACGGTCTGTCGCCGATGAAAACGAGGCCTTTGTAGAGCCCGATCGCCGCATGATTCCCCGCATAGGAGTGGAGAAGGGGCGTTTCGCCGCGCCTCATCATGCACGTCATGACCTCACGCATCAGCCCGGCAGACTGGCCACGCCCGCGGTGGTCGGGGTGGGTGCAGACGTCGCTGGCCTCGGCAAAGGCTCGCCAGCCGGAAATGAGTGCGCTCCGGACGGGACGGTCGAGGGGATGGCTCATCTAGCCCTTATAGAAGATAAACCCGGCACCCAGTGCGATCAGGGTGAAGCCGACAATATGGGTCCAGCGGATCGCTTCGCCCAGATAGAAGACCGAAAACAGCACGAAGACCGACAGGGTGACGACCTCCTGAATGGTCTTGAGCTGGGCGGCGGAAAACACGCCGTAGCCGATGCGGTTGGCCGGCACCATCAGGCAGTATTCGAAAAAGGCGATGCCCCAACTGACCAGAATGATCACCCACAGCTTCTCATGCTTGACCTTGAGGTGACCGTACCAGGCGAAGGTCATGAAGATATTGGAGCCGATCAGCAGCAGGACGGTGATCAGACCGGGGGGCAGGGCGGGCATGGGCGAATCTCACGGGTTACTCCGCAAGTGTAACGGTCTGAGAGCGGCCCGCAATAGTTACGCGCTTAAGCGTTCGGCGTCGCGCCGGGCGTTTTCGGCCATGGCCTTGAGCCCCGCATGGTCAGGCACGCGCGCCGACAGTTCGGCGAAGACGCGGTGGGCGTGCTGGTACAGCGGCGCGGCCTTGGGGCCTTCGCCCATCAGTTCGCGCACCTGCGCCTGCTTGGCCAGCGCAATGGCCAGAGCCGAACGCTTTTGCAGGTTGTCGGGGTCTTCGGCGGACAGCTCGCCGCGGATACGGCTCAGCTCCTCCAGCGCCTGCGCCGTGTGGTTGAGATGCCCGCCGGCCTGCGTCAGGTCGGCATATTGCGTCAGCAGGTCGAGGCGCGTGTCGCGGTCGCCGACCACGCCCAGCGCACGGCCGAGCACCGGCAGCAGCTTCGCCTTGTCCTCGGCCATGCGGTAGCGGTGAACGAGGTACATGTGGATATTGCCGTCGGCGGTGTCGAGCGCCGACACCTGCTCATAGGCGTGCATGGCCGCCGTGTCGTCGCGGCCCATATGCAGCGCACCGTAGACGCGCCACAGCTCGGCCGCCTTTTCCGGCAGGCGGGCGTTGGCAAAGGCCTGAGCTTCCTGAGCGATCACCGCCGCGCCGCCATTCAGGTCGCCGCTGGTGATGCGGGCAAAGGCTTCGCGGCTTTGCAGGGCGCTGTCGTGATAGAGCTGGCCCAGGCGCACGCGCAGTTCGCCCTCGGCGATGTCGCGGGTGGCGTCGGGCCAGTGGGCCAGGGCCGCCGTCAGGGCGCGACCGATCTCGGCCTGCGGATCGGCCGGGATTTCCGGATCGGCTTCGGCCATCGCCACCGGTTCGGCCAAAGTCCCGGAAAGCGTCTCGGCGACGGGTTCAGAAACGATGCCTGCCACTGGCTCAATGACGGGCACGGGCTCAGGGGGCAGGGATTCAGGTGCGGCTTCCAGCACCACCGAGTCGAGCAGCGTGCCGTCGTCGGTTAATGATAGGGCCTCGGACAGGGCCTTGTACTCGGCCGTCGAGCGCACCGGCTCTTCAAGCGTCAGTTCGGGTTTGACGACGCGCGGCGGGGCGTCGGAATGGGTCTCTTCCGCGCGGACGGCGTGGACTTCCTCGACGCTGGTCACCGAGGCCGGATCGGGACGGTCGATAAAGCGCATGGCCGAGTGGATGACGGCATTGATGTCGGAGGCGGCGTCCGGCGCGGTGCGCGCTTCGGGACCGTCGTGCAGCAGGGCCGCGGCGATAGGATCGGCAGAGGCGACCGCCACTTCGACGGTTTCTACCGCTTCGACGCTCTCAGGGGCCGCTTCCGGGGCTTCGGCGAGGGCCGGTTCGGCGCGGAAGGGGATGATTTCGGCGCTTGGCTGGGGTTCGGCAGGCGCTGCGACTTCGGGCGCGGGCTCCGGCATGATCGGCGGCGCTGCGGCGATGGGGGTTTCAAAGCGCAGCGAGGCCTTGCGCGTATTGTCGGCGACCAGTTGCGGCACGGCGGGCGCTGCCGGGGCCGGCTTTTGCAGAATATCCGGCGCGATTTCGGCCACCGAGGCCGAGGCGATGGCTTCGGCGCGTCTGACGGGCTTTTTGCGGGCCGGGGCCATCAGGCTGACGATCGTGCCGACCACGCCGACCAGCAACCCGACCAGGCCCAGCGCCAGCAGGCCGGACATAGACGGAGCGATGCGCACCCAGTCGATCCAGTCGGGCAGATACAGTCCGGCGGTCAGCGGCGCGCTGCCGTTGATCAGGGCAAAGGCCATCGCGCCGGCGGCGGCGATAACGATGCCGATGAACAGGCTTGCATTGGCGCGGGAATGTCCCTTGTGTGCCGCCATCTCCATAACCCCCATTAACCGTCCGTTGACAAAGCTTAACCCCAAGCGCGCGGCCTTGACAATCGGTTCCTTGGTGTTGGCTGTGCCAGTTTGCACCCGAATGCCCGATTTTGGCCGCATTTTGTCACGTATTGCAGGTTTCAGGCCACGGTTTGGTGTGATGAAGAAAGGGATTAAACGCGGAAAACACGGAAAGCACGGAACCCGCGACACTGAAATTTTAATCGGCATCAGGTGTGTGCTGTGGGGTGATGTCTTGGCCAAATTCTCCTTTTCAGTGCTTTCCGTGTTTTCCGTGGTTCTAAAATCAGTCCAATCAAAGCGGCAAGAATTGCCGATTGCGCGGTGAACGGCGAACGGGTAATGCTGAACGAATGCAGAACAACAGGATTCGCATTATCGGTCTGGACCCCGGCCTGCGCCGCCTTGGGTGGGGCGTTATCGACGTCGAAGGGGCGCGGCTGAACTGGGTCGCGCACGGGGTCATCCTGCCCGACGAAAAAGCCGAACTGGCGGTGCGCCTGCTCTATCTGTTCGAGGAACTGGGGAAGGTGATCGCCGAATACCGCCCGCACGAGTCGGCCATCGAAGAAACCTTCGTCAATATGAACCCGTCTTCGACGCTGAAGCTGGGCCATGCGCGCGCCGCCGCCATGCTCGCCCCGGCGCAGGCGGGTTTAAGCGTCGCCGAATACGCCGCCCTCGATGTCAAAAAGTCGGTGGTGGGGGCCGGGCGCGCCGACAAGGCGCAGATTCTGTTCATGATCAAGCGTCTGCTGCCGCGCGCGGCGACCGCGGAAAACGGCCTCACGGCGGACATGGCCGACGCGCTGGCCGTGGCGGTGACCCACGCACACAAGCGTAAGCATAGAATTCTCACCAAAGAGGCAGCGGCATGATCGGACGTTTGCGCGGTATCCTGTTGGAAATCGAAGACGACGAAGCGGTGATCGAGGTCATGGGCGTCGGCTATATCGTCAAATGCGGGGTGCGCACCCTGGCCAATCTGCCCGGCAACGGTCAGGAAACGATTCTGCACATCGAAAGCCAGACGCGCGAGGACGGCACGCGGCTCTACGGCTTCCTCTCGAAAGACGAGCGCAAGACGTTTCAGCAATTGCTGACCGTGCAGGGCGTGGGGCCGAAGGCGGCGCTGTCGGTGCTCGACATACTGACGCCGCACGAACTGGCCGTCGCCGTCGCCAATGAGGACAAGACGAAGGTCAACAAGGCCAATGGCGTCGGTCCCAAGCTGGCGCAACGCATCGTCATCGAGTTGAAGGGCAAGGCGCTGGCGGTCGGGGAGGCCTTTGTGCCGATGGCCCCCGGCGCGGTTCTGGCCTCTACCGCGGCGACCCCCAGCATCAACGGCGAAAGCGTCGCGGCCCTGATGGGGCTGGGCATACCGGAGGTGCAGTCGCGTCAGGCCGTCGAAGCGGCGGTGAAGGAACTGGGCCCCGAAGCCGAACTGGCGGCGGTGATCCGGGCGTCGCTGAAACTGATAGGCAAGTAAGCGCGGCCCCAAAAGTGTAAAGCGGTTTTGGGGCAAGCCGCGCGACAAGAGGAAGAGTTATGGCGCGTATCATTTCCGGCGAACCGACCGACGACGAGGTCGAGGCCTTTGCCTCCGACCGCGCCCTGCGGCCGCAGAGCTTCGATGACTTCGTCGGACAGGCGCCGCTCAAGGCCAATCTCAAGGTCTTCGTGCAGGCTGCCGCCGTGCGCAAGGAAGCGCTGGACCACGTGTTGTTCTACGGCCCGCCGGGTCTGGGCAAGACCACGCTGGCGCAGATCGTGGCCAAGGAACTCAAGGTCGGTTTCCGCGCCACCTCCGGCCCTATGCTGGCCAAGGCGGGCGATCTGGCGGCTATTTTGTCGAACCTCGAACCGAACGACGTGCTGTTCATCGACGAAATCCATCGCCTGAGCCCGCAGGTCGAGGAAATCCTCTATCCGGCCATGGAAGATTACGTGCTGGACCTGATCATCGGCGACGGCCCGGCGGCGCGCACAGTGCGCATCGATCTGGTGCCGTTCACGCTGGTGGGGGCGACGACGCGGGCGGGGCTTTTGTCGCAGCCGCTGCGCGACCGCTTCGGTATTCCGCTGCGGCTGGAATTCTATACGCCCGAAGAACTGGTGCGCGTGGTGATGGGCACCGGGCGCAAGATGGGTGCGGCGATGAGCGAGGACGGCGCCTTCGAGATCGCCTCGCGCTCGCGCGGGACGCCGCGCGTGGCCGGGCGGCTGTTGCGCCGGGTGCGCGACTTCGCCACCGCCGAAGGGGCGGAGATCATCGACAGACAAGTTGCTTCGCGAGCGCTGGCGCGGCTGGAGGTCGATCCTCAGGGGCTGGATCAGCTCGACCGACGCTATCTGGCCGCCATGATCGAGAACTATAATGGTGGTCCCGTGGGGCTTGAGACCATCGCCGCCGCTATTGCCGAGGCGCGCGACGCGGTGGAGGACATGATCGAGCCCTACCTGATGCAGCAGGGCTTCATCCAACGCACGCCGCGCGGGCGGATGGCCTGCGCGCGGGCCTATACGCATCTGGGGCTCAATCCGCCGGCCAATGGCTCGATTGCGCCGTCGACCGGGGATTTGTTCGAGTAGGTCATGAAGAAGGTTCTGCCTCCTCTTGTTCTGGCCCTTCTCTTTAATTTGGGCGCGGTCATCGTTGCAGGTCTGTGTGGCTTGATCGGACAAGCTATCAGAGGTGAGGAATATCCCGTTAGCCTTGCTTGCTGGGCTTACCTTATTACCGCCGGCGGTGTCGTATTCCATGTCTATAGTCGCAAGGACTGGCCAACTCTGAAATGGCTGATGGTGTGGATCGCATTGACCTTTCTCGCGCCTGTCTTTGCGACCGTGAGCATCGAGATAAGGTTCCCGCAATCGGATACGTCTGTGGCTTCGTCGTCAGTCTCAGAGTGACGCTGGCCTCCATTCCGGTTTTTCCGGAATTTTATGCGCCGGCCGCCACATTAATGTCGCTAAACCCATGGCAGGATGAAAGCCTGTGGGCAGGGGATGGCCCGCCCGAAAACCTTTATTTTGCGCCTTTAAAAATTTGAGGGCATGGTTAAGCTAGGGCCAACACCCGGCCCGACCGCTAAATTATTGCCTCAGGAGTTGTTCATGGAAGCCGCCCACGCCGCCGAGTCACTCAGCTTTATCGACCTGTTCCTGCGGGCCGACTGGGTCGTGAAGGGCGTGATGCTCCTTCTGGCGCTCGGTTCGCTGTGGTCGTGGGCCATCATCATCGAAAAGGGCTTCAAGCTGTCGAAGCTGAACAAGGAGGCCGCCGGCTTCGAAGCCGAGCTGTCGTCGGGCCGCGCGCTTGAAGACATCGCCGCCAAGCACGGCTCTCAGCCGACCGCGCCCTTCCCGAAGCTGCTGGTGACGGTGACCTCCGCCTGGGGCGAATACAAGGGCAAGGCTATTTCCGCGCCCGAAGGCGACCTGCTTTTGTCGCGCGTCGATCGCGAACTGAACCACGTCATCTCGTCCGAAGCCGACGCCATGGAAGACGGGCTGAGCATGTTGGCGGTCGTGGCCACGGCCTCACCCTTCATCGGCCTGTTCGGCACGGTGTGGGGCATCATGAACGCCTTTTCGGCCATCGCCTCGCAGGGCGACACCAACCTCGCCACCGTCGCTCCGGCGATTTCGGAAGCCCTGTTCGCCACGGCCATCGGCCTCGGCGCGGCTATTCCGGCCTATATCTTCTTCAACCTCTATAACGCCAAGGTCGCCCGCTTCGTGGGCCGCCTCGAAGGCTTTGCCGACGAATTGATGGTGTCGATCACCGGTCGCCTCGGCGGCAAGCTGGCCGGCCGGTAAGGGGTACGCAGATGGCAATGGGTAATGCAGGCGCAGGCGGTGGACGCCGCCGCGGCAGACGCAGGGCACGGCGCGGGGCTCTGGCCGAAATCAACGTCACCCCGATGGTCGACGTCATGCTGGTGCTGCTGATCATATTCATGATCTCGGCGCCGCTCCTGACCTCCGGCATCAAGATCGAGCTGCCCAAGACCGAGGCCGCCGCGCTGAAAGACGAGGGCGATCCGATCACCGTGTCGATCCAGCGCGACGGTTCGCTCTACGTCATGGATGACGCGGCCAGCTTTGACCAGTTGACGCCGCGCCTGATGGCGATGACCGACAACGACACCTCCAAGCCGATCTATGTGCGCGCCGAAGGGGCCGCGCCCTATGAGACGGTGGCCAAGGTGATGGCGCGACTGTCGACCTCAGGCTTCACCAAGATCAACCTCCTGACCGAGAACCTCGGCAAGACCGGAACGCCGCCGGCCGCCGGGGAGGCGGCGCCGTAACCATGAAGATGGGTCGCGCCCTTATCGGTTCGCTTCTCCTGCACGCGGGCGTGCTGGCGCTCGCCTTCCTCAACTGGAACACCCTGCCGGACGCCAAACCGGTGGTGTCGGTGCCGGTGGAGATCGTGGCCGAAATCCCGGAACGCTCGATGGCCGCCGCGCCCAAGGACGACGCGGCGGTGCTTGAGCCGATCCCGGAGCCTGCGCCGCCGGAGCCCGTTCCGACGCCCGCGCCTGAGCCTGTGCCGACGCCGCCCGCGCCCAAACAGCCGGTGCCGGAGGTGAAGAAGGAAACCAAAAAGCCCGAGCCGAAGAAGCCGGAGCCGGTCAAGCCGACGCCGAAGAAGCCCGACCCCAAGGGCGCGCAGAAGCCGAAGCCCCAGACGCTCGACCTCGACTCGCTGTCGCAGATGCAGTCTTCGCCGCCCAAGTCGAACACGCGCACGCCCTCGCGCCCGACGAAGACCCCGACCGACGGCTCCTCGCAACGCGGCAGTGCGGCGGCAGATACGGGACCGGCGCTCAATGCCCTGACGGCCAAGCTGCAACGCCTGTGGTCGCCCAACTGCGACGTGCCGGGCGGCAATCAGGTCCGCGCCGTTATCGCCTTCACCATTTCGCCCAATGGCCGCGTAATCAAGGGGCCGGAGTGGGAGAACCCGCGCAACGACCCTGTGTGGCAGGCCGCCGCCGGTCGCGCGCAGGCCGCCGTCAAAAAGGGTGAACTGTACGACAACTTGCCCGACGGGCTGTATAATCAACCGTTGGAAATCACCTTCAACGCGCAGAAGGCCTGCGCCGGTGCCTAACCATAAGAGGAAGCGAACCATGCGATCCTTTAAATTGAATCCAAGACATTGGGCCATCCTTCTGGGGACTCTGCTCGCAGCCGCGGGTGCGCCCCTAGCCGCCTTCGCTCAGGCGCCGATCCGCGCCGAGGTCAATGAAGGCGTCATCGCCCCGCTGCCCATCGCCATCGACATCGAGGCGAGCGGTTCCGATCTGGGCGACAAGATCACCAAGGTGGTCATGGCCGACCTTGAGCGTTCGGGCTTCTTCAAGCCGATCGATCCCAACGCCTTCATCGAGCAAAGCGTCGGCATCGACGCCACCCCGACCTTCGCCAGCTGGAAGACGATCAATGCTCAGGCTTTGGCCAACGGCGTGGCGCGCGTCGATGCCGCAGGCCGTCTGCAGGTCGATTTCCGCCTGTGGGACGTCTTCTCCGAAAAGCAGTTGCTGGGGCAGTCGGTGACGGCGACGCCGGAAAACTGGCGTCGCATCGCGCACAAGATCGCCGACGCCATCTATGAAAAGCTGACCGGCGAAGAGGGCTATTTCGACACCCGCATCGTCTTCGTCGCCGAAAGCGGCGCGCGCGGCAAACGGATCAAGCGTCTGGCCATCATGGATCAGGACGGGGCCAATCCATCCTATCTGACCGACGGGTCGTACAAGGTGATGACGCCGCGCTTCTCCGCCGACTCGCAGGAGGTGGCCTATATGGTGCTGCGTGAAGATTCGGCGCGCATCTACGTCTTCAATATTGAAACCGGCCGTCAGGAAGCGGTGGGCCAGATCAAGGGCATGGTCTTCGCGCCGCGCTTTTCGCCCGACGGGACCAAGCTGGCCTATTCGGTGGCGCAGGGCGGCAATACCGACATCTATGTGATGGACCTGCGGTCGCGCGCCACGCGCCGCGTGACCTCCGATCCGGGCATTGACACCTCGCCGTCCTTCTCGCCCGACGGATCGACCATCGTGTTCAATTCCGACCGGGGCGGCTCGCCGCAGATCTACGCCATGAACGCCGATGGCTCCGGCGTGCGCCGTATCTCTTTCGGCGGCGGCGTCTATTCGACGCCGGTCTTCAGCCCCAAGGGTGACAAGATCGCCTTCACCAAGCAGACGGGCGGGCGCTTCTCCATCGGCGTGATGGATGCCGGTGGCGGCAATGAGAAGCTCCTGACCTCGTCCTACCTCGAAGAAGGCCCGACCTGGGCCCCGAACGGCCGCTATATCATGTTCTTCCGGGAACCGCCGGGCGCCATGCCGTCGCTGTGGATGGTGGAGGCCTCGGGCCGTATCGAGCGCGCAGTGCCGTATTCCGGCGGCGCATCTGACCCGGCGTGGTCCCCGCGCCTGAAGTAAGTGCCTAAGTAAGGGGTTGCCGGACCTGTCGTTACGCCGGGTCCCGTCTTTCAAAGTCAGCCTATCAAAAACTGATTTTTGTGGACCCATATTCTAATTTTACGCGTGCCATGTTTGGCACAACAATGCTCTTGAAGCATTTGGTCGCTGCAACGCAACATCTTTGCCACACGATTGTTACATATCGTAACTAAATGTGGTTTCAGGGTTTGACAAATCCGTTTCGAGACGGAAAAGTAGGACCATTCATCTTTCCCGGAAATGGCTCGCCGTTTCCTTTCACTTTACAAACGTTACGCACAAGGGGTTTTCGATGACCAAAACCGTATTCAAACTCGCTCTGGTGACCTTCGTCACCCTGTCGGTGGCCGCCTGCGCCGGTAAGAAGGAAGAGGTTGTCACGCCCCCGCCCGCGGTGACCGAACAACCGACCCCGACGCCGACCCCCTACACGCCGCCTAAGGCCGACACCACGCCGCTGCCGCCGTCGGGTCCGGTGCCGGGTTCGCAACAGGACTTCGTCGTTAACGTCGGCGACCGCGTCTTCTTCGACCTCGACCAGTCGTCGGTGCGTGAAGACGCCAAGGCGATCCTCGACAAACAAGCCGCGTGGCTCGTCCGCTATCCGGCCGTAAAGGTCCGCATCGAAGGCAATGCCGACGAGCGCGGCACGCGCGAGTACAACTTCGCTCTGGGTGCCCGTCGCGCCGAGGCCGTCTCGCAGTACCTGACCTCGAAGGGCGTGGTGCCGTCGCGCATCTCGACCATCTCCTACGGTAAGGAAAACCCGCTCTCGACCGGTACGGATGAGGAAGCCTGGGCGCAGAACCGTAACGCTCACACCGCCCTGATCGAAGGCGCGCAATAAGCGTTTCGGCATAAGGCTGAAAATGAAAGGGTTCGGTTCGCCGAGCCCTTTTTTTCATGCCGTGAACAGGTGAGGGGCGGACCTCAGACTTGCCGCGACCGATAGGGCCTGCTATCGCAGGGGCAGAGTGTCGCATCCGCGTTCAGCGCGTTGTCAAGCGTACCCGGTCGCGGCGAATGACCATCACAGGAACACTATCCGGACATCACATCCAAGGGGGTTATGATATGCACAAGTTTATTAGTGCCGTTGCTCTGGCGGCCTTAGTCGTGCCGTCGGCGGGCATGGCCCAGACGGCCAAGCCGTCCAAGGTTCAGCAAACCCAGAACAGCATGATGGACGGTATTCCGAAATGCTCGAAGAAGCTGGGCAGCATTTCGATCGTCAACGGTGACGATGAGCGCGGCTGGGCGCAGAACAACCTTGCGCCGCCGCAAAAGCTGCTGCGCGTCATCGTGCAGAAGTCGGGCTGCTTCTCGCTGGTCGATCGCGGTGCGGGCATGAACGCGGCGCAGAAGGAACGCGATCTGGCAGCGGGCATCGGTCTTCAGGCCGGTTCGAATGTCGGCAAGAACCAGATCAAGGCGGCGGACTTCGTGCTGGTGGCCGAAGTTGCGGCGGCGGATTCCAATACGGGCGGTGGCGGCGCTGCGGGCCTGATCGGAGGCATGGTCGGCGGTCGCGCCGGCGCGGTCATCGGCGGCTTCCGCACCAAGAAGCTCGAAGCCAACACCATCCTGTCGCTGACCGACGTACGCACCTCGGAATCGAACGCGTTCGAAGGCAGCGCGGCCAAGAACGACCTGACCTGGGGCGTCGGTGGCGGCGTCGGCTTTGCCGGCGCGGTCGGCGGCGGTTATGAAGACACCGAGATCGGCCGCATCGTGACGCAGGCCTTTATCGTCACCTACACCAACATGGTGCAGGAAATGGGCGGGCTGGACATCGGCGGCAAGGCCGCAGCGCCGCAGCGTTCGTTCACGGTCATGACCCCGACCAGCCTGCGCGCCACCCCGGCGACGACGGGAAAGATGATCCGCGCCCTGCCCAAGGACCTCGTTCTCTATCCGACCGGCAACAAGGACGGCATGTGGTGGGAAGTCATGGACGACAACGACAATGTCGGCTGGGTCCAGAACGACAAGCTGACCGCGGCGAAGTAAGCCAGAACCCCCGTCCCGAAAGGCGGGGGTTTTTCTTTGTGGCGCGCGATTATGAGGTCACAGCCGGCGTCTTAATTTCGCCGGACTGCCTGCCTATGGTAGAGATCGTCACAAAAATGGTTGACATCTTAGGCGCTCTCGTCAGGTATTTGAGCACGCGCCCAAACAGGTTTTCAGGACACGCATGACCCGCCAGAGTTTAAAGGCCACTCTTTCCGCCCTGACAATCGTCGTCGCGACGGCCGCCTCCCTGAGCATGGTCGCTCCGGCGCCTGCCCATGCCCAGCTCTTCTCCATCGATCAGGACGAGGCCGACGACAAGTCGCCACCGGTAGAATGGGACAAGAAGCGTCTGGAGCGTCTGGATCGCAATGTGCGCAAGCTGGAGCGCGCCATCACCAATTATGAAGGCAAGACCGGCAAGAATGCCGGGCCGCCCGCCTTGATCGAGCCGGATCCGGAAGTCGTGGCGCTTCAGGCTACGGTGGAAATCCTGTCGCGCAAGGTCGACGAGCAAGCGCAGCAGATCACGCAACTGACGTCGCAGGTCGAAGAGTCGGGCTTTGCCGCCCGTCAGGCCAACGAAAAGATCGTCGGCCTCGAAGCGCGCATCGGCACGCTGATTCAGCGCCTCGATCTGGTCGAAGCGCATCTGAACGACGTCGATGCCGCCCTGGCCGGCCCGCCGCCCCCGCCGCCGACCACCGGCACGGCCGAAGGCGACTTCAATCAGGCCTATGACCTGCTGACCAACGGCAATATGGACGACGCCGAGCGCGCCTTCACCGAATTCACCACCAAGTGGGGCGCCGCGCCGCAGTCGGCGGAGGCCTGGTTCCGTCTGGGCCAGATTCGCACCGTCAAGGGCGACGTATCGGGTTCGGTCGCGGCCTACGCCACCTCGCTCAAGGGCTGGCCCAAGACGACCTGGGCCCCCGAAGCCACGGTGAAGCTGGCCACGGCTTTGTCGCAGACCGACGCCGCCAAGTCCTGCGTGGCGCTGGCTGAGTTTAACAAGCGTTACGCCACGGGCGCTTCGGCGGCCATCAAGTCGCAGGCCAAGGCGCTGGCGACCAAGGGCAAGTGCGCTTAATTTCCGGCGAACTGAAATCGAGGCTTGCGGCGGTTCTGGAGGACTTTCCGGACATTGCCGCAAGCCTTTCGCTTTTTTCCGACTATCTGAACGGTCCCGCGGATCGCCCTGTCGGTGTGGCCGTATCCGGCGGCGGGGATTCGGTTGCCCTGCTGCTGCTGCTGTGGTTGTGGGGGCAGCGTCCGCTGGAGGTTTTCACCGTCGATCACGGCATCCATCCGCTGAGCACCGGATGGACGCGCGACGTCGAGGCGCTGGGGCGGACGATCGGTCTGCCGGTGACGGTGCTGCGCTGGCACGGCGACAAGCCGAAGGCGGGGTTGCAGGCGGCGGCGCGCCGGGCGCGGCATTACCTTATCCTTGAGGGGGCGCGGGCCAAAGGCATCGGCGTCCTCTGTCTGGGGCACAATGCTGACGACGTAACGGAATCCGCCGCCATGCGCGCGGAGGGCTCGACGGTCGGCGCGCCGAAACGGTGGTCACCCGCGCCCTTCTGGCCGCAGGGGGAGGGGATGTTCTATCTGCGCCCCTTGCTGGGCATCGGGCGGGGGCTATTGCGCGAGTGGCTGACCGCCGCGGGCGTGGCCTATGTCGACGATCCGGCCAATGCCAATCCGGCCTATCTGCGCGCAAGGGTGCGGCAACAAGGGATTGCCCCCTCCGTCGCGGACTATCGCCGCGACACCTCCCCCGCTAATGCAGGGGAGGAGGATGTTTCTCTCCTCCCTTGTGAGCGCAGCGAAACGGGGGAGGGGGCGGGCGAAGTCCCGCCGGAGGGGGCTTACGTCTACGTCCCCACACTACCATCCTCTGACATTCTCTCGGCCCTGATCGTCTGCGCCGGAGGCGGCGAGAAGCTGCCGCGCCAAAGCGAAATCGAGCGCATCATTGATGGTGCACGCGAAGGCCGCACGCGCTTCACCCTCTGCGGGGCGCGTGTCGAAACGGTAGGCGAGGGCTGGCTGATCTGCCGCGAGCCGGGCGACATGACCCGCAATGGCGCACACCCTTCGCGAATCTGCGACATATGGGACGGACGATTCCGATTGCCCGCTTATGCGCTTTGCGGCGACATCGTGCCGGCGAAGGGGCATATGAGCCGTCTGTCCCCGGAGGATCAGACCCGGATCAGGGCCTTGCCGCCCGCTGTGCGCGCGGCCTTGCCCCTGCTGAAACAGGGGGACGCGGTCCGCCTGTTCGCGGCAGGGGAATTGCAGGATGTCACGCGCAACCGGTTGCGGGCGGCGCTGGGTCTCATCCGCAATGAGGCCGAAGCGATCGATCCTTAGTTTTACTATGTGCAGCCGGTAGCGTAGCGTTAAAGAGCCTACTATATAGGTTCGAGGAACAGGCGGCTTCGGGCCGCTTTCGAGACCCGCAGCCATCCGGCTGCTTGTGAGGAAACTTATGAATTTTCGTGCTCTGACGATTGTCGGGATTCTGCTGGCGGTACTGTTGGTCGGCTATGCCGTCGTCGGCAAAAACCCGTATCAGTCTGCCCCGAAGGAAATGAGCTATTCCGTGCTCAAGGAACAGGTCAATGCCGGACAGATCGTGTCCGCGGACATCGACCGCGATCAGGCCGTGGTCACCGACTCGGCCAAGCAGAAGCACAAGGTCGTCATTCCCTATCCGAACAGCGACACCGCCGACTGGCTCGATTCAAAGAATGTGAAGGTCAATATGAAGACCGTCACAACGCCCTTCCTGGTGTCGTTGCTGTCGGGTCTTCTGCCGATCATCCTGATCATCGGTCTGTGGCTGTTCTTCATGCGCCAGATGCAGGGCGGCGGCCGTGGGGCCATGGGCTTCGGCAAGTCGAAGGCCCGCCTTTTGACCGAGCACAAGAACCGCGTCACCTTCGCCGAAGTGGCGGGCGTGGACGAGGCCAAGGAAGAATTGCAGGAGGTCGTGGACTTCCTGAAAGACCCGACCAAGTTCCAGAAACTGGGCGGCAAGATCCCCAAGGGCGCGCTGCTGGTCGGTCCTCCGGGCACGGGTAAGACCATGCTGGCGCGCGCTGTGGCGGGTGAAGCGGGCGTGCCCTTCTTTTCGATTTCGGGTTCGGACTTCGTGGAAATGTTCGTCGGTGTGGGCGCGTCGCGTGTCCGCGACATGTTCGAACAGGCCAAAAAGAATGCCCCCTGCATCATCTTCATCGACGAAATCGACGCCGTCGGTCGCCATCGCGGCGCGGGTCACGGCGGCGGCAATGACGAGCGCGAGCAGACCCTCAACCAGCTTCTGGTCGAGATGGACGGCTTCGAGGCGCAGGAAGGCATCATTATCATCGCCGCGACCAACCGTCCGGACGTGCTGGACTCGGCTCTGCTGCGTCCGGGCCGTTTCGACCGTCAGGTCAATGTGCCCAATCCCGACCTGACCGGTCGCGAAGCCATTCTGCGCGTCCACATGCGCAATGTGCCGCTGGCCGTCGATGTTGATGTGAAGGTCGTCGCGCGCGGCACGCCGGGCTTCTCGGGTGCCGATCTGGCCAATCTGGTCAACGAGGCCGCTCTGATGGCGGCGCGCAAGGACCGCAAGCTGGTCACGATGAAGGACTTCGAAGACGCCAAGGACAAGGTGCTGATGGGCGCCGAGCGCAAGTCCATGGCCATGTCCGAACAGGAAAAGAAGAACACCGCCTATCACGAAGGCGGTCACGCTATCGTCGCGCTCAAGACACCCCAGGCCGACCCGGTGCACAAGGCGACCATCATCCCGCGCGGTCGTGCGCTGGGTATGGTGATGCAGTTGCCCGAAGGCGACCGCTATTCGCAGAACTATGTCCAGATGACCTCGCGACTGGCCATTCTGATGGCGGGCCGCGTGGCCGAAGAAATCATCTTCGGCAAGGAGCAGGTCACGTCGGGCGCGTCTTCGGACATCCAGCAGGCGACCCGTCTGGCCAAGGCGATGGTTACCCGCTGGGGCTATTCGGACGAACTGGGTTTCGTCGATTACAAGCAGGGCGAAGACGAATACGGCGCATTGGGCCGCGATACGTCGGAAACCACCGCTCAGATGATCGACAGCGAAGTCAAGCGTCTGGTCAAGGGCGGCTATGACGACGCCAAGCGCATTCTGACCGAAAACCTCGACGGTCTGCACCGTCTGGCCAAGACCCTGCTGGAGGTCGAAACCCTGACCGGCGAAGAGATCGAGAAGGTGCTGCGCGGCGAAGAGATCGTCCGTGACGAGGATACCGGCATCCTGATCGAAAACACCACGCGTCTGGCCGTGCCGACGACCGACGACCCCGACCCGCAATCCCTGCCGGAAACGGTGGTGCCGGAGGTCAAGGAAGGCGCATAAACGCCTTCCTCTGAAACGAAAAAGGCCCGTGCGTTCTGCACGGGCCTTTTGTTTACCCAAGCGCCAGCGCAATCGCCCGTTCGACGGGTGAGGGGCCGTCGGCGTTCAGCCGAACCGTCGGCAGGAGTGGCGGCTGGGCCATAAAGCGTGGTTGCGTGCCCCGGTGAGGTTGAGCCGAATGGACAAGGAAGGGGTGGCACAGATAGACCGTGCCTGCCGGTCCTGTCGCCAGCACTTCCTCGCATCCGGCTGATTCCGCAAAGCCCGTGGCCGCCAGTTCGCCCAATGTCAAACCGGCTTCACCCGCCGGGGCCAGTCGTCTTGCTATGCCGAGGTGCGAACCTGCGCGGATGCGAGTCGGCGCGTCGGCCTCGCCCACATCCGAGAACAGAAACAGCATCAGCAAGGCGCGGCCTTTGGACTGGATATTGGCCCGCCACTGCAGGAAATCCGGATTTTCTGTGCCGAAGCTGACGTCGATGTGCCAGCCGGTGTCGCCCGGATCGTCGGGAGAGGGGAAGCGCACCGGAAACGTGCCCAGCCCGCCCTGCGGTTGCCAGCGACCGGGGCCGACCAGTTGATCGAAGGTAGCGTGCAGGCCCGGCGTATTGGCCGCTTCGGCAAAGGGCGCGCCGGAAAAATGCCCCAGCCGGACGACGGGTCGGGTCCAGGTTTCGGGCCGGTTTGGATCGCAGCCGGTGGCCTGCCACAGGATGCGGCGACCCTGTTCGGCTAGAGCCTCAGGGAAGGCTTCGTC
Source organism: Asticcacaulis sp. AND118 (assembly GCF_020535245.1). GTDB lineage: Bacteria > Pseudomonadota > Alphaproteobacteria > Caulobacterales > Caulobacteraceae > Asticcacaulis. Next base: position 2,151,221 of record NZ_CP084910.1, on the reverse strand, counting down.
GAGGCGCACGAAGCCCTGATGAATGAAATGGTTTACCTGCGCATCGCTGAGGGCGCGGTTGGAAATGGGAGTCATGTTAAGCTTTCAGAAAGGGCGTGCGGCGGCGCAATGCGACCATTCCGCGCAAAATGTCCATCAAGAGGCGGGCCTGAAGTCCGGCTCAGGCTCGGATGCGGACAGCGATGAAAGCAAACATTTTCATGACCTTATCCATACATTACGATATGCGAGCGGGCAAGCGGCGATACGGGCGACGTTCTGCGTGACAATCCCGTAAATATGCCTAACGAAAACTGGCTTCGTGACGACTTCGTTAGCGGATCGTTAAGGTTGTTGCGGTCTATTGGTCCCCTCAGCCTCCTGCGTTTGCGCCCACCGTCCGGTTCGAAGAGCCGGCGTCGGCAGGGCCCGTGTAACGGGCGGCTGAAGAGTCACCCGGCCCCAGAGGCCAGACGATCACGAGGACAGAATATGCCAGCCGTCGTCAGAGGCGGGCGCCGTCAAGCGGCCCCGGCGTCGAAAGCATCGCCCCGCAACGCGCCGTCGCGCGCGCGCGGTGGACGCAAGGCCGAAGCCGGAAAATTCGCCCTGATCGGTGGCGTCGCCATGCCGAACGAGTTGACGGCGTGGCTGGGCCTTGTCGGCGCGGCGGGCCTGATGGCCGTATTCCTGCTCACCGGTGGCCGTGCGGAAACCCTGCGCAGCGGTGTGGTCAGCTTTACCGACGCTCGTATCGCTTCCATCGGCATCAATCTGCAGAACGTCCGCCTTCAGGGCGTGTCGGACGTCGCCCGTGAAGACATCCGCAAGGCGCTGCGCTTCGAGCGCGGTCAGCCGCTGGCCCTCATGGACCTGAACAAGGTCAAGACCGATGTCGAGAGCGTCGGTTGGGTCAAGTCGGCGGTCGTGCGCCGTCAGTTGCCGGATCAACTGATCATCACCGTCACCGAGCGCCCGCGTCTGGCCGTGTGGCAGTACCAGAACAAGACCTACGTCATCGACGATACGGGCAAGGTCATCCCCGAAGCGCGTTCGGGCAATTTCATCGATCTGCCGCTGGTGGTGGGCGAAGAGGCCAATGCGACCAGCGCCGACATCCTGCGTCTGATGCAGGCCCGCCCGGAACTGATGTCGAAGGTCTGGGCCCTGGTGCGCGTCGATACGCGTCGCTGGGATATCCGTCTGAAGAACAACACCATTATCAAGCTGCCGGCGCTGGATCAGGACGAGGCCCTCAACCGCCTCGACGTGCTGATCAGCCAGCAGCGCGTCCTCGATCAGGGCCTGGCGGTCATCGACCTGCGCGACCCCAACGCTCTGGTCGTCAAACCGTTCGAAACCGTCCCCGTATCTTAGGCCGAAATATATGTCTCGTCTTGAAGATCGCAAACTGGCCAAGGAAGGCCGCCACGCCGAGCCCGCCGCACGTCAGAACGGCCTGATGGCAGTGACGCCGGGCGTCGTCGCTTCGCTGGACCTCGGTGCGTCGAAGATCGGCTGTTTCATCATGAAGCCAGACGGCGTGCGCAGCGCCGACCATTCGATCCGCGTCGCCGGCGTCGGTTTCGTGCAGTCGCGCGGCGTTCGCGCCGGCAATATCATCGATATGGAAGCTGCCGCCACCGCCATCGCTCAGGCGGTCGAGCGCGCCGAGGCCATGGCCAATGTCTCGGTGCAGGGCGTGCGCGTTTCGGTGCCGGGCGCGCAGACCGCCTCGCACCGCGTCTTCGCTCAGGTGTCGGTCGGCGTGAAGCCGATTTCCGACGACGATCTCAACCGCGCCATCGCTTCGGGGCTGGCGCAGGTGCGCTTCCCCAACCGCCGTCCCATCCACCTGTTGCCGGTGAGTTGGGCCGTGGACGGCCACAACGGCGTGCGCGACCCGCGCAACCTGACGGGCCGCACCCTGGGTCTTGAACTGCTGGTCGTCACTATCGACGAGAACGTCTTCAACAATATCATGCAGTGCGTCGGCATGGCGCACCTTGAGGTGCAGGCCATCGTCTCGGCACCGCTGGCCGCCGCGGTCGCCGCGCTGGAAGAGGACGAAAAGGAACTGGGCTGCATCTGCATCGATATGGGCGCGTCGTGCACCACGGCGGCCGTCTTCTATGGCGGCGCGCTGGTCCATGTCGATTGCCTGAACGTCGGCGGCAGTCACGTCACCGCCGACATCGCCCGCGGCCTGTCGACGACTCTGGCCGGGGCCGAGCGCGTCAAGACGCTGCACGGATCGGCCATTGCCTCGTCCAACGAAGACCGTGAAATGGTCGAAGCCCCGCCGCGCGGCGACGATGCCGGCGCGCCGCCGATCTCCGTGCCGCGCTCGATCCTCAAGGGGATTATCGCGCCGCGCGTCGAGGAAACCTTCGAACTGCTGCGCGAAAAGCTGAAAGCCTCCGGCTGCCTCATCGATCCGGGTGCAGGCATCGTGCTGACCGGCGGCGCGTCGCAACTGGCCGGTGTGCGTGAGCTGGCCGTGCGCGTGTTCGACCGCCCGGTGCGTCTGGGCAAGCCCAAGCGCGTGCCGCATCTGGCCGACGCCGCCGCCGGCCCTGCCTTCGCCGCCTGCGCCGGGGTGATTTTACGCACGCTTTACGGCCCGCGCGATGTGGTGCCGGCGCGCAAGATCATGACCGCCCGCCTGTCGCCCAAGGACGCCCCCAGCGCCGCCAAGGGACACGTCGTAAGCCGTGTCGTGGACTGGCTGAAGCAGAATCTGTAGGCCGCGAAGCGCTGCAGCGCAAAAAAATCCACAACTTTGACGGGGCGCCTTCGGGGGCCCCGTCTGTGTTTCTGCGGTATCTGCGTGCATGTCGCGTGTGTTAATGTCGGGGTAAGGATTCCTGATTCCCGATTAACCTCCTGTGCATAACCTGCCGTAAATGAGGCTTTTTTCGCTCAAACCGGGTGTGCGGGATTCCCGCCTTGAGTCAGAAATTCATCAATCGGTAACTTTTGTTAAAATTTATCGCGAAAAGGCCTTCAAAACAGCGCGACTCAAGTTATCGGGTAACTATTCATTAAGCATATTCGATGTCTCATGCTCGATGCTTGCGGAGCGCATTTCAGAAACGCGCCAAGGTCGAAATTGGACGGGAAGCAAGGACGCCCGGACAGGGTCACGGAAGGTTGGTCTGATCACATGGCTATACATCTCTCGGCGCCGCGCGCCACCGAATTGAAGCCCCGCATCGTCGTGTTCGGCGTCGGTGGGGCCGGCGGCAATGCCGTCAACAACATGATCGAGGCGGGCCTCGAAGGTGTTGAGTTCGTTGTCGCCAATACCGATGCGCAACAGCTCCAGTTCGCCAAGACCGATCGCCGCGTTCAATTGGGCGTGTCGCTGACTCAAGGCCTGGGGGCGGGCGCGCACCCGGAAGTCGGCATGACCGCCGCCGAAGAGTCCGCGCATGAGATCAGCGAGCACCTCGAAGGCGCGCACATGGTCTTCATCACCGCCGGCATGGGCGGCGGCACCGGCACTGGCGCGGCTCCGATCATCGCCAAGACGGCGCGTGAGCGCGGCATCCTGACCGTCGGCGTGGTGACCAAGCCCTTCATGTTCGAAGGCCGCCATCGTATGCGTCTGGCCGATGCCGGCATCGCCGAGCTGCAACGCTATGTCGATACGCTGATCGTCATTCCGAACCAGAACCTGTTCCGTATCGCCAATGAGCGTACCACCTTCGCCGAAGCCTTTGGCATGGCCGATCAGGTGCTGCATTCGGGCGTGCGCTCCATTACCGACCTGATGGTGCTGCCGGGCCTGATCAACCTCGACTTCGCTGACGTGCGCTCGGTCATGTCCGAAATGGGCAAGGCCATGATGGGCACGGGTGAAGCTTCGGGCGACGATCGTGCGCTTCAGGCCGCCCAGAACGCCATCGCCAACCCGCTGCTGGATGAAACCTCGCTCAAGGGCGCCAAGGCCGTGCTGGTCAACGTCACTGGCGGCCTCGACATGACTCTGCTCGAAGTCGACGAAGCGGCCAACGCCATTTCGTCGGAGGTCGATCCGGACGCCAATATCATCTTCGGCGCGGCCTTCGATCCGTCGCTGGAGGGTAAGCTGCGCGTGTCGGTCGTGGCGACCGGCATGGATTCGGCTGCGGCTCAGCAACAGCCGCCGCTGCCGCAGTCGACTTCCACCGCGCCGCGTCAGTCGGTCTACATCACCCCGGGTCGTCCGGGTCAGCCTCAACCGGTGCAACCCGCGGCACAGGCCCCTCAGCCCGCGCCGCAACCGGCCCCTGCGCCCGTCGTGACCGAGGCGGTGCCGCAGCCGGTGGTTCAGGCGACGATCCAGCCGGAAGTCCGCCCTCAGCCCGCCATTTCCACGCCGCAACCGGCTCCCGCGCCGGTCGCCGAGGAGCCCCGCATCATCGCCAAGATCGTCGATCCGTCGGTCGAAGACGATTTCGACATTCCGGCCATGCAGCCTGCGCCGCAGCCGGCCCAGCGCGAAATTCCGCAGCGCCCGGTCGCCGGTTACGGCACGCAGCGCGCCCCTGAGCCGGCGCGTCCGGCGGTCCAGTCGCCGCGCGAAGACGACCGAGGCGGCCTGTGGCGCGGCCTGTTCCCCAAGCGCAACGATGCGCCGGTGGCCCAGGCCCCGGACTATCGCCAGCCCGAATATCGTCAGCCGTCGGCTCCGACGCAGTCGCCTTACGCCGCCGCGCCGCAACCGGCACCGCAACCGGCCACCAAGTCGGACGTCCTGCCGGGCATGGAAGCGGAGGATGATCTTGAAATCCCCTCCTTTCTTCGCCGCCTCGCGAACTGAGAAGGACAGCAACGCTTAAAGAAAGCCCGGCCTATCGCCGGGCTTTTTCTTGTGCGCCGGAGTCGTGCAGAGTCTAAAGGAGTCAGGGGCTTGGTCCGCAGAGTCGAACCGCGTTAATCATGGCGTTACAAACGGTAATTCATGTTTAGTTGAGGCGCGGGGGGGCGGGGGCGTATAAACTGACGTGAGCGGAAACCTTTCCGCGCGTCAACTTTTGGGTTTATGCGTTTCATGTCGCCTGACCATCACGAACATACGATCGCCGTTCCCGCCATCTGCGCGGGCGTCGGCCTGCACACCGGTCAACGTGTGCGCCTGTCCGTGCGTCCGGCGTCCGGCGGGACGGGCATCGTCTTCGTGCGCACCGACATCACCGATCGCGACAACCGCGTGCCTGCGCGCGCCGATCTGGTCACGCAGACCCGCCTGGGCACCGTCATCACCAATGCCGAAGGCGTCTCGGTCTCGACCATCGAGCACTTGATGGCCGCCCTGTCGGCGCTGGGTGTCGACAATGCCCTGATCGAGATGGACGGCCCGGAAGTGCCGATCATGGACGGTTCGGCGCTGCCCTTCGTGCAACTGCTCGATCAGGCCGGGTTCCGCCGTCAGGCCCTGCCGCAGCAGGTCATCGAAATTCTCAAGCCCGTCGTGGTCGTCGAAGGCGACAAGCGCGCGGCCTTCTATCCGGCCGACCGCTTCGAAATGCGCTTCGAGATCGACTTCCCGAACGCTGTCATCGGCCATCAGGAGATCGAGCTGGTCGTGACCGAAGAGAGCTTCCGCACCGAACTGGCGGCGGCGCGCACCTTCGGCTTCGTCGAAGGCGTCGAGGCTCTGCGGGCGGCCGGTCTGGCCCGCGGCGGCTCGATGGACAACGCCATCGTTATCGACGGTGACCGCGTGCTGAACGCCGAGGGTCTGCGCTTCGCCGACGAATTCGTGCGTCACAAGGCGCTGGACGCCATCGGCGACCTGTATGTCCTGGGTATGCCCATTCTTGGCAGGTTTGAAGGAATCCGCGCCGGTCACGGCCTTAATAATGCCGCTGTTCGTGCCCTACTGTCGCAGCCGGATGCCTACCGTATCGTGACCCGGTTCCCGTCGCTGCAACAGGCGGGCTAACAACCCTATTGGCGTTTGCGCCGGGCCGTTGTAGAGCTATCCTCCATAAAGCGTTAAGACTGCCGGGCGCCCGATCCGGCCTGATGAGGATCTACCGTGCCGGCCCATACCCCTTCGACCGTCTCCCTCACCCGGAACGCCTTCAAGACATCTGGTAAGCTCCTGCTGTTGACGGCTCTGGCCGCCGTGGCCCTGACGGCCTGCGCCGGCAAGCCGAAGCAGCGCACGCGTCTGGTCTACGAAGAGCGCCCGGTGGAGGCGCTCTACAATACCGGCATGCAGCGTCTGGACGAAAAGAGCTGGAACGAAGCCATTGACTATTTCGAAGAGGTCGAGCGTCAGCACCCCTATTCGGAATGGTCGCGCCGTTCGATCGTTATGGAAATCTACGCCCACTATCAGGCCAATGATTACAACGAATCGACGGCGGCGGCGGAGCGTTTCATCAAGCTCTATCCGGGCTCGCCCCTGACGCCGTACGCCTACTATATGCGCGCCATCAACTATTTCGAGCAGATCGTCGATGTGGGCCGGGATCAGGCCTATACCGAAACCGCGCAAGCCTATCTGCGCGAGATCGTTCAGCGCTACCCGGGCACCGAATACGCCCGCGATGCGCAGGTGAAGCTCGACATGGTCTATGACCAGCTTGCGGGCAAGGAGATGGAGATCGGCCGTTTCTATCTGGCCGACAATCAGCCTCTGGCCGCCATCGGCCGCTTCCGCACCGTCATCACCCGCTATCAGACGACCTCGCACACGCCGGAGGCCCTGTACCGCCTTGTCGAAGCCAATCTGATGATGGGCATTACCGACGAAGCCAACCGCAACGCCGCCGTGCTGGGCTACAACTATGCGGGCGACCGCTGGTACAATGCGGCCTACAAGCTGATGCAGGAACGCGGTCAGCCGCTCGACATCAAACCGCTACCCATCGCCGAAAAAACCAAGGCGGCGAAAAAAGAACAAAAAGAGAAAAAGAGCTGGCTAAGCCGCATCAACCCGATGTAATCTGAGACAAATGACCCTGATGTCGAATCGGGGTTTTTGGAGCCTTATGCCGAAAAGTGGATGCCGCTTTTCGGAAAAACATGAGGCGTTACAAGAAATTAAAGCATTCGCCGGCTCAGTTGAGCTGGCGAATGCTTTAATATCAGGGGTTCCATGCTCACACGCCTTTCCATTCAGGACGTTGTGCTTGTCGACCGGCTGGATCTCGATATTCGGCAGGGCCTTTCGGTCCTGACGGGCGAGACCGGGGCCGGTAAATCCATCATTCTCGACAGTCTGGGACTAGCCACCGGCGCGCGCGGCGATGCCGGGCTGATCCGTGCGGGCGCGCCGCAGGCTTCGGTGACGGCGGAGTTCGATCTGACCGCCGGGCATCCGTTGTACGAATTTCTCGAAGACAAGGGACTGGCTGTGGAGGCCGGCGAACCGCTGCTGCTGCGCCGCGTGGTCAGCCGCGACGGGCGCTCCAAAGCCTTCGTCAACGATCAGTCGGTGTCGGTCAGCGTGCTCAAGGCCCTGGGCGACGGCCTGCTGGAAGTGCATGGTCAGCACGAGACGGTGGGCCTGCTCGATCCGCGCACCCACGGGGCCATGCTCGACGCCTATGGCGGTTGCGAGGGCGCGCTGGCGACGACGACGGCGGCGTTCCGCACGCTGAAAAGCCTGCGCGATCAGTACCGCGACCTCAAGCGTCAGTCGGACAATGCGGCGGCGGAGATTGAGGAACTGACGCTGCGCCTTGAGGAACTGGACCGCCTCAACCCGCAGCCGGACGAGGAGGCCAATCTGGCGTCTGATCGCGCGCTACTGGGGGCGTCCGAGCGGGCGCTGGAAGACATTAATGAGGCGCGGACCACGGTGGGCGGCGATCAGTTGTCGCAACGCCTGTCCAAGGCTTTCCGGGCGCTCGACCACGCCCGCACCCGCGCCCAGCAGGCCGGGGCCGGCGAAGGCCATGCGGTGCTCAAGGCCCTGTCTGATGCCGCCGAGGCGCTCGACCGCACTCTGATCGCGGCCGATGAGGCGCTGGCCCTGATGGACGCCGCCGCCGATGCGCTGGATGTCGAGCCGGGCAAGCTGGATCGCGTCGAGGAGCGTCTGTTCTCCCTGCGAGCCATGGCGCGCAAACTGAATATTCTGGTCGAGGACCTGCCCAAAAAGCGCGCCGAGATCGCCCAGTCGCTGGGTCGGATCGAAGACGCCGACGCTGAACTGAAGAAGCTGGCGGCGGCGATTGCGGCGGCGGAAACGGGCTTCTTCGCGGCGGTCGAGACCCTGCGTCACAAGCGTATCGCCGCGGGTGAGGCGTTGAGCGCCGCCGTCATGGCCGAACTGGTGCCGCTCAAGCTCGACAAGGCGGCCTTCCGCGTCGCCATCCGCCCGCTGGAGCCGGAAAAGTACGGGGCGACGGGCGGCGATGTGGTTACGTTTGAGGTGCGCACCAATCCCGGAGCCGACTGGGGGGGCATGGCGGCCATCGCGTCGGGTGGCGAACTGGCGCGCTTCGCCTTGGCGCTTAAGGCGGCGCTGTCGACGCGGGGCGGCGAGGATGCTGCCGGGCCGGTGATGATCTTCGACGAGGTCGATCAGGGCGTGGGCGGCGCGGTCGCCGATGCCGTGGGCCTGCGCCTGCGTAAGCTGGCTCAGCGGTCTCAGGTCATCGTCGTCACCCATTCGCCGCAGGTGGCCGCGCGCGGCGATCAGCATTTGAAAGTGTCGAAGGCCGATGCCGGGGAGGGGATGCGTTCGCGCGTCATCGAACTGAGCAAGGACGAGACGCTGGAAGAACTGGCCCGCATGTTGTCGGGCGCCGAAATCACCCCCGAAGCCCGCGCGGCTGCGATTGCGCTGGTGAAGGGATAACAATAGCCCTTCTCCCCGTTTACGGGGAGAAGGTGGCCGAGCGTAGCGAGGACGGATGAGGGGCCGTTACGTATAAATATGCCCCTCACCCCAGCCCTCTCCCCGCAGGCGGGGAGAGGGGGAATAAGATAAAAATGACCACACACGCACCCGAGACGGCGCGCACGCGCCACGCACAGCTTTCTGCCGAGATCAAGCATCACCGCGATCTCTACTACAATCAGGAAGCCCCGGAACTCACCGACGCCGACTACGACGCGCTGGAGCAGGAACTGCGCGCGCTGGAGGCGCAGTATCCCGACCTGCACACGGTCGACAGCCCGACCGAACAGGTGGGGGCCGAGATTTCGAGCAAATTCGCCCCGGTTCAGCACGGCGTGCCGATGCTGTCGCTCGACAACGCCTTCGCACCGGAAGACGTGGCCGATTTCGAAAAGAGCATCCGCCGTTTCCTGCGTCTGCCGCCGGAAGAGGCCCTGGCCTTCGCGGTCGAACCCAAGATCGACGGCCTGTCCTGTTCGCTGCTCTATGTGAACGGCACGCTGGTGCGGGCGGCGACGCGCGGCGACGGGCGCACGGGCGAGGACATCACCGAGAATGTGCGGACCATCAAGGACGTGCCGCATATGTTGAGCGGCGCAGGCCATCCGGAACGCATCGAAATCCGCGGCGAGGTCTATTACCCGCTGGCCGATTTCGCCGCCATGAACGCCAAATCCGCCGAAGAGGGCGGTAAGGTCTTCGCCAATCCGCGCAATGCGGCGTCGGGCGCGCTGCGGCAACTGGACGCCACCATCACCGCCTCGCGGCCCCTGCGGTTTTTCGCCTATACTTGGGGTGAGATTTCGGACCCCAATTTCGTAGCCACCCAGACCGAGGCGCTGGCCAAATTCCGCGAATGGGGGTTTCAGGTCAATCCGCGCTCGGCCACGACCGAAAACAGCGACGGCCTGCTGAACATCTATGACGGCATTCAGCGCGACCGGTCAGGCCTCGGCTACGACATTGACGGTGTGGTCTATAAGGTCGATCGGCTGGATTATCAGCGGCGGCTGGGATTCGTGTCGCGCTCGCCGCGCTGGGCGATTGCGCACAAATTCCCAGCGGAACAGGCCCTGACGCACCTCAAGGCCATCGATATTCAGGTCGGGCGCATCGGGACACTTACCCCCGTGGCGCGGCTGGAGCCGGTCAATGTCGGCGGCGTGGTGGTGTCGAACGTGACGCTGCACAATGCCGACGAGATAGCGCGCAAGGACATCCGTATCGGCGATCTGGTCCGCGTGCAGCGCGCCGGGGATGTCATCCCGCAGATCGTCGGCGTCGAGTTGTCCGAGCGTCCGGAAGGGACTGAACCCTACCAATTCCCGACCGTATGCCCCTGTCCGCTGAAGACCGCCGTGGTGCGTGAACTGAACCTCAAGGGCGAAGAAGGAGTGGCGCGGCGCTGCACCGGCGAGCACGCCTGCCCGCATCAGCGCGTCGAGTATCTGAAATACGTCGTCAGCCGCAAGGTGCTGGACATCGAAGGGCTGGGCGAAAAGCAGCTTCAGAAGTTCAGCGAGGAAGGGCTGATCCGCGAACCGGCGGACATCTTTACACTTGAAGCGCGTGACAAGATGTCACTGACGCCGTTGCGCAACCGCGAGGGTATGGGTGAGACGAGTGCGCGCAACCTGTTCAAGGCCATTGAGGACCGGCGGCAATTGCCGCTCGACCGCTTTATTGCGGCGCTGGGAGTCAAGGGCGTGGGTGAGACGACAGCGCGGCTGCTGGCGCGGGCCTATCATTCAGAACAGGCCTTTCGTGAGGCGATGACGGCTCTGGCGGATGGCGACGAAGAGGTCAAGGCGACGCTCGATAATATGGATCAGGTCGGGCCTTCACTGGTGGCCGCGCTGATCGAGTTCTTCTCGAACGATCATAATATCGGAATCTATCAGCGCTTCGCCGAGCAACTCAGCGTGCAGGATGCCGAGGTCGTCGCCGGCGACTCTGCGGTGTCGGGCAAGACGGTCGTTTTCACCGGCACGCTGGAAAAGATGACGCGCGACGAGGCCAAGGCGCAGGCTGAACGGCTGGGGGCCAAGGTGGCGGGGTCGGTCTCGGCCAAGACGCATATCGTCGTGGCTGGGCCGGGCGCGGGCTCGAAGCTGAAAAAGGCTGCCGAACTGGGCGTTCAGGTGATGACCGAAGACGAGTGGCTGGCCTTTATCGGGGTTGAGTAATTCCCTTCTCCCCGCTTGCGGGGAGAAGGTGGCCGAGCATAGCGAGGACGGATGAGGGGCGAGCCTCACAAAGAATGCCCCTCACCCCAACCGGCACCGGCCGCCCGGCTCTCCCCGCAAGCGGGGCGAGGGGGGCTCTTTAATCCAGCGCGGTGGCGAAATAGGCCTGCTCCTGCGCGGTCAGTTGCGGCTCAGGGAAGAAGGCGCGGTCGGCCACTGAGAGGCCGCCGAAAAAGGCGATCAGCCCGACGACGAAGCCGGCGCCGATGAGGAAGTGCTTGCGGGCGGCCTTATGCGCCTCAACTTCGGGCGACAGGGCGTGACGCGGGGCGTGCGACACATTGAACTGGCCGAAGGTGTCGGTGGCAGGCTGGAAAACGGTGCTGGCTGGCATGATGTCCCTCCGCATACTGAATGCTACAGACACACTCTAACCGTTGCGGGATAAGGGGTCAGGCGGAGTTGCTTGCGCCTGACATAAACGGATTATAAGGGCGCGCAGACGGTTTTGAGCCAGTCGGCAACCTCGGGTTTCACCCGCGGCGACAACAGTTCGAGCACTTTTGCGTGGTAGTCGTCCATATAGCGACGCTCGTCGGTGCTGAGCAGCGACACCTCGATCAGCGCGCGGTCGATCGGGGCCCAGGTCAGGTTGGCGAAACCCAGCATCGGGCGCTCGCCGCCCGCAATCGGCGCGGCCTCGGTGACATATTGCAGGTTCTCGATACGGATTCCGAAGTCGTTGGCCTTATAGAAGCCCGGCTCGTTGGAGACGATCATGCCCGGTTGCAGGGCGTAGGCGTTGAGCGCCTTGGCGATGCGCTGCGGGCCTTCGTGGACGCCCAGATAGACGCCGACGCCGTGACCCGTCCCGTGATCGTAGTCGAAGCCGGCGTTCCACAGGAACTGCCGCGCCAGCGCATCGAGGTGCGTGCCGGTGGTGCCCGCCGGGAAGCGGATGATGGCCAGCGCAATATGCCCTTTGAGCACCAGCGTGAACATGCGCTTGTGTTCGGCGGTCGGTGTGCCGATGGCCATGGTGCGCGTGACATCGGTGGTGCCGTCGACATATTGCCCGCCGGAATCGACCAGCAGCAGGTTGCCGTGGGCGATGCGGATATTGCTCTGTTCGTTGACGCGGTAATGCGGCAGGGCCCCGTGCGGGCCGAAGCCCGAAATGGTGTCGAAGCTGAGGTCCTTCACCACGCCCGACGCGATGCGTAAGGATTCGAGCTTCTGTGCCACCTCGATTTCGGAGGGCAGAGTGGTTTGCGCTTCGGTGGCGACCCAGTAGAGGAATTCGGACAGAATAGCGCCGTCGCGGATATGGGCTTCGGTGGTGCCGTTGATTTCCGCCGCGTTCTTGCAGGCGCGCGGGACAAGGCAGGGGTCGTCGCCCAGAACCGGCCTCGCCCCGGCGCTCTCTACGGCCTGCACCCACCACGCCGAGGACCAGTTGGGGTCTATCAGCACACCCTGACCGGACAGGGCCGCCAGCGCTGTGGGGACGTCATCGGGGGTTTTCAGGGCCACTTCGTTGCCCAGCCATTCGGAGAGGCCCTCGCTGACCTTGGCTGGTTCGAGGAACAGTTCCGCCGTGCCGTCGGATTTGAGCAGACCTTGCGCCAGCGGCAGGGGCGAGCGGATGACGTCGCCGCCGCGTACGTTGAACAGCCAGGCGATCGAAGACGGGGCCGTGATCAGGGCGGCGGCCACGTTGCGGGCGCGCAGGCCCTCGGCCAGTCGGGCGCGTTTGTCGGCGGACGATACGCCGGCGAATTCGAGCGGTTGCGGCACGACCGGCGTCACGGGCTGGGCCGGACGGGCGTCGCCCCACGCCAGATCGATGGGATTGGGGTCGACGGCCTTCAGCGTCACGCCTGCGCCCGTCGCGGCAGTGTGCAGCGCCTTGAGCGCCGAGGGGCTGTGCAGGCGGGGATCGTAGCCGATGACGCTGCCGCGGGGCTGATCGGCGATCTGTTCGGCCATGGCGGTAGCGGTGAAATCGACAACTTCGAACACCGACGGGTCGGTCTGTTCGCGCGATTGCAGGGTGTAGCGCCCATCGGCGAAAAGGATAGCCGTGTGTTTGAGGATCAGGGCCGCGCCCGCCGAACCGGTAAAGCCCGACACCCAGGCCAGGCGTTCATTGGCGTCGGGCAGGTACTCGTTCTGATGTTCGTCCTCGTGCGGAACCAGAAAGCCGTCGATGCCCAGACCGGCAAACTGCGCGCGCAATGCGGCGACGTGGGTCACCCCCTGCGACGGGTGGGTGGTGACGTCATAGGTCTGGAAAACGTGTGCGGTATCGGCGGTCATAGGGAGCCTCGGTCATCAGAGGCTCCCTTATAGACCCTTGCCCTTTGGTTTCAAAGGGAACTTGATCAGTATCTGGCGCGCACGCCCAGCCACAGGCGGCGACCGACCGAGGCATAGTTGGCGGCGGTCTCATAGTCCTCGTCCGTGGCGTTTTCGACGCGGCCATACAGCGCCACCGTCTCGTTCAGCGCGTAGTTGGCGCGCAGGTCGAGCAGGGTGTAGGCGTCGAGCACGCGGCTATTGTAGATGTTCTCGAACGACTTGCCCGCATAACGCACCGAAGCGCCGAGCGAGACGGTCTCGGTCGCCTGCCAGTCAAGGCTGGCATTGGCGAGGTGCTTTGGCGCGCGGCCCAAATCGTTCTTATAGGTGGCGCTCGATTTGGCGTCGTCGCGGGCGATGATGTGGCTGTAATTGCCCGACAGGCGCACGGTGTCGGTCAGGCGGGTTTCGCCTTCCAGTTCGATGCCATAGGCCTTGGTTTCGGCGATATTGCCGTAGGTGAAGGTCGACATGTCGTAGTCGATCTGGTTCTCGGTCTTGCGGCCGAAGACCGAGACGCCGTAGCGGCTGTCGTTCGCGCCGTAATAGTCGACGCCGAAATCGAGATTGGTCGCTTCTTCCGGCTTTAGCTTGAGATTGCCCGACCAGCCGTCATAAAGCTGATAGAGGCTGGGGGCCTTGAAGCCCTGACCCAGGCTGGCATGGAAGACCACGGCGTCATTAAGTGCGTAGGCGGCGGCGATCTGACCGATGGTGTTGTCGCCGAAAACCGAGTGGTCGTCATAGCGCACGCTGGCATTGACGGTCAGGCCGCCTGTGAAATCCTGACGCAGTTGCGCGAACAGGCCGTTGAGGGTGACGCTCTTGTCGAGGCCGGAAGCGATGGCGGTCGAACGCTCGCTGGACGCGCCGAAGACCAGTTTCGACGCTTCGGTCAGGGCCAGCGCGCCGGTATAGTCGAAGCTGACCTGACGGCCTTCAAAGGGATAGGCGGTCGCGTTGGCGAGGTCCGAGGTCGAGCGCTCGGTCTGGGTGCGGCTGAGGGTGAAGGTCTGCTTCAGGCGGCCGTCGAAGACCTGATTAGAGTAGCCGAGGCTGGCCAGGGTCTCGTCCTGAAAGCCGGTGTCGCGGGTGTCGGCCAATTGGAACGACGCATTGTAGCCGTCGAAATCGTAGTCGCTTCTGGTCGTGGCGAGGCGCGCGCTCAGGCCCGACGTGGCGCTCAGGGCGTAGTGGATATAGGCGTTGAGGTGCTTCTGGGTGAAGCCGTCGTTTTCCGCACCGCCGCGCAGCGAAGAGACGCCGTCGTCATCGGTATAGGACCCGGCGATGCGCCAACTCAGATTGCCGGCCTTGCCGCCGATGCCGGCGCGGGCGATGGCGTATTCGTCGAGGCCTTCGACGGAAACCTGCGTTTCGAACGGGGCGACGGGCTTGCGCGTGGTGACCGAGACCACGCCGCCGATGGCTTGCGAACCCCACAGGGTCGACAGCGGGCCACGCAGGATTTCGACGCGTTCGGCATCGTTCAGCGCCAGGAGGCCGAGGTTGAAGCCGCCCCCGATCTGCGAGGCGTCACCCAGCTTCACCCCGTCGAGGAGGAACAGGCTGCGGTCGCTCTCCGCGCCACGAAAGCGCGCCGTGCCAACCTGACCGGGGCCGCCGGTCTGGGCGATCGAGACCGAGGGGCTGCGGGCGATGAGGTCCTTCAGATAGACGTCCTGGCTGCGCGCGATGGCGTCGGCGTCAAAGGTGGTGACGCTCTGGCCGACCTTCGACAGGGCGACGGGTTCGCGCGTCAGGGTGACGATCACCTCCTGCGGCGCGTCTTCGGCAAATGCGGGAGATGTAAGGAGGGCGGCGAAGGCGACGCCGCAAAGCAGGATTTTCAAGGTCTTATGCCTATTCACAACAGGACGAGCGCCCCGGACGGACCGGCGCGCACCACGAATCGTCTCTGAGGAAGGCCTTTGATCAAAGGCGTATCCGCTCTTGTGGCACACCCCGACCACGCAAAGGACGACAGCAGGGGCAGGTCTCCTGGCTCGCGTCTCAGGCGCGTTCCGCCGCCTTCCCGATCTAAAGAATGACCAGTGGCGCGTGGCGGAACACTCGACGCTTACAGTTGCGGGGACAGCGCAGGATTTACACCCGCTTCCCTTTTAATCCGCATCGCTGCGGCACCGTCTGCACGGCGGTGTGTTAGGAGCGGCGCGGGCAGGGGTCAAGTCTTTGACGCCCGGCAAGCGTGGATAAGCGGCAAGTGTGGCGCAGGTGCCGCTTAGTTCAGCAGCACCTTCAACACCGACTTTGCCGCATCGAAAGGCGCGGCGCTGCGCGTGGCCTGAGCGGCAACGACCGCGCCGTTGAACAGGACCATGGCCTGCTCGGCCAGAACGTCGGGATGCGGATGGCCGGTCAGGGCGCTCAGATCCCCGACCAGCGCGCGCATATCGGCGAACATGGCCACGGCGGCGGCTTCGATCTCCGGCTGACGGCCGCCATATTCCAAGCGCGCAGACACGGCGAGACATCCCCGAAAGCAGCCTTGGGCGAACAGGGCCTGACGCACGTCGAACAGGGCCATCAGCCGGCCTTTGGGATCGGGGCTGAGGGCCTCTACAGCGGCGCGCAACTGCGGCAGGGATTGTTCGCGGTAGTGATCGACCAGTTCGGCGATCAGGGCCTCCTTGGAGGGGAAATATTTATACAGGGTGCGCTTCGAGATGCCGGTGTCGGCCATGACCGCGTCTACCCCCAGGCTGAAGCCGTGGTCGTAGAACAGCTCGAAGGCGTGATCGATAATATCCTGTTTCTTCTGCGGTTTGGTCATGTTTGCGGCTTTGGGGGCAAGGATCGGTAAGCCTTTGATGAGGCGGTATGGAAAAAATATAGCCCAACCGCTTGCAAAAGTAAACAGAACGGTTTACATCGGTGTTATGTAAACAGATCGGTTTACTTTTATCCTGAGCCCAAGGAGGCTGCCATGTCCGTGTCCAACCAAATTATCCTCGTTACGGGCGCCAATCGCGGCATCGGCGCCGCCACCGTGCGCGAACTGCTCACCCGCGATGTCAAGAAGGTCTACGCCGCCGCGCGTAACCCGGCTTCGCTGCCCGATTTCGGCGACGCCCGCGTCGTGCCCCTGACGCTCGACATCACTGACGAAGCACAGGTCAAGGCGGCCGCCGAAACGGCGGGCGATGTCGATATCGTCGTCAACAATGCCGGCACGGCGGTGTTCTCGGACGTGCTGAACAGCCCGCTCGACACCATCGGCGCGGATTTCCATGCTAATTTCTATGGCACGCTGCGGGTCATGCAGGCCTTTGCGCCGAAGCTGGTGGCCAAGGGGGCGGGCACTATCGCCAATGTCATCAGCGTCGTGGGCCTCGTAGCCGTGGCCTCGCTGGGCGGCTATTCGGCCTCGAAGGCGGCGCTGTTGTCGGTGACGCAGTCGGCGCGCGCCGGTCTGAAAGGCACGGGCGTCAAGGTGCTGGGCATCTTCCCCGGACCGATCGACACCGACCTGGCGCGCGATATTCCGCTGGAAAAAGCCACGCCGGAAAGCGCCGCCAAACGCATTGTCGCGGGCCTGGAAGCGGGTGAGGAATATATCTTCACCGACCCGGTCGCGGACCATATCGGCCATACCTGGCGCACCAATGCACCGGGCCTTGAAGCGGCCATGGCGGGCGCGGAGTGATATTCATGAGTTCCTCCCCTGATTCCAGGGGGAGGAACTTTTTAAAACGCGTAGACCTTCGACGGACGCAGATAGACGGTGTCGTTGAGCTTCAGCTCCGACGCCTCCGAATCATGGGCGTGCTGGGTTTCGAACACCTGACCCGCCGGGGTTTGCAGTTCCAGACGCAGATTAGCCCCGGCGGGCAGCAGCGAAAGCACCTTGGCCTCGAAGCCGGGGCCTTCGCGGTGCAGATGCGCGTCGAAGGGACGGAAACGCACCGTTTGCGCACCCGTCAGCGCTCTGGGGCTCACGACCGGTGCAGAGAAGCCGCCGAAATCAGCGAGGCCGTCCGACAGGCTGGCCGGCACCTGATTGGCCGTCCCCAGAAAATCGAACACGAAGGCCGATTGCGGATGGCGGTAAAGCTCCAGCGGCTTACCGATCTGCTCGATCTGGCCGTCTTTCAGCACCACCACGCGGTCGGCGAGGTCAAGCGCCTCTTCCTGATCGTGGGTGACGAAGATGGTGGTGACGCCGGTTTCGTCGTGGATGCGACGCAACCAGCGGCGCAGGTCCTTGCGCACCAGCGCGTCGAGCGCCCCGAAGGGCTCATCGAGCAGCAGGATGCGCGGATTGATAGCCAGCGCGCGGGCCAGCGCCACGCGCTGACGCTGACCGCCGGAGAGCTGGCTGGGGTAGCGTTTGCCGAGGTCTTCGAGCTGGATCAGTTTCAAAAGGCGCTGGACCGTCGCCTGAATCTCGGCCTTGGACGGGCGCTCTTTCGCCGGGCGCACATTGAGGCCGAAGGCGATGTTCTGCGCCACGGTCATGTGGCGGAACAGGGCGTAGGATTGAAACACCATGCCGACGCGGCGTTCGCGGGCGGACAGGGTCAGGTAATCGAGCCCGTCGAAATCGATGCTGCCTGTATCGGGGCGGTCAAGCCCGGCCAGCAGGCGCAGCAGCGTCGTCTTGCCCGAACCCGACGGGCCGAGCAGGGCCAGGAATTCGCCCGGCTGCGCCTCGAACGACACGTCGTTGAGCGCGGCGAAGTCGCTGAAGCATTTGGTGATGTTTTTGACGACTAGTGACATGGGAACTCGGTCAGTGTCTTCTGTTGGCGGCCAGTTCGTCGCCGAAGCGCCATTCCAGCAGGGTTTTCAGGACCAGCGTAACGAGCGCCAGCCCGGCCAGCAACGTGGCGGCGGCGAAGGCCCCCACGCTGTCATATTCGTTGTAGAGCACTTCGATGTGCAGGGGCAGGGTGTTGGTCAAGCCGCGGATATGGCCTGAAACCACCGACACCGCGCCGAATTCGCCCATGGCCCGCGCCGTACACAGAAGCACGCCGTAGGTGAGGGCCCATTTGATATTGGGCAGGGTCACGCGGAAAAAGACGTCCCAGCCCGAAGCCCCCAGCGTCACGGCGGCGATTTCCTCGTCCGTGCCCTGATCCTGCATCAGCGGGATCAGTTCGCGCGCCACGAAGGGCAGGGTGACCAGCACCGTAGCGATGACGAGGCCGGGCAGGGCGTAGATGATCTTGATATTCGAGGCTTCGAGGACGCTGGCGAACCAGCCGTGCGCGCCGAACAGCAGCACCCACACCATGCCCGAAATGACGGGCGAGATGGTGAAGGGCAGGTCGAGGACCGACAGCAACAGGCCCTTGCCCGGAAAATCGAAGCGCGTCACGCACCAGGCGGCGGCGATGCCGAAGACGGCGTTGAGCGGCACGGCGATGGCGGCAACGATCAGGGTCAGGCGGATGGCGCTCAGCGCGTCGGGCTTTACGATCGACGACAGATAGGGCTGCACGCCCTGTTTGAAGGCTTCGGCCAGCACATTGGCCAGCGGCAGGACGATGACCAGCGCCATCCACACGAAGGCGATCAGCATCAGGGCGAAGGCGGCGGGAGTCTTCGGCTTTTCGGGGGCGCGGGCTCTCATGATCAGGCGCGTCCCCGGCGCGACAGCAGCAGTTGCACGGCATTGACCAGCAGCAGACTGAGGAAGGCGAGGCTCAGCATGGCCACCGCTATGGCGGCCGCGCCGGCATAGTCGAACTCTTCCAGTTTGATGACGATCAGCAGCGGCGTGATTTCCGACACGAAGGGCATGTTGCCGGCGATGAAGATGACCGAGCCGTATTCGCCGACGGCGCGGGCAAAGGCCAGTGAGAAGCCGGTCAGCAGGGCCGGGGCCAGCGACGGCAGTATGACGCGCAAGGTGGTCTGAAGCGGCGTGGCGCCCAGTGTCGCGGCGGCTTCCTCGACCTCGGCGTCGAATTCGGCCAGCACGGGTTGGACCGAGCGCACGATGAAGGGCAGGCCGACAAAGACCAGCGCCACGAAGATGCCGAGCGGCGTATAGGCGATCTTGATGCCGAGGGGCGCAAAGAGACTGCCGACCCAGCCGTTGGCGGCGTACATCGAACACAGCGACACGCCGGCGACAGCGGTCGGCAGGGCGAAGGGCAGATCGACCAGCGCATCGACCAGCCCCTTGCCCGGAAATTCATAGCGCGTCAGCACCCAGGCGACGACCAGACCGGCGAACAGGTTGACGAGGGCCGCCAGCAATGAGGTGGTGAAGGTCAGGCGCAAGCTTGCCAGGACACGCGGATCGCTGATGGTCGCCCAGACACCGTCGAGCCCGTGCTCCCACGGCCGCGCCAGCAGCGCCGCTAGCGGCAGCACGACGATCAGCGACAGATAGGTCAGGGTGACGCCCAGCGACAGGGTGAAGCCCGGCAACACGCGCGCCTTGTGCGTGGCCTTGGGCGGCTTGTAACCTTCGGTCGCAAGCGGAGCGGCGCCCGGTGCAGGGGTAGCGTTCGAACTCATCAATTATTTGTTCAGCTTGGCTTGCAGCGCATCGAAGGCCGCACCCGCCGCGAAGAAATCGGCGTGGGCTTTCTTCCAGCCGCCGAAGTCGGTGTCCACTGACAACAGGCGCAGTTGCGGGAACTTATCCGTGAACTGCGCGGCGACGGTCTCGCTGACCGGACGGTAGAAGTTTTCGGCCACCAGTTTCTGCGCGTCGTCGTCGAACAGGCCCTTCACATAGGCTTCGGCGATTTCGCGGGTGCCCTTCTTGTCGACATTCTTGTCCACGACGGCGACCGGCGGCTCGGCGCGGATCGACAGCGACGGGTAGACGATCTCGAAGGCTTCGGCCCCGGCGTCTTTCAGAGCCAGCAGGGCTTCGTTTTCCCAGGCCAGCAGCACATCGCCCTGACCGCGCTGAACGAAGGTGGTGGTCGAGCCGCGCGCGCCGGTGTCGAGCACCGGGACGTTGCGATAGAGGGCTTCGATATAGGCCGCCGGGTCCTGACCGTTGGTCTTGGCCCAGCCATAGGCCGCCAGATAGTTCCAGCGCGCGCCGCCTGACGTCTTCGGGTTGGGCGTGATGACGCCGACGCCCGGCTTGATCAGGTCGGACCAGTCCCTGATGGCCTTGGGGTTGCCCTTGCGCACCAGAAACACGATGGTCGAATAGTAGGGGGTCGAATTGTGCGGCAGACGCCCGGCCCAGTCGGTGCCGATCAGGCCACGTTCGGCGATGGCGTCGATGTCGTGGGCCAGCGCCAGCGAAACGATGTCGGCATCGAGCCCTTCGATGACGGCGGTGGCCTGCTTGCCCGAACCGCCGTGGCTCTGATTCACCGTCACCGGCGTCTTCGTCTTGGTCTGGAACAGCTTGTTATAGGCCGTGTAAAGCTCGCGCGTCGGGTCGTAGGAGACGTTGAGCAGGGTCGTTGCGGCGGCGTCATCCGCATTGCCGCAGGCGGCCAGAGACAGGGCCGAACCGGTGAAACCCGCGGCGGCGGCGCCTTTCAGCAGCCAGCGGCGGGACAGCGTAGCGGATCGGGTCATGGTCGGTCTCCAGTGGGAAAAGGCCGGTTACGAATGCGATTTGGTAGGAATTTTGTCCACACGTCATCAATCGCGCGGCAGCCTACCCCATGACGGACCATATGCCAAATCCATGACAATTGGTCAGGCGACGATTTTTACGAGCTTGGATTAGCCGTTCTAATTCGTCCCCGGCATGAGACATCGCTTGCGTCGGCGACGTTTCGGCGGCAAAGCAGTGATCGTATACGAAAGGCTCCTCCCATGCGTGAAACCACCCGCGTCATTTCGCCCGTCCTCGACAAGGCCCGCAGCCGCCGCGCGGTCAATGCGCCCGTGGAACGCGGATCGACCGTGCTGATGGAAAGCGCCGAGGTGCTCTATCGCGACGACCTCAAGCCGACCTACGGCACCGAGGGCCTGTCGACCCAGCGCGAACTGTGCCGATTGCTGGCCGAACTGGAAGGGGCGGAGGAGGCCTTCATCCTGCCCAGCGGCCTGGCGGCGCAGACCCTGCCCATCTTTGCGGTGCTCCAAGCTGGCGATCACGTGCTGGCGGTCAATTCGGCCTATCGTCCGGTGCGCCGCTTCCTTGATTCGCAACTGGCGCGTTTCGGTGTCGATGTGACCTGGTATGCGCCGTCGGCGACGGCGGAAGAGGTTCTGGCGCTGGCCACCGAAAGGACGAAGCTGATCTACCTCGAAAGCCCCGGTTCGCTGACTTTCGAAATTCAAGACATCCCGGCCATCGCTGCGGCGGCGAAGGCGCGGGGCATACTGACCCTGTGCGACAATACCTATGGCGCGGGCGTGCTGTTCAAACCGCTGGCCCACGGCTGCGACATGTCCATGCAGGCCCTGACCAAATATGTCGGCGGCCATTCCGACCTGCTGATCGGCTCGGTGGCGGTGAACGACGCGGCGCTGGCCAAGCGCATCTATGACGCTATCAAGGCGTGGGGCTTCTTCACTTCGGCCGACGAATCCTATCTGGCCCTGCGGGGCTTGCGCACCCTGCACCTGCGCCTGAAACAGTCGGGCGAGGCGGGGCTGAAGGTGGCGCAATGGCTGCAAGGGCGTCCGGAGGTGATCCGCGTCGTGCATCCCTGGCTCGACAGCCATCCGGGAAGCGACGTCTTCCGCCGCGATTTCACCGCGCCGAACGGTCTGTTCCTTGTCGTGTTGAAAGGTGACGGCGAGGCGGCGTCTCAGCGTTTCCTCAATGCGCTCAAACTGTTCGGGCTGGGCTTTTCGTGGGGCGGTTATGAGAGTCTGGCGGTCAATTGCGAGCCGCAGTTCCTGGGCCGCCACAAGCTGACGCCGGAGGATCACGCGCCGCTGGAAGGCAGCTATGTGCGTCTTTATGTGGGGCTGGAAGATCCGGACGACCTGATCGCCGATATCGAACAGGCGCTGGCGGTTTTGTAGATTTTGTTTTTGCTTTGTTCCTCTTTTTGCGATATGTCAGGAACGAACTGACGCGGGGGAAGGGATATGTCGCGCGCCGCCCGGCTTTTGAATTTGCTACAGATTTTGCGGCGGCACCGCTATCCGGTAACGGGCGACAGTCTGGCGCAGGAACTGAACGTGTCGCTGCGCACGCTGTACCGCGACGTCGACGCCCTGCGCGCGCAGGGGGCGGATATCGAGGCGGAGGCCGGGGTGGGGTTTCTGCTCAGGCCGGGCTTCATGTTGCCGCCGCTGATGCTGTCGCACGACGAGATCGAGGCCATTGCACTGGGGGTCAAATGGGTGGCCGGGCGCACCGACCGCGCCATTTCGGCGGCGGCGGTCAATGCGCTGGCCAAGATCAACGCCGTCCTGCCCGATGATATGCGCGACAGCCTGCAAACGACCGGCCTGATGGTGCCGCCACCGTGGAAGGACGCGGAGGTGTCGGAGTTCGAGGACCGTTATCTCAAGATGATCCGTCAGGCGCTGAAATCCGAGCGCAAGCTGGTCATGGACTATAGCGACGTGAAAGAAATGCAGACGGTGCGCATCGTCTGGCCGGTGGCGCTGGGCTTCTACGAGCGGGCGCGGTTGTTGGTGGGGTGGTGCGAGCTGCGGCAGGATTTCCGTCATTTCCGCTCGGACCGCATCCGCAATATGAGCGTCGCCGATGAGCGCTACCCGACGCGGCGTATGACGTTGCTAAGGCAATGGCGCGAGCAGGAGGACGCCATGCACCGGGCCTATGTGCGTGAGACCGAGACGGCATAAAAACCGGAAGCGTGGGGGCACGCTTCCGGCCAAGTTCCGGAAATGGGAGCGAAAAAGATCAGGTGGTGGGTCGCGTCTCTCATCAGAGAGATATAAGAGACGCGACCCGATCGGTCGGGGATCAGCGGCACCGATACGCTCCGACCGAAGCGGCATTCAGTGCATTTCAAGCGCATTCCGAAAAGTGTGAAGCGGTTTTCGGATCAAATGCGCGACAAAAAAAGCCCTACTCAGCGGCTTCCAGCGCCTGCGGGCTGTTGTCGGAGGTCTTGATGGCGATCTGCTTGGGCTTCTTCGCTTCCGGGATTTCGACCACCAGATTGAGGGTCAGGAGCCCGTTGGCCAGTTCGGCCTCGGTGACGCGGATATGGTCGGCCAGTTGGAAGCGGCGCTCGAAGCTGCGTTCGGCCAGACCGCGATGCAGGAAGGTGCGCGAACCGTCTTCGGCATCCTTCTTACCGGTGACGGTCAGAACGTTTTCCTTGACCTCGATATTCAGTTGGTCGGGACGGAAGCCGGCTACGGCGATCTCGATACGGTAGGCGTCGCCGTCACCGTCCGTACCGGTGGCGATGCGTTCGATATTGTACGGCGGCCAGCCCGGCGCGGCGTCGGTACGGGCAGCGGAATCAAGCAGGCTGACCAGACGGTCGAAGCCAACGGCGCTGCGGTACAGGGGGGAAAAATCGATTTGAGTACGCATATAGAGTCTCCTTGTCAGAAGCGAGATCGACAGCGGCGTAAGCTGTCTTCGGTTGTCGGTTGGATCGCTTGCGCATCCCCGAAACGGGCGATGAAGCTTTCCAGAAAGACCCGGTGTCGGCGTCTTACGTTTATGAATTTGGGGAGGGTTATGGCCGCTTCAAGAGGGCGGTTGATTTTTTTATGCGGGGAGCCGGTTCAACAAAAAAGATTCTCCACAGATGGCCACAGATGCACACAGATGGTTCGAGCGTCCTGATAGCTGGGAGCCAAACGGTTGAGGTTGAGGCACGATGGCAACACACATGCCATCTGTGTTTGTCTGTGGCCATCTGTGGAAAAATAAGGGGAGCCCATCGCTCAGCGCGCGACGGGGCATAAGAAAAGGCCGCCCTTGCGGGCGACCTTCTTTATAACCTTTCCCGATATCGGGGATGGGCTTAAGCCAGATAATATTTCGCCATGCTCGACAAAGGCTTGGCCTTGATCTTGGAGGCGTTGCCGGCGGTGCCGAACTGCACGAAACGGTCGTAGCAGACCTGCTGCATGGCTTCTTTGGCAGGCTTAAGGTACGAGCGCGGGTCGAAACCGGCCGGGTTCTCGATGAAGTATTTGCGGATGGTGCCGGTGATGGCCATGCGGCAGTCGGTGTCGATATTGATCTTGCGCACGCCGATCTTGATGGCCTTTTGCAGTTCTTCGACCGGCACGCCGTAGGTTTGCGGCATTTCACCGCCGAAGGCGTTGATCAGGTCCTGAAGTTCCTGCGGCACCGAGGACGAGCCGTGCATGACGAGGTGGGTGTTCGGCAGGCGCTTGTGGATCTCGGCGATAACGTGCATGGCCAGCACTTCGCCGTCCGGCTTGCGTGAGAACTTGTAAGCGCCGTGCGACGTGCCCATCGCGATGGCGAGCGCATCGACATTGGTCTTGGCGACGAAATCGACGGCCTGATCCGGGTCGGTCAGCAGTTGCGAATGGTCGAGCACGCCTTCGGCGCCGTGACCGTCTTCGGCTTCGCCCATGCCGGTTTCCAGCGAGCCCAGCACGCCCAGTTCGCCTTCGACCGACACGCCGCAGGCGTGGGCGAAGTCGACGACGGTTTTGGTCACGTTGACATTGTAGTCATAGTCGGCCGGGGTCTTGGCGTCGGCCATCAGCGAACCGTCCATCATCACCGAGGTGAAACCGTTCTGGATGGCGGTGGCACAGGTCGCCGGCGAATTACCGTGATCCTGGTGCATGACGATCGGCAGTTCCGGGTAGATTTCGACCAGAGCGTCGATCATCTTGGTCAGCATGGTGTCGTGCGCATAGTTGCGCGCGCCGCGCGACGCCTGAATGATGACGGGGCTTTCGGCCTTGCGGGCGGCGTCCATGACGGCCAGACCCTGCTCCATATTGTTGATGTTAAAGGCGGGGACGCCGTAATCGTTCTCGGCCGCGTGGTCGAGAAGCTGTCGCAGACTGATGCGAGCCATGATAATTTCCCTCTTTCATATGCTCAGTGAAGGGTTCCGTCCGGCGGCCGATGTTCCGGTCTCAGCCAGCGAAACCCTGAAAATAATCAAATTTTATACCGGAACGCCCTGACATTCCAGCTTTAGTCCTTGAAAGGCTTAACCGAGCGCGGCAACGCCCGGCAATTCCTTGCCTTCCATCCATTCAAGAAACGCGCCACCGGCCGTCGATACAAAGGTCATGTCCTGCACGACGTCAGCGTGGTTGAGAGCGGCCACCGTATCGCCGCCGCCCGCAACGGCAACCAGTTTACCCGATTTGGTTTGCAATGCAGCAAATTTCGCCGCTTCGACGGTGGCGGCGTCGAATGGCGGCAGTTCGAACACACCCAGAGGGCCGTTCCAGATCAGCGTCCTGGAGTTGGCGATGACGTCCTTCAACTGCGCGACGGTCCTGGGGCCGGCGTCGAAAATCTTGTCGTCGGCGGACAGTTCCGCGCCCAGATCGACGGTACGGTTGGCGGCATTGGCCTTGAATTCCTGCGCCACGACGACGTCGAGCGGCAGCAGAATCCGGCAGCCCTTCGCCTCGGCTTCTTTCAGGATTTCCAGCGCCGTATCCTTGAGGTCCTTTTCGCACAGCGAACCGCCGACCTCATGGCCCTGGGCGTAGAGGAAGGTGTTAGCCATGCCGCCGCCGATGGCCAGGGCATCGAGCTTGCCCACCAGATTTTTCAGCAGGTCGAGCTTGGTCGAGACCTTGGAGCCGCCGACAATGCCGATGGTGGGCTTAACCGGCGCGCCGAGCGCGGCATTCAGCGCATCCAGTTCGCGGCGCATGGATTCGCCGGCATAGGCGGGGAGGAGCTTGGCTACGCCCTCGGTCGAGGCGTGGGCGCGGTGCGCGGCCGAGAAGGCGTCATTGACGTAGATGTCGCCGAGATCGGCCAATTGTTGCGCAAACGCGGGATCGTTCTTTTCCTCGCCCGGATAGAAACGGACGTTTTCCAGCAGGATGACGCCGCCGTCGGGCAGGCCCTCGATCAGCGCCTTGGCGTCGTCGCCCACGCAGTCACTGGCGAATTGCACCGGTGCGCCCAGCAGGTCGGACAGGGCCGGGGCCACGAAAGCCAGCGACATTTCCGGGACGACCTTGCCCTTGGGGCGATCGAAATGGGCCAGCAGGGCGACCTTGGCGGCTTTTTCGGTCAGCTTGCGGATAGTCGGCAGGGCGACCTTGAGGCGGGTGTCGTCGGTGATGCGACCGTCTTCGACCGGCACGTTGAAATCGACGCGCACCAGCGCGGTCTTGCCGTGAAGGTCGGAAACATCATCAAGGGTTTTGAAGGTCATTGAACATCCTATTGGTTTTTTCAGTTATGCCTATGCTGAAATTTTCAACCAGAGCGGAAGGTTGAGTTTTTGGGTGGCGATAAGGAACGCGTATGATCCAGTAATTATGGATAAGGGTATGGAGGTAATTATAATCGTGTGCGATATCATTTCAGAGTTAGAATTTTTATTCTTGAAATCAACGATAAATAGAAAATTGTATATGAATAAACCAGTATAAATTAAAGGAATTACTGGCGATAAGTGCTTTTCGGGAATGCCAATATGCAAACTTGCAAATTGAGTTAAAAGGGGATTTATAAAACCAACAAGCAGCGCGTAAAAAAGCCATACGCAGTAACTCAAAGGCTTGGAAATATTTCCAATATCACTGTTGAATTTTTCCGACATAGGTGATTGTCGATTTTCTTAAGATAAACCCCGCCGGATCACTCCGGCGGGGCCTAGCTTATTACAGGAACTTGCCGAGCGCGACGGCGGTGTCCGACATGCGCGTAGAGAAGCCCCACTCGTTGTCGTACCAGGTCAGGATACGCACCAGCTGACCGTCGATGACCTGCGTCTGCTTGAGCGCGAAGGTCGAAGAGGCCGGGTTGTGGTTGAAGTCCGAAGACACCAGCGGCTCGTCCGTATAGGCCAGCACGCCCTTCATCGGGCCGTCGGCGGCGGCGATGATGGCGGCGTTGACTTCTTCGGCCGTGACCGGGCGGGTCGGCACGATCTTGAGGTCGACGACCGAGACGTTCGGGGTCGGGACGCGGATCGACGAACCGTCCAGCTTGCCCTTCAGGTGCGGCAGGACCAGACCGATGGCCTTGGCGGCGCCGGTCGAGGTCGGGATCATGCTCAGGGCCGCCGCGCGGGCGCGGTAGAGGTCCTTGTGCATGGTGTCGAGCGTCGGCTGGTCACCCGTATAGGAGTGGATGGTGGTCATGTAGCCGCGCTCGATGCCGCACAGGTCCGACAGGACCTTGGCGACCGGCGACAGGCAGTTGGTGGTGCACGAGGCGTTGGAGATGATCGTGTCTTCGGCGGTCAGGGTGTCGTGGTTGACGCCATAGACGATCGTCTTGTCGGCATTGTCGCCGGGGGCCGAGATGATAACCTTCTTTGCGCCGGCTTCGAGGTGGGCCGCGGCCTTTTCCTTCGAGGTGAAGATGCCGGTGCATTCCAGCGCGATATCGACGTTCAGGGCCTTGTGCGGCAGCTCGGCCGGGTTCTTGATCGCGGTGACCTTGATCGGCGCGTAGGTCTTGCCGTTGGCGGTGATGACGAGGGTGTCGCCGTCGACCTTTACTTCGGCGGGGAACTTGCCGTGCACGGAGTCGTAACGGAGCAGGTGGGCGTTGGTTTCGACCGGACCGAGGTCGTTGATCGCGACCACTTCGATATCGGTGCGGTTGTTCTCGATGATCGAACGCAGAACCAGACGGCCGATGCGGCCAAATCCGTTAATCGCCACGCGTAAAGTCATATGCGTATCCCTTATGCTCAGGGCCGTCGAAAACCGGCGGCAAATCCATGATTTTGCGAATTTGGTTTTGTCCCTAAGCCCCGTCAAGTCAAGCGCAAAAATACCCTCATGCGGGACATGATAGCGCTACCCGGCGCACGCCTTGTTTCGTAAGGTAACAGGGGCTATTTCGCCACGCGCCAGATGATGTTTCCGACGTCGTCGGCCACCAGAATCGCGCCGTGCGCATCCACCGCCACACCGACGGGGCGGCCTCTCGCCTTGCCGTCTTTCAGAAAGCCGGTCAGCACGTCCTGCGGCGGGCCGGAGGGCTGATCGCCGTTAAACGGCACGAAGATGACCTTGTAACCCGATGGCGGATTGCGGTTCCATGAGCCGTGCTGCCCGACGAAGACGCCGCCCTTGTACTGCGGCAGGGCGTCGGCGGTGTAAAAGGCGAGGCCCAGCGACGCCGTATGCGGCCCCAGCGCGTAGTCGGGGCGGATGGCTTTGGAGACCCTGTCCGGGTTCGGCGGCTGGACGCGCTCATCGATGTGCGGGCCGTAATAGCTCCACGGCCAGCCGTAGAAGCCGCCCCGCCGTACCGAGGTCATGTAGTCGGGCACGAGGTCCGAACCGATCTCGTCGCGCTCGTTCACCGCCACCCACAACTCGCCCGTGGCGGGGTTCCAGTCCATGCCGACCGGGTTGCGCAGGCCTGACGCGAAAACCTTGCGCTGGCCGGTGGCGATGTCGATTTCGAGTATGGCGGCGCGGTCTTTTTCGACGTTCAGACCGTTTTCGCCGACATTGGAATTGGAGCCGATGCCGGCATAAAGGAACCGACCGTCTTTCGAGGCCATCAGGCTCTTGGTCCAGTGGTGATTGATCGGGCCGCCGGGCAGGTCGGTCAGCCTGACCGGTGCGGCGGAGGCCTTGAGGTCGCCATTGGCGTAGGGCACGCTGACCACGGCGTCGGCATTGGCGATATACAGCCGCCCGTTGGTCAACGCCATGCCGAAGGGCGACATCAGGCCGGTCAGGAAGGTTGAGCGCACCTCGGCATGGCCGTCGCCGTCGGCGTCGCGCAGCAGGGTGATGCGGTTGGCGGATTTGGTAGCGGCCCCGGCCTTTTTCATCACCAGACCCATGACCAAGCCCCTGATGCCCTTATTGTCTTTTGGCTTGGGCGGAGCGTTGCTCTCGGCCACCAGCACGTCGCCATTGGGCAAAACGTAGAGCCAGCGCGGATGATCGAGCCCGGCGGCGAATGCCGTTACCTTGAGCCCCCTGGCCGCGGTGGGCCTCTCGCCGGCGGGCCAGCCGGTGGCGTCGGCGACCTTGACCGTGGGCAGGGGCGTCTTTTTGGGTGCGGGCAGTTCGGGATTGGCGCCCTGACCCTTATCGACGGACAGGGTGGCGGTCTCACCGCAGGCGGCGAGGGTGAAGGCGGTGAGGAGCAGGAGGGGGGCGGCGCGCATGGTCAGTTCCTTCGTCGGTGCGCAAAGGGTTGCCCTTTATGACGTAAGGAAGAAATGGGCGTAAGGACGAAATGAGCTTAGGCCAGCGGCAATTTCAATACTGCATCCAGCCCCTTGACCTGACCGTCTTCGAGGCGATTGTGCAGGCTCATGCTCCCCCTGTGCGCCTCGGCCAGAGCCTTGGCGACGCTGAGCCCCAGGCCCGCGCCGCCCGTATCGCGATTGCGCGACGATTCCAGACGGTGGAAAGGCTCGAAGACGGCTTCCAGTTCGCTTTCCGGCACGCCGGGGCCGTCATCGCTGACGGTGACGACGGCCTGATCGCCGTCGCGCCGGACGGTGAGGCGCGAGCCGCCCGCATAGCGGTGGGCGTTTTCGAACAGGTTGCACAGGATGCGCTTCACCGCGATGCTGTCGGCCATGACGGTCAGGCGCGGCTCGATCTCGCCGGTTTCGACCTTGTGTAACTCGGCCATGTCTTCGGCCAGACTTTCGCTCAGGGCGCTGAGGTCGAGCCGCACCACATTCTGGGCCATCTTGTCCGCCGAAGCGAAGGTCATGGCCGAACGGATCAGGCTGTCCATATGGGCGATGTCCTGAGCGATCTTGTCGCGGTCCTTCGCCGGCAGGGTCTCGATGCGCAGTCTCAGCCGCGCCAGCGGCGTCTTGAGGTCGTGAGCGATGGCGGCGATCACCGCCGTGCGGCTTTCGATGTGCTTGCGGATGCGCACCTGCATGGCGTTGAGCACGTGGGTGGCGCGGCGCACTTCGGCGGGGCCGCTTTCGGTCAGCGGCTCGGCAGCGGGGTCGAAGTCGAGCTTGGCCGCGCCTTCGGCCAGGGCGGCGATCGGCTGGGTCAGGCGGCGCGACAGAAGCCAGGCCAGGGGCGCGATCAGGGCGGCGCTCAGCAGAAAGCCCAGAAGCAGATTGACCTGCCACGGTTCGGGAAACTGCCGCGGCAGGACGAGGTTGCGGTAGCGTCCGTCAGGCATCTGAACGGCGGCGTGAAAGGCCGGAAAGGTCGCCTGTTCGTTGAAGGCGGCGGGCAGGGGCGCGTTCATCAGCGCATCGTGCACCATCAACGGGCCGTTTGGGACGCGACCGTCCGGGTTCTGGCCGCCGGGGCGCCGGAATGGGGGTTCCCCGAATTGTTGGCCAGGCCGGCTCTCGTGGCCCGCACGGTCTATAATGAGGCCCTGCGGACCGGGCGCTCCGGGCTCGGCCTGACGGATGATCAGGCGGTCGGGACCGAAGCGGTTGCGGCGGAACTGGGGGCGGCCGTCGATAAACACCCGGCTTTCCGGCAGGTTCATCGCCTCGGCCAGTCGCTGACGCATCAGCCGCTCGAAACCGTTCTCGAAACTTTTTTGGCCAAACGGATGCTCCGCCTTGCGCGCGGCGATAAAGGCCGGCGGCGTGCTCAGAACCTCGGTCTTCAGCGTGCGGCCGTTGCGCAGCCTGACCTCGCCCTGGGTCAGGGCCTTCGTGGCTTCGGCAATGGTGTAGCCGGACGGCGGCGGCGGCGGCAGCAGGACCACCAGCGCCACATTGGTCAGGATCGAGACGATCAGCACGAAGACGCACAGACCCATCACCTGCGTGAAAATCGGCAGGCGGGTCAGGGCGCGGGGCAGGGGGATACGCGGTAAAGGCACGGGAATGTCCGGCTATTTTAAGGGACGGAACATATAGCCGATGCCGCGGATGGTGCGGATAATTTCCTCGCCATCATTGGACTCGTCGTTCAGCTTGCGGCGCAGGCGTGAAATCTGCACGTCGATGGCGCGGTCAAAATTCTCGCTGTTGGGGCCGTGCAGGAAGTCGAGGATCTGATCGCGGGTCAGGGCGCGGCCGGGACGCTCCAGAAACACGCGCAGCAGTTCGAATTCGGCATTGGACAGGGCGACCTGAACGCCGTCGGGACGCTGAAGCGTGCGTTTGATGTTGTCGAGGCTCCAGCCGAAGAAGGTGGTCGACTGCGATTTTTCGCCGTTGCCGCGGCCTTCGCCCCGGCGCAGCACGGCGCGGATGCGGGCCAGAAGCTCACGCGGGTGGAAGGGCTTGGCCAGATAGTCGTCGGCCCCCAGTTCGAGCCCGACGATGCGGTCGATCTCCTCGCCCTTGGCCGACAGCATGATGACCGGCGGACCGCCGCGCTGATTGAGACGTTTGCAGATCGACAGGCCGTCTTCGCCGGGCATCATATAGTCGAGCACGACCAGACCGATGTCGCCGCGCTGAAGCAGCTTATCCATGTCGCGGCCGCTGGCGGCGGTGTGGACTTCGAAACCGTTCAGGCTGAGAAAGCCGGAAATCAGTTCGCGAAGGTCGAAATCGTCATCGACGACGAGGATATGCTGGCGGGGCTGGGTAGGGGCGGTGTCGAGCGGCATGAGGAACCGGGCTGGGTTAAGGGGAGGGTGTTCCGGACTATGACGGGCATTGTGGGTCGCAGAATGTCGCAAAAGACACAATTTTCAGAGTGAAGACACATTTCGGACAAAATTCAATATGGCCGTGAAATCATGGGGACACGATAGGCGCGCAGTATGCAGGCATCCAGATTGCGGAGACGACCATGATACGACACAGAATTTTGTTGCCGGGACTGCTGTTGGGGGGCGGTATTCTGGCGGTGGCCGGGCTGCCGGTGCTGGCTCAGGGAAGCGGTGCGCCGGAAGCGCCGCCGCCAGAAGCGCTGCTTATAGGGCCGCCACCATTCGAAGCCATCGACGCCAACAAGGATGGGCAGATCAGCCCGGCTGAGTTGGCGGCCTTCCGTCCGCCGCATTGCGGGCCGGAAGGCGAGCCCGGCAAGGGACCCAAGGGATTCGCGCCGGGACCGGAGGCGTTGGATGCCGATAAGGACGGGCGTCTGTCGTGGGCGGAATTCTCCGCGCCGATGAAGGCGCATTTCGACGAAATCGACGCCAACAAGAACGGCTATATCGACGCCGACGAGGCCCCGAAAGGCCGCGTGATGCCGCATCCCGACCGTCTGAAAGGGACGCCGGGGAAGCCCGCCGCCGAAAAAGACGTCCTGATATTCCGGCATGGCCCGTGCGCGCCGGAAAAGGCGCCTGAAAAACCATAGCAGGTTTGACATATGGACGCGATTTGCGGCGTCACGATCTGAAAAAACAGCCCCCGGTATCTTCCGGAGGCTGTTTTTTTATGTCCGCACGAGGCCGTCGCGTTCTTCCGGCGTGAGCAGCCGCCATTTTCCGGGGCGCAGGTCCCCCAGCGTCAACTCGCCCATCTGGGCGCGGTGCAGGGCCTCGACATGGTTGCCGACGGCGGCGAACATGCGGCGCACTTGATGATAGCGGCCTTCATAGAGGGTCAGGCGCGCCGTCTTCTCGCCGGTCTGTTCCATCACGGCGGGCTGGAGCGGCGTCTTTTCCGACTCCAGCAGCAGGTCTCCTGACGCGAAGATCGCCGCCTCGTGCCCTTCGATGGGGCGGGCCAGCGTCACTTCGTAGATCTTGGCCACATGGTTCTTCGGCGAGATGATGCGGTGCAGATAGTCGCCATCGTCGGTGAACAGCAGCAGGCCCGACGTGTCGGAATCGAGCCGTCCGACGGTCGACAGGACCGGCTTGCGCGCGCTGAACCGGTGCGGCAGCAGTTCGTAGACCAGCTTGCCGGTGTCCTTCAGCGAACAGACATAGCCGGTCGGCTTGTTGAGCATCAGCACCACGCCGTGCGCCGGGTCGAGCGGGCGGTCGTTGAAGCGGATATCCGCGTGCTCGGTCTTGGCGTCGTCCTTCAGGACATTGCCTTCGGCGTCGGTGACGACGCCCATGCGGATATATTTCTGCACCTCTTTGCGCGACCCGTAGCCGAGATTGGCCAGCAGCTTGATCAGTCGCATTATTTGATCCCCCGATAGACCTTGTAGTCGCGGTCTTCGTGCAGCGCGACGACGCTCTTAAACGCGCCTTTCAGGCCGGCCTCGTAGGGCAGATGACGGTTGGCGACCATGTACAGGCTGCCGCCCGGCTTCAGCCCTGCGGCGGCGGCGCGGATAAAGGCCTGACCCAGTTCGGGCAGGTCGGCGCGACCGGCGTGGAAGGGCGGGTTGGAGACGATGAAATCATATGCGCCGTCGATACCCTTGGTCACGTCGCGCCAGTGGCAGGATACGCGTTCGCCGTAGACCTTGAGGTTGCTTTCGGACAGTTCGACGGCGCGCTGTTCGGCCTCGTACAGGTCGATGCGGACTCCGGGATTGCGGCGCAGCACCTCGTCGCTGAGATAGCCGAAGCCGCCGCCCAGATCGGCGCCGTGGCCGCTCAGTAAGGGCAAATGTTCGGCCAGACGCTTCGAGCCGGCGTCGATGCGGTCCCAAGCGAACAGGCCGGGGCGGCTGACGAAACGCCCGTCGAGGATAGGTCGCGGGGCGTCGAGCGCCAGCCACTGCGTCACCAGATCGGCATTGGGTGCGTCGGTGGTTGCCCAGAAGGCGCGGCACTTGTTCTTCGACAGCGAGGCGACATTGCCGCACAGGGCTTTGAGGTCGTTTTCGACCGTCTTCGCGCCTTCGAGATTGGACACGCAGGCCAGCACCGTGCCGCCCGGTTCAGCGGTGGCCACGGCCCGGGCCAGAAGCGCGCGGTATTCTTCGCGCTGGCGCGGCGGCAGGACGATGACCAGCGGATGGAGCGCGGTATCGGCGGGATCGCGCAGGGCGAAGCCGGCCGGCTTCAGGCGGTCGTATTCGGGCTTGAAGCTCTGCTCGCAGATCAGGCGCGCGCGATCGACGCCGCTCAGCGCCGCGCCGTAGCGGGCGCGCAGGAACAAAGCCGGGCCGGCGGGCCAGTCGATCAGGCCGTCATCGAACGGTCGCAACAGGGTATCGAGTACAGGATCTTGCATCGGGGGCTTTTGGCACAGGGTAACGGGAAATGCAAAAAAGCCGCCCCGATGGAGCGGCTTTTCCGATTAACAAAGCGGCGAAGCTTAGCCGACCTGCAGGTTCTCGGCCGACATCTTGCCCGAACGCTTGTCGCGGGCCAGTTCGAAGGTCACCTTCTGGCCTTCGTCGAGGCCGCGCAGGCCCGAACGCTCAACCGCCGAGATGTGAACGAACACGTCCGTGCCGCCGTCATCGGGTTGAATGAAGCCGTAACCCTTGGTGCCGTTAAACCACTTAACCGTACCTGTGCTCATGGGAAAATCCTTTCAATGGCAGTTTTGGTAGTTGTCGATCAATGAAAGGAAGTTCGCAGATACGGCAAAAGCCGCAGTAGAAAGTCGCAGTTCAAAGATGGCAAGATCGTACAGCCATCAGCGCGGCGCGTCAAACCCCAAAGGGTTGATCACGCGCGTTTGACCGCTGCAATCGGTTGGTTTTGCCGTGACGCGGACGAAAAAGGCGCGGACCGGGGCCCGCGCCTTTGACATTAAGCATAAGCCGGGTTTAACCGAGCTTCGTCTTCACCTTTTCGATGACGGCTTCCTTGGTGATGCCAAATTCACGGTAAAGCACGTCCTGCGGAGCCGAGCCGCCGAAGCCGGTCATGCCGACGAAGATGCCGTCCTGACCGATGAAGCGTTCCCAGCCCAGCGACACGGCGGCTTCGACGGCGACGTTCACCGTGGCGTTGCCGATGACTTCGGCCTGATATTTTGCCGTCTGACGGTCGAACAGCGCCCAGCACGGGGTCGAAACGACGCGGGTCGGGATGCCCTCGGCTTCCAGCGCCTCGGCGGCGGCCACCGCGACCGACACCTCGGTGCCCGACGAGAAGATCGACACTTTCGCTGCGCCCGAAGCGGCTTTGACCTCGTAAGCGCCCCTGGCCGACAGATTGCCGCCCTGATGGCGGACGGCCGGCACCTTTTGACGCGACAGCACCATCAGCGACGGCGTCTTGCGCTCCAGCAGCGCCGCCTTCCAGCATTCCGCCGCTTCGACGATGTCGGCGGGGCGGAAGGTCAGCAGGTTCGGCATGGCGCGGAAGCTGGCCAGATGCTCGACCGGCTGGTGCGTCGGGCCGTCTTCGCCGACGCCGATCGAGTCGTGGGTCAGGACGTTGATGACGCGGATGCCCATCAGAGCCGCCAGACGGATAGCCGGGCGGGAATAGTCGGAGAAGACGAAGAAGGTGCCCGAATAGGGAATGATGCCGCCGTGCAGCGCCATGCCGTTGAGCGCGGCGGACATGCCGAATTCACGTACGCCGTAGTGGACGTAGCGACCGTCGTATTTCGGATGATCGAAGGCGGTCATGCCCTTGACGAAGGTGTTGTTCGAACCGGTCAGATCGGCAGAACCGCCGATCATCTCATCAATGAAGGGCACCAGTTGCGCCAGCGCCGCGCCCGAAGCCGAACGCGTGGCGTCGCCGGCTTTCAGTTCCAGTTGCTTTTCGATGTGGGCGTCCAGCGCCTCGAAAGCGTTGGCGGGCAGTTCGCCCTTCATGGCGCGCTCGAACAGGTCGCGTTGCGGGTGTACCTTCAGCGCGGCTTCCCAGGCCTTGCGCGGACGCGCGGCCTTGCGGCCGGCGGCTTCCCACGCCTTCTTGATCGGAGCGGGCACGGTCCAGGCTTCGGCGTCCCAGCCCATGGCCTGACGCGACAGTTCGATGTCGGTGTCGAACAGGGCGTAGCCGTGCGAATGCGGGTCGCCTTCCTTTGGGCCGGCGCCCTTGGAAATCTTCGTCTTGCATGCCAAGAGGACCGGCTTGGTCTGCTGCGTCGCCCAGCGCATGGCGGCGGCGATTTTCGCATGGTCGTGGCCGTCGACGGCCTTCACCGCCCAGCCCGCGGCCTTGAAGCGCGCCAGTTGATCGCCGGTTTCGGCGATGGTCGCTACGCCGTCGATGGTGACATTGTTGTCGTCCCACAGCACGATCAGCTTGTTGAGCTTCAGACGCCCGGCCAGCGAGATCGCCTCGTGCGATACGCCTTCCATCAGGCAGCCGTCGCCGGCGATGACCCAGGTGCGGTGATCGACGACGTCATCGCCGAAACGCGCATTGAGGTGACGCTCGGCCATCGCCATGCCGACGGCGGCGGCTAGACCCTGACCCAGCGGGCCGGTCGTGCATTCGACGCCTGCCGTGTGGCCGTATTCCGGGTGACCGGCGGTGGTGGAGCCCCACTGACGGAAGTTCTTGATGTCTTCCATAGACACCGACTTGAAGCCGGTCAGGTGCAGCAGCGAATAGATGAGCATTGAGCCGTGACCCGCGGACAGGACGAAGCGGTCGCGGTCGGCCCAGTCGGGCTTTTTCGGATCGTATTTGAGGAACTTCGTCCACAAAACGGTCGCCACATCGGCCATACCCATCGGCATCCCCTGGTGGCCGGACCTGGCGCGGTGCACCGCCTCCATCGACAGGACGCGAATCGCGTCGGCCATCACGGTCGGGGACGGCTTGGCGGTGGGGAGGCCAGGGATCGGCGGCAGGGACATGGCAATCTCAACAGATGAAACGCGAAAGGGGGTGAGGTTGCGCGGTCCTTTAGCCCATATGCCGGAGAATGGCCATATTCGAGTTTTAGGAATTTGCCACCTTGGGGTTTTGGGTGGGGTACGCTGGGCTCAATTTCGCCTGTCAGGCTGCATGGCTTGTGAAACAGGCCTTTAGGAAGTACAGTCAAACCATGGAAAATGCTCAGAACACGGTTCAGCTTTCTCCGGTCGCGGGCGCCAGCCTGACGGCGGCGGTTGAGCGTCTGGACGGAGCGCTCAACGCGCTCGAAACCCGCATCCGCGACCTGAAGAGCCGCAGCGACGCACTGGCCCCCGATTCGTTGAATGCTTCGTCGAACCCCGATGCGTCCGCCGACACGCGCCGCCTTCAGGACGAGATCGATGCGCTCAGGGCGCGCGAAAAGGTGCTGGAAGAGGCCGCTTCGGGGGCCTTCGAGGCGCTGGGCGTCGCCGCCAAGGATATTCGTCAACTTCTCAACGAGCAGGCCGCCTGATGGCTGAGGTCACGGTCAAGGTCAACAACAAGCCCTATACGGTGGGCTGCGCCGACGGTCAGGAAGCGCGCGTGCAGGAACTGGCGCGCATCTTCAGCGACCATGTCGAGATGGTGGTCTCCGATGTCGGGGCCATCGGTGAGGTGCGCCTGTTTCTGATGGCGTCTCTGCTGCTGGTCGACGAGATGGAAGAACTGCGCGCGCAACTGGAAGAAGCGCAGTCGGCTCAGGCGCGCATGTCCGCCGGAGCGTTCGAGATCGAGCGCAAGGCGGCGTTCGCCATTTCCGACGCCGCCGAACGGCTGGAGAAGCTGGTCAGCGAGGTTTAAACCTCGAATCCGTACTTGTCTTTCAGATACTGACGGATCTCGTCGGAGGGTGTTTCTCCGTAACTTGAGGCGATGACCGTGCCGTAGTCTTCAAGATCTATCGTGCCGTCCCCTTCGATGGCTTTAAGGAACTCGGCTTCGCGATGCGGGGGGACGAGCACGAAGTAGTAAGCCCACCGACCCGTCGTATCCTTGGCCTTCAACTTGTGAATATTATGGCCGTTTTGCGAGATGTGCCGGTCGATCAGGGTCGCGCGGCCTTGCCCCGGAACGGGTTTGTCTTCGGCATCGGGTAAGGAAGTATCGGGCGGGCTGACGTGACGCTGGTTAAAGTTATGCCACGTTTCGAGAAACAGCGACGAGTCCGCATAACCTTCGAGATCGTCAGGTTTGACATCATGCAGCCGATCCAACGCGGCGAGGGCCAGAAAGGCGTCGTAACCGGCGTCAGGATCGCGTTCGCGCAAGAGCCGGATCAAAGCGTCATAGAGGGTCGTCGAGGTGTCGTTTCGCGCCTGATACAGGCGATATAAAAAGGTGCGCCGCTGAGTCAGGTTGAGCTGACGGTCGGTCGTCACATCGGCCAGGGCATTGAGGACGAGGGGATCGTCGGCTCCGTAAGGTAACCACAGGAGGGCTGCGGCACGGCGCAGATTCTTGCTCTGCCCCCGATCGTTCAGCCATATCCGCGCCTGGGTGAGCACAGGCTTGAGCCGCTCGAACGGGAGACGAGGGTGAAGAGGATAGGTTTTGGGCCGGTCGCCGCGGCCGCCGCTATCCGCCCAGACGGCCCAGTCATAGATGATGTCATCCTTTACAGGGCCCAGGCTGTAGTGGGCCAGGGCCGCTATACAGCGCTTACGCAGGGTCGGATCGATCTTGTCATTATTAACGAAAGTGATCATGGTCTCGATCAAGGCTTCGGGCCACTCGACATCCATGGTGATGGACGTCGGATTACCGTACCAGTAGATCGCCCAGCTTGCGCCGAGAACACCCACGGGGTTACCTGTGTCGGTCAGGCGCGCCACGAGTTTGGCGCTATCTTCCGCACTCATTTCTCGCCCTGTGTTCTGAGAGCTGCGGAAATAGACGTCCATCAGGTTGAACGCTTCCAGGGTATCGGCTTCACCTTGGCTGCGTTCGCGGGCTTCGTCGGAGGTCTGATTGATCAGGGCGTCCGCAGGAAACAGCCGTTCGAAATCTAGCCAGTCGAAGCCCTTATAGGGCGCGTCGTCACTCAGTCCGAAGACCATGCCAAGAAGATTGTCGAGGAAGGGAGATCTGCACCAGTCCGGGTCATCGGCAATGATCCGGATTTCGGCGCCGGACCCTTCGCTGGAAGCCAGACGCGCATAGTCGAGCAGGAGCCGGCGCCGGAGGTGAGGGGCCTGCAGACGCGAAATCAGATAGACGAAGGCCTCGGTCAACCCTCCCAATGCACTGACGTCGTTCTGGAAAACGGCGAAATTGGCGCGGCTGGCCACCTGCATGAGTTCGATCACCCCCTGCATGGAGTTGATCAGTCTTTCGACGGGCATGCGGAAACCGACGGCCTCGCCGTTGAGGTATTCGGAAACCTGTCGGATCAGCTCGTCACGCCGCTTTTCCTCTTTGGCCACCAGCGGCATCAGGAACAGAAGGGCCGTTGCTGCCTGTCCTTCCGGGCGGGCTGACAATCGGACAACCGCTTCGCAGAAGGGTTTTATGGCTTCGCGGGCCTGCCTGCGGTCGAACAGGTTTTCGGCAAAGCTCGATACGTCGGGCGCTTGCAGGCGTTCGAGTGTCATGAAGAGGACGAGACGCGCCACATCTTCATCGTCTATCGACGGAAAATAAGCCCGTGGATCCTTGGCCCAGGCGTAATCGTATTCGTCGCTTTCGGCCTGATCGCGAAACAGGGTGATCAGTT
The DNA here is from genome assembly GCF_020535245.1 of Asticcacaulis sp. AND118. Lineage (GTDB taxonomy): Bacteria > Pseudomonadota > Alphaproteobacteria > Caulobacterales > Caulobacteraceae > Asticcacaulis. The sequence goes on along the minus strand of NZ_CP084910.1, from coordinate 2,111,490 downwards.
TCAGGATATCCGGAGCGGCACCGGCGCGCGACAGACGCAGGCTGGCGGGAATATCCACCCTGTGACCCAGAGCGGCCAAGGCCAGGTATTGAAGGCCGTTTTCCGGGAAGAGGGTCTGGGCTTCGCTCAGCAGCTTTAACGCCTCCGTGCGCGCTACGGTGTAGGTATCGAAACCGGGCGCCGATTGACCGGAAGGCGCCCTGGCCAATCGGTCACACAGGTCGATGGCGCATTGCGGTCGCCCGCGCGCGACGGCAATGATCGTTTCGCGGTGGGGTCCGATACGGGTGCGCAGATTGCGATAGGCCGCGCGCGCGGTGATAACGCCCTCCATATCCGCTGGAAGCAGAGGCAGAACGCGAAGAAATGTGGACTGTCCGGGCGGTTCTGCGGGCAGGGAGCGCTCCGCCTCCTCCGGCACCAGGGGAGTAGGCATGGAAACGCTTGAGGTGGAGACGTCCGATTGCGCCTGAGTGCTGCGATCAACCTGAATGCTGCGATCAATATGACCCATGCGTTCGTTAACCCGGGCGCGTGTCGTGTCCAGATCGCCGACCTGCCACAGAAGGTCTTTCAAATCTTCGAAATCGGCGGCGGGCACGCCGGCTGCCATGAGCTTCAGGTCCATGGAGGACTCAAACAGGACGCGGATACGGTGCCTTTGTTGCGCCAGCCGCAAGGTGTCGAAACTGTCCCAGAAGTCCTGTGCGTGCTTGCCATAGTTGACGAGGATCGCCGTATTGCGCCGGAAAATCCAGTCGTCCGGTATCGGACGGTTAAGCTCGCCGACGTGCCATTGGCGCTTTTTCAGCATTCGCAGCCATTCGACGGCTAACCGTGTTTTACCCACGCCGCTGCGTCCGTAAAGTCCGTGGCAGGACAGGCAGCGCTTATGTCTGCGGCCCAGAGCAAAATCGCTGAGGCTTTTCAGTTCTGCGGTGCGTCCGATCAACGGGTTCGCAGGGTGCCATGCGGAGGCAGGGTCTTTGGTACTGACTTGCGTCAGGAAAGGCGGTGGCGACGGCCAGGCAAGATCGACGAGGTATTTGAGCCCGCCGGTCTGTTCGATAAAATACAGCAGAGCGAGGACATACAGCGCCGCCATGACCCATGCGCTCAGACCCTGTAGCTTGAGCCATTTGTTGATATTGTCGTCTGCGGCCGCGATGCTTTCCGGGCTGAAGTAGGCGATCCAGTCCCAGGGTGCACCGGTCAGATACTGTCCGCGCGCCTCATTGAGCAGCCACAAGAGTCCGATCGCCAGGAAAGCGAAGGCGAGGGTGCGCAAAAGCGGCACTATGAAATCGTGAAATGATTTGCCGAACATGCCCTCGTCTCCCCCGCGTAAAGGTTAACGCAAAAGGAAAATGAGGGCCAGCGCCATCCTCAGTATGGCGCTGGCAAAGACGGGAGGTGTGTGATTTTGGGCGCGTTTTGCCCCTTATTTCCCACGCACGTCGTACTTCCGCGGGCTGAGGGTGGCCGTGGCCTTGGTCACCGGATCGGCGGCCGAGCGCGCCAGAATGACCTCATAGTCACCCGCCGCCACGTTCCACGTCTTCGACACCGTATCGAAGGTCGCCAGAAGACGCGGATCGACTGTCACCGTGACGCCTTTCGACTCGCCCGGTTGCAGCGTCACCTTGTCCCAGCCGCCGAGGCGCTTGGGCGCTTCCCAGTTGGCCGAAGCCGGGGCCGAAACATAGACCTGCGGGATGTCGGAGGCCGCGGTCTTGCCCGTATTGGTGACGGTGAAGCTGACACTCAGTTTGTCGCCCGCCGTCGAGGTTTTGAGGTCGGTATAGCCGAAGCTCGAATAGCTCAGGCCGTGGCCGAAGGCGAACAGCGGCTTGAGGCCCTTCTTGTCGAACCACTTATAGCCGATGGCCGCGCCTTCGATGTCGTAATTGGCGTCGGGGCGCAGGTCGGGCTTGGTCATGTCGCCGTCCAGTTTCGGGCGCGGCAACTGGCTGAGCGCGGCCGGGAAGGTCACCGGCAGGCGACCCGATGGTGAGACTTCGCCGGTCAGGACGCGGGCGATGGCCGTGCCGCCTTTCGAACCCGGATACCAGGCTTCGACCACGGCGCCGACATCCTTCAGCCATGGCATGAAGACCGGGCCGCCGGTTTGCAGCACGACTACGGTCTTTTTGTTGGCCTTGGCCACCGCCGCGATCAGGGCGTCGCCGTCGTGATCCAGCTTCAGTTCGGCGTCGAAGGATTCGCCCGTCCATTGCGAGCCGAAGACGATGACCAGGTCAGCCCCGCGCGCGGCCTTAGCGGCGGCTTTGACGTCCTTGCCGTCGTGGAAGACGACGTCCGCTTTGGTGCGGGCCTTCAGCGCCGTCAAGGGCGCGTCCGGATACCAGGTGATCGGGCCGGGGAACTCATTGGCGTATTTCGAGGTGTCCGGCACGGCATTGCCGCCGACGCCATAGACCTGAGACGAACCGCCGCCGGACAGGACGCCCTTGTCTGCGTTGCCGCCGATGACCACGATCTTTTTGGCCGTGGCGGCGACGGGCAGCAGGTTGCGCTCGTTCTTCAGCAGCACGATGCCGCCTTCGGCGTCGGCCTGGGTCACCGCAGCATGAGCCGCGAAGTCGATATTGGCGTCGCTGATCTCGGTCGCGATGGGGTTGTCCATCACGCCGGTCGAGAACAGGGCCCACAGGATGCGGCGCGCCATGTCGTCGAGACGTTCCGGCTTCACATAGCCATTGTCGACGGCCTCCTTCAGCGGGCCGGCGAAGTAGTTGCCCTTGTCGAACGGATAGCCCGACTGCTGATCCAGGCCGGCATTGGCGGCAGGGATGGTCGAGTGGGTTGCGCCCCAGTCGGACATCACATAACCCTTATAGCCCCAGTCGGTCTTCAGGACTTCGTCGAGCAGATACGGATTTTCGCAGGCATAGACGCCGTTATAGCGGTTATAGGCGCACATGACCGAGCCGGGATTGCCGACCTCGATGGCGAACTCAAACGCCAGAAGGTCCGATTGCCGCGCCGCCTGATCCGACAGGTTGGACGAGATGGTGAAGCGGTTGGTTTCCTGCGGGTTGGTGGCGTAGTGCTTGACGGTCGAGACGATGTGGTTCGACTGAATGCCGCGGATCTGCTCGCCGACCATGATGCCGGCCAGCAGCGGGTCTTCGCCGCCATATTCGAAGTTGCGGCCGTTGCGCGGCTCACGCATCAGGTTGACGCCGCCGGCCAGTTGCACATTGAAGCCCGACAGGCGCGCTTCCTTGCCGATCATCGCGCCCCCGGCAAAGGCCAGCTTGCGGTCCCAGGTCGCCGCCGTGGCCATGCCCGACGGCAGCACGGTGCGCAGGCGCGGGTTCGGTCCACGCTGCGAAGCGACGCCGACGCCGGCGTCCGTGATCCACTGATGCGGGATGCCGAGGCGTTCGACGCCATAGGTGAAGCCTGCCGACTGATGGCGGCTTTCCTTGGGCTGGGTCCAGTTGAGACCGGCGATGTCGCCCCGCTTGTTCAGCCATTCACCGTCGGACGCGAAATGGCTGAAGACCAGGGTCAGCTTCTCGGCCTGCGTCATTTCCTTCAACAGCAGTTCGGTGCGCGTATGGGCGTCGAGCGACCTATTGGTCCACGGCGTCTCTTTGGGCGCTTGCGCCGTGGCGGGTTGCTGGGCAAGGGCGGGGACGGTGAAGGCGGTGGCCAGACCGAATGCGGCGGTGGCCATGAGGCTGAGCTTGAAGCGGCGCATGAACGTGATCCCTGAAGCGGTTTTGTGGTTGTGGAATCTCATAGTCCGGGATTGAATGTCTGTGAAGTCATTTATTATGACATCGATGTCTTTTTTGGATGCGAGACGACAGGACGATTTGTCCTGTAGACTTGGTTGGGGTTGACTTGTGGACAAGTTTATAAGGGCTTTATGGAAGTGCCATGTGCGGCCCCTTGTAAGACACAGTGGCAGGAGCTACATTGACTACCGGCGGGTCGTGCTGCGGCTCACGTCAGCGAACACCTAATCCTTCTGACCTTAATCTCTTAGAACGGGGGCTGTCCCTGACTGAGGCCGTGGCCTCTATCACATGGTTCCCACCTGATACGTCAGGTCTGAGTGGATTTAAACGCTTCGCAACGGTTCTCGCGGCGCCGCCACCTTTCAGGTGTCGTCTCCGCATTTTTTGTTTCTTGGGCGCCGTCACCTTTCAGTTGTCGTCTCCGCATTTTTTGTTTCTTGGGCGCCGCCGCCTTTCAGATGGCGTCTCCGCATTTTTGTTTCCTGGGTGCCGCCACCCTTTCCCTTTTTCATAATAGCTTGCCTTGACATCCGGACGTTCTGTCTGGAATAAGATCGTTATCCTCAGGGAGTAGCCGGGTCGCCTTGCGTGGCCGTCCGATGTCGTCAACACGAGCTTTGCTCCGGCATCAGGCACCGTTTCAACGGATGGCGAGACTGAGGACGGGTCCGATCGACCTGTCCTTGTCAACCTTTTGAGACGAGTCTCACCATGGAAACCATTGCAACGCCCCTGATGTGGGGGACGTTCGCGGCGTTCGTCGTCGTCGCGCTGTTCATCGATTTTTTTGCCCTCAACAAACAGGGCGCGCACAAGGTGTCGATGGGGGAGGCGGCCGTGTGGTCGCTGATCTGGGTCGCCACCTCCTTCGTCTTCCTCGGCGTCATGTGGTGGGAGATGGGCGGCTTGGGCGGCGACGCGGCCGCCAAGGCCCTGGCCGACACCAAGGCGCTGGAATTTACGACCGGCTACCTCATCGAAAAGGCGCTGGCGGTCGATAATATCTTCGTCTTCCTGATGCTGTTCACCTACTTCGCCGTACCGGCGGAGTATCAGAAGCGCGTGCTGATGATCGGCATCCTGATGGCGCTGGTGCTGCGCGCCGGTATGATCGTCGTCGGCGCGTGGCTGGTGGCGCAGTTCCACTGGGTGCTCTACATCTTCGGCGCGTTTCTGGTCTTCACCGGCTTCAAGATGTGGCGCGCGGCGGGCGAAGAGCCTGATCTGGAGAGCAATCCGGCGCTGAAATGGGTGCGCAGGACCTTCACCATCGCGCCGCACTATGACGGCGAGAAGTTCTTCACCCGCTTCGAAGGCAAGCGGCTGGCGACGCCGCTGCTGATCGTAGTCATCCTGATCGGTATTATCGACGTGGTGTTCGCGGTCGACTCGATTCCGGCCATCTTCGCCATCACCACCGATCCGTTCATCGTCCTGACCTCGAACGTCTTCGCCATTCTGGGTCTGCGCGCCATGTATTTTCTGCTGGCGGGCATGCACGAGAAGTTCCACCTGCTGCCCTACGGTCTGGCGCTGGTTCTGGTCTTCATAGGCGCCAAGATGCTGCTGATCGATATTTACAAGATTCCGATCATGTGGTCGCTGGTCGGTACGGCATCGATCCTGGTCCTGACCATGATCCTGTCGCTGCTGATCAAGCCCAAGGGCGACGCCCACCCGCCGGGCGCGTTTCCGTTCAATGCGAAGAAGGACGAGGGCGCGGAAGACTAACCTTGCCAGCCGGCGTCTTTCGTGGCCTTAAACGCTCATGAAGGACGCCAAAGCTGCTCTACGCAAGGAGATGAAGGCTCGTCGGTCGGCGCTGGCCGCCGCGCATCCGCAGGCGGGTGAGGCCATGGCCTCCGCCTTCGAAGCGCGGGGAAACTGGCCGTCAGCCGAGGTCGTGGCGGGCTTTCATCCTTTCGGCAGCGAGATCGATCCGTTGCCTCTGCTGATGCGCTTTCACGCGCGGGGCTATGGTTTGGCTTTGCCGGCTTTGGTCGAAAGCGCCGAAGGTGGGCAAATGATCTTTTGCGCCTACGACCCGATCGGGGCGCTGGTCGAAGGCCCCTACGGCATCTGGCAGCCCGGCCCCGATGCGCCTGAGGTTTTCCCTGACATCATCCTGGCGCCCCTGCTGGCCTTCGACCGCGAAGGCGGGCGGCTGGGCTATGGTGGCGGCTTCTACGATCGCGCTTTGGACTATCTTAAGGCGGCGAAACGGGGTAAAGACAGCCCCTTGCAGGTTTGGGGCGTGGCCTTTTCCGCTCAGGAAGTCGCCCGCGTGCCCACCGAACCCCACGATCAGCGTCTCGATGCCGTCCTGACCGAACAGGGCGTGATAGAGATTAGAAAGAACCCCTGATGCGTTTTGCTTTCTTCGGTGATGTGGTCGGCCGCGCCGGCCGCGACTCCATATCCGAGCATCTGCCCTTCGTGCGCCGCGCGCTCGACCTCGAATTCGTCATCGTCAATGCCGAGAACGCCGCCTCCGGCTTCGGCGTGTCCGAAAACACGGCCAAGCAACTGTTCGAGGCCGGGGCCGACTGCCTGACGCTGGGCAACCATTCGTGGGACCAGAAGGAAGCCCTGACCTATATCGTGCGCGAGCCGCGCCTGATCCGTCCGCTCAACTATCCGCCGCTGGCCGATGCGCCGGGGCGTGGGGTCAACCTATTCGAAACCGCATCCGGCAAGCGTATTCTGGTGATGAACGCGCTCGGTCTGGTCCACATGGCGTCGATGGACGACCCCTTCGCCGCCGTCGATAAGGCGCTGGAAAGCGCGCCGCTGGGGCTGGTCGCCGACGCGGTCGTGGTCGATATGCACGCTGAGGCCACTTCGGAAAAGATGGCCATGGGTCATTTCTGCGACGGACGCGCCTCGCTGGTCATCGGCACCCACACCCACGTCCCGACCGCCGACGCGCAGATCCTGCCGGGCGGCACCGCCTATCAGACCGACGCCGGGGCCTGCGCTGATTACGACAGCGTCATCGGCATGGACAAGGAGGAGCCGCTGCGCCGCTTCACCACCCGCATCGGCAAGGAGCGTTACAAACCTGCTTCGGGTCCGGCGACCATGTGCGGCGTCTTTGTCGAGACCGACGACAAGACCGGGCTGGCCACGCGCATCGAACCCATCCGCCTTGGGGGTCGTCTCAAGACGGTGTTGCCAGAACTTCAGGTTTCGGTTTAGAACCACCCCAATCCTAAATATCAAGCGCGCCAGTGTGTGTGCTGACAGAGGTTTTTTATGGCTGGCCATAGTAAATTCAAGAACATCATGCACAAGAAGGGCCGCGCCGATGCGGTCCGCTCGAAGCTGTTTTCCAAGCTGGCGCGCGACATCACCGTGGCCGCCAAGTCGGGTATGCCCGATCCGGCGATGAACCCGCGTCTGCGTCTGGCGGTCAACAACGCCAAGGCCGAATCCATGCCGAAGGAAAACATCGAACGCGCCATCAAGAAGGGCGCCGCCGGTGAAGCCGATACGATGGAAGACATCCGCTACGAAGGTTTCGGCCCGCAGGGCATCGGCGTCATCGTCGAGGTGCTGACCGACAACCGCAACCGTTCGGGCGGCAATGTGCGTTCCTATTTCTCCAAGTACGGCGGCAATCTGGGTGAAACCGGTTCGGTCAGCTTCATGTGGGACCGTCTGGGTCAGATCGAATACCCGCTGAAGGCCGGTTCGGCCGACGCCATCATGGAAGCCGCCATCGAAGCCGGCGCGGCAGACGTTGAAACCGACGAGGATCCGGAAGAAGGCGGCCACCTGATCTTTACCGCCTACGAAGATCTGAACGCCGTGACCGAAGCCGTGGCCAAGGTGCTGGGCGATCCGAAGTCGACCAAGTTCATCTGGAAGCCTCAGACCCTGTCGCCCATCACCGGCGACGCGGCCAGGACGCTGATGAAGCTCATCGACGCGCTGAACGACGACGACGATGTGCAGGCGGTCTACGCCAATTTCGACATCTCCGACGAAGAACTGGAAGCGCTCAGCGCTTGATGAGAAAAGCCCCGCTCGAAAAAGCGGGGCTTTTTACTGTCCGCTGGACAAACGTGCCAGGCCCGTGCCTAATTATGCAATCGTTCGCATACATTTCTGCGTCAATTGGGGGTATCGATATGGGGTATGGTTCGCACAATGCTGTCTCGGCCTGGCAACAGGCGCATCCGCTGACCATGGTGCTGATTTCGAGCGCAATTTCGGTGCTGGTCATCAGCCTGATCGTGCTGATCCGCTGGGGCGTCAGTCATAAGGCCTGGGCCTATCATCCCGGTGGGGCATCGGGGTTTTTGAAGGACGAATGCGTGCGGTGGGGTGCCATCCTTGTGCCTTATCTGGCCCTGTCCATCGGTTTTAAAGTCTTCGTCTATGACCTGCATCCGGAGTTTAATCGTCCGGAGCTCTGGGGCGGCTTTATCGTCGTCGCCATTATCGGGCGGCGTCTGCTGGCCCGCGTGCCCTATATCAAGGCCATGGGCCGCCATATCGATCTGGCCAAGGAAAAGGCAAAGGCCGCATCAGCGAACTGATGCGGCCTTAATCTTTCAGAGGGTCTGCGCGTCTCTGATCAGAGGGCGATCAGTAGCGCCACCGCAGCCCAGATCGTGAGCGACAGACCGGCCACGGCAATAAGGCCGAAGGCGACAGCGCGATCATAGGTCGTGTGGGTTTGAGCCGATTCGGATTGGAAAGTGGTGCTGCGCATGATGCCCTCCATTACTTTTGACAGTAAAGTCAGAATCTGTGACACTTGGCAATAGGGTGAAATAAAAAATTACAAAAACGTCAAAAAATTATTGTTGATGGGTTCTTTATGGGTGAACAGATCAACCGCCCGACGCCGTTCCCCGAGTCATGCCCTGCGGCTAGGCCGCCCGTTGCGTCACCCTTATGTTCCGGTGCGCCGCTCCGAGCGCCTTCTTATGTCGGAACGCCTATCGTGGGGCATATACGGAGGATTTCGCCATGACCACGCAACCTAAGGATTCGACCTATTACACCAAAGAACAGAAGCGCGGCGAGGTGACGCCCGGCGAACAAACGACGGACGCCGACTCCCACCCTGACGATGAAGCTGAAGACGAAAGGCAAACGCAATGATCAACCCGCAGACCATTCCCTCTGACGACGCAGATCCGCGTGTCGATCGCGAAAATGGCAGGCTCACGGCGGATAACGGCCGTGTTTTCGATGTCGATCCGGTCAATACGCTTGATGACGATGAAGCGGAAGCCTCTCAGGACCCGGCGGAAGGGGGCCGCGACATCGACGGCTTCGACGAACCGAAGGACCGCGCCGGCCCTACTTGATGCCCATCGCCGAGGTGCTGGTGTTATAGTAGATGTTATTTTGGGCAGCGGTGGCGGCGTTGAAGGCGTTGGCGAAGGTGTTGAGCGCATCGCTGATGCCCACCGCCGTATTGTGTCGCTTGATTTCGGCATTGAGGCGGTCTACCGCGTCGTTGATGCGCGTCTGTTCCGCCGAAGTCTGATCCGGCACCTTGCCGTAGGCTTGAGACAGGCTGAGCGCGCGGTCGCGCACCGCCGGGGTCGCCACGGTCTGTACCTGTTTCCACTGGGCGTCGTCGATGCAGCCGTTGCTGGCGGAAACCGAGCAGCGCAGGGCCGCGAAGATGGCGTTATAATTTACCGCCTCGTCGAGGACACGATGGGCGTCATACAGCTTCCAGCCGACATTGCTGCTGTCGCGGCTCAGTTGCGCCAGACAATCCTGATAATCGTTCAGGCGGCCGTTCAGGCGATCCATGTCGTCATCGTCCTGAGGGGCGTAAAGACGGATTTCGCCGCAGGCATCGTACAGGCTGCGGAAATGGGTCGTGTTCACCAGACTGGCCTGTTGGGTCAGGCGGTTGAGATCGATATATTCGGCATAGGTGCTGCGGGCCTTCGCGGCGAATCGCGCGCGCTCGGCCACGATAGCGGCTTCGACCTTGTCAGGGGCGGCGGCCTCCAGAACCGAGACGTCGCCGGCCTGACTCAGAGCGGCGGCTTCGATGCGTTTCTGATCGCTTTTCAGAGCGGCCGCGTCTTCGCCGATGCGCTTGATCAGGTTGTCGCAGGTTTCGCGCGCTTCGGGCAATTGAGCACACCGCGCCTGTAATTGCGCTGTATACTGCGGCTGAGCCTGCGCCAGATCGATCAGTTTGACGCGCATCTGGGGGATGTCGGTGACGATGGCCGCGCCCCCGCTGCGGGCATCGTTCAGGCAGGCGCGATAATCGGTCAGGGCGGTCTTGCGCAGCGAAGCTTCGCCGGCGGCAATGCCTTCGCCCATGACGGCGCTGTGATAGTCCCATTCGCCGGGCAGTTTGCTGTCGCAAGCCACGCCGCCTGGATCGGCAGCCTTGAGCAGTTCGCGCGCGTCCATCTGCGGCTTGCGATAGGTCTGATCCAGCGACCGGTCGATGATGGCGAGCGTGTCTTTCAGAGAGTCCGACGGTTGAAGCTTGCCGTGGTTTTCGAAATCGACGCGCGCCCCCAGCGGATCGCCTTGCTGAAAGCGCTGCGTGCCGCGCGACGACAGACCGCGCGCATAGGTCGGATCGGCGGCGACGGCGCGGTCATAGGCGGCCAGCGCCTCGGCGGGGCGCTTTAACTCGCGATTCGTGTCGCCGAGATCGCTGAGGATGTCCGCCGACCGCGGCGCGATGGCCAGGGCGGCGGTGAAGTCGGCCAGGGCGGCTTCCATATTGCCGAGCCGCTGGTTCAGATGGCCGCGCCAGTGCAGGGCCTGTGCATCGCCGGGCGCGGCCCTGACCGCAGCGTCGAAGGCCGCGAACGAGCCCTTGCTGTCCGATTTCAGGCGCAGCAGGTGGCCTTTGGTCATCAGGGCCGGGACGGACTTGGCGTTGATCTTGAGGATGCGGTCGGCGAAGCCCAGCCCCTTGTCCAGTTCCCGCAGGCTCTGAGACAGCGAGGCGGCGGCCTGAAGATAGTCGATATTGTCCGGCGCCATGGCGATGGCGGTTTCATAATCCAGCAGGGCGAGTTGATAGGATTTCTTGCCTTCGTGCACCTTGCCGCGCAGCAGCAGAGCGGAGGTCAGGCGCGGATCGGCGTCGATGGCCACATCGAGATCGGTAAGCGCATCGTCGTATCTGCGTTGAGCGAACGCCAGTTCCGCACGGGCCTGCAGGGCCTTGGCCGGACTGGCAGCGGCAGCGGCCACGGCGGCGTCACAGGCGGTTTTAGCTTCGGTGAAGCGCCCGGCATGGGTCTCATGGATGCAAAGCTCGGTGGGGGAGGCGGGCGGCGTCTGCGCACCGGCGGCCGACGCGAAGGCGAGCGCCGTCAGGGCAGCAAGGCTCACGAGCGATTTGTACATGAAATTCCCCCGGTATTATGGTCCGTATAACGCCGTCAGCTTAAAGGGATTTATCGGGGTTTCAAGCCCGTTAAGGTTGCGGGTAGAGGTTAATCACGGAGCGGAGCGACTAGCGACCAAGCGGGAGCGCAGCCTGCGCGGCGCCAAGGCGCTTTGCGCCTGAGCGCAAATCAAAAAACCAAATTCCAGTAATGGAATTATTGGAATTTGGTGCCCCTGGTCAGACTCGAACTGACACACCTCTCGGTACCGGATTTTGAATCCGGCGCGTCTACCATTTCACCACAGGGGCACACGACGCAAACGTTCGCGGATGGGTGAGGGCGGTGTAGTTATCGGCTTTTGAGGGGGCTGGCAAGCCTCTAAGCCTGTGTTTCCACGGTAAGATGCCGTATCTCGTGCACGGGGCTCAGGCGGGCACGGATCGTCGCGCCGTCCGCCGGGCCGGTCGTGCTGACGATGGCCGCCCACGCCGCCGGGCCGATGCGCCAGACGTGCAGGTCGGCAATGGCCGTGCCGTCCGTTTCGACGCAGTCGCGGATTTCGTCCTCGATATGCGCGTCGCCCCGGTCGAGCAGAACGCCGGACGTGTCCTTGACGAGGCTCCAGGCCCAGCGCGCGATGACCACCGCGCCGACCACGCCCATCAGCGGGTCGAGCCACCACCAGCCGGCGAAGCGTCCTGCCAGCAGCGCCGCAATAGCCAGTATCGAGGTCAGGGCGTCGGCCAGCACGTGCACATAGGCGGCGCGCAGATTGTTGTCGTGGCCTTCATGCGCGTGCCCATGGTGAGCATGATCGTGGTGGTGATGGTCGTGGCTATGGCCATGCCCGTGATCATGTCCATGGCCCAGCAGCAGGGCGCTCACCAGATTGACGATCAGGCCGATGACGGCGACGATGGTGGCCTCGGTAAAGGCCACGGCCTGCGGCTGAAACAGGCGCACGATCGACTCGAACGCAATACCCAGAGACACCATGCCCAGCACCAGCGCCGAGGCGAACCCGGCCAGATCGCCGACCTTGCCCGTGCCGAAGCTGTAGCGGCGGTCGCGGGCGTGCTTGCGGGCATAGGCATAGGCGACAGCGGCGACAGTCAGGGCACCGGCATGGGTGGCCATGTGGAAGCCGTCGGCCAGCAGCGCCATCGAGCCCGTCAGGTAGCCGGCGACGATCTCGCCCACCATGGTCAGAGCGGTCAGGCCGACGACCCACAGGGTGCGGCGGGCATTGGCGTCGTGCGAGGCGCTCAGGTAGATGTGGTCGTGAGCGGTTGTCATTTCGCATATCTCCGGATAACCGCCAGCAATTCCTCCGTGCCGGTCGTGCGCGCTTCGGGGCTGAGGTCAGGGCGCGCCACGTGTTCGCGCAGATGCTCCTCGATCAGTTCGTCCATCAGCCCGTTGACCGCGCCGCGTACCGCCGCGGCCTGTTGCAACACGACGGCGCAGGGTTTGTCGGCCTCGATGGCTTTTTCGATGGCGGCCAGTTGCCCGGCGATGCGGCGCGCGCGGGCGGTGAGGCTGTCCTTATTGGCGTGTAAATGTCCCATACTATACCCCCCTATAGTATATGGTGCGGTCAATCAAGACATCCGGGTTCGTTCGAGGATAGGGAGTTAGTCGTCGTCGCGTTCGGCGGCGCGGCGGCGGTTGTCCTCGCCCCAGGCCGAGACCAGCTCCGAGACGATGGCCAGCAGCGACGGGAAGCGTGAGGCCAGCAGTCCGGCGATGACGGCGGCGGCGCTGGCCAGCACGGGCGAGCGGCCCTTGAGCGCGTCGAGGATGCGCTGGATGTGGACGATGGAGGATTGGGCGTAGGCGGCCTGGGTCTGGGCCTTGAGGAGGGCCTGCTGTTCGTCGCGGCGCTTCTTGCCGACATGCTTGACCAGAAGATAGAGGATCAGCGGCAGGATCATCGCCCCGCCCAGCGCCACCGGTCCCCAGATCGGGCCCAGCCAGATCTGCACGGCGTTGAACAGGCCGATACTGGCCCAGGCCAGTCCGATAATGGCCGCCGCGACCATCAAAACGACGGCGATCAGCGTGGCGCGCAGTTCGGCGAGTTGTTCCGAAAGATTAAACATGGCGAGCCCCGCGAAAAATGAAATGGCCTGAATTCATAACACTAGAGCCGATTTCGTTCGGATTGAATCGAAATCCGGCTCTAAATTTTGTTTAGTCGTATTTTCTATCGCTCAACCGCTATGCACTTGAGCGGAAAATACTTTATGGCCGTTCGATGGCCTTTAGGGCAAGGATATCCGTCTGATTCCGTAAGAAATCCGTAAAAGTAGGGGGCCGTTTATGAAAAGCTTCGTCGCCGCCGTGTGGCATATGACCGGGGTCATCTGCGCGCCGCTCTACTGGCTCCTGTCTTTCCTGTTCATTTGGGGCGGTTTCATCCTGATAGGCGACGGCAAGGGCATAGGACAGGCGGCGCTGTGGCTGGTGCTGATCCTGTTCGTCGCGCGCTTCGCCCCGCCCGCCCGGCGTTTAAGCGGACGGTGGAAGAACGTGCTGGGCTGCGCGGCGTTCGGCGTGTTCGCGCTGATGGCGTCGTGGTTTCAGGTCGTCTGATCCAGCGCCTTGCGGATCGTTTCCACGATGCGATCGATCTGCGCGCGTTCGATGATCAAAGGCGGCGACATGGCGATGATGTCGCCGGTCACGCGGATCAGCAGGCCGTCGTCGAAGCAGCGATCGAAGACCTCCAGCGCGCGGGCCGTCGGCGCGCCGTCGCGCGGCGTCAGCTCGATGCCGCCGATCAGGCCCAGATTACGGATGTCGATGACGTGTTTCGCGTCGCGCAAGCTGTGGACCGCCTCCTGCCAGTAGGGAGCGATCTCGGCGGCGCGGGCGAACAGGCCTTCTTCCGCATAGGTTTCCAGCGTGGCGATGCCGGCGGCGCAGGCCAGCGGGTGGCCGGAATAGGTATAGCCGTGGAACAGCTCGATCGGCGTTTCCGCCGTCTGCATGAAAGTATCGTAGATGCGGTTCGACACCCCGACCGCGCCCATCGGCACGGTGGCGTTGGTGATGCCCTTGGCCATGCAGATCAGGTCTGGCCGCACGCCGAAATAGTCGGCCCCGAAGGGCGCGCCCAGACGCCCGAAGCCGGTAATGACTTCGTCAAAAATCAGCAGGATATCGTGTTTATCGCAGATGTCGCGCAGGCGTTTCAAATAGCCCTTGGGCGGAACCAGCACGCCGGTCGAGCCCGCCACCGGCTCGACGATGACGGCGGCGATTGTGCTGGCGTCGTGCAGGGTGACGATGCGCTCCAGCGCGTCGGCCAGATCGGCGCCATGCTCCGGCTCGCCCTTGGAAAAGACGTTTTGCGGCAGGTGGGTGTGCGGCAGATGATCGACGCCGGCCAAAAGCGTGCCGAAGTGCATGCGGTTTTTGACGATGCCGCCGACGCTGATGCCGCCGAAACCGGTGCCATGATAGGCGCGCTCACGTCCGATCAGGCGCGTCTTGGCGGCATTGCCGCGCATCCGGTGATAGGCCAAGGCGATTTTCAGGGCCGTGTCGGCGGCTTCGGAGCCCGAATTGGTGAGAAACACCTTTTTCAGGTCGTAGGGCAGGATTTGCGACAGCTTGTGCGTGAACTCAAAGGCCAGCGGGTGGGCGATATTGAAGGTGGGCGCAAAGTCCATCACCGCCGCCTGCTTCTGGATGGCGGCGGTGATCTTCGGGCGGTTGTGCCCGGCATTGGAGCACCACAGGCCCGCCGTGGCGTCCAGTATCTCGCGCCCGTCGTGGCTCTTGTAGAACATGCCGTCGGCCTCAACCAGCAGCTTGTGCTTGCCGGATTTGAACGCCCGGTTCGGCGTGAACGGCATCCAGAACGAGCTGAGCGCGTCGGGTGAGGGGAGGTTGTCGGAAGCATCCATGGCCGGGCATCCCTAAAGCTGGGCATTTCAATTGTCCGCACCCAGCTTACAGGCTATACACAGGTCTGCCAGTCCTTTTGTGCGCCGACTCCCTTTCTTGTGATCACATTTTGAGGCCGCTTATATGACCTTTCCGGCGCTGAACGTCTTCCATATGCCCGGTCTGGATGTGCGCGATGAGGACACGTCCGTCCACGATCAGGTCTATGAGGCGCTGGCCAATCTGTTGATTCAGGGGCAGATGCCGCCGGGCAAATCGGTCAGTTTGCGCACTCTGGCCGGCGGGCTGGGCGTCAGCCCCATGCCGGTGCGCGAGGCGGTGCGCCGTCTGATCGCGCAAAAGGCGCTGGAACTGCAACCGTCGAACAAACGCCTGCGCGTGCCGTCCCTGTCCGAGGACCGTCTGCGCCAACTGATGATCGCCCGTCAGTGGGTCGAGCCGGAACTGGCCTTCCGCGCCGTGGCTTCGGTGACGAAGGACGTCATTATCGACCTCAAGGCCGACGATCTGCGTCTGATGGCGGCTTTGGCCAAGGGCGATGTCGATGGCTATATGCAGGCCAATCACGCCTTCCACTTCCGCATCTACCAACTGGCGCACGCCGACCTGTTCCTCGACATGGCCAAGACGCTGTGGTTGCAATCGGGTCCGTTCATGCGTGTGGTGTTCGGGCGGCTGGGGACGGTGCAACTGCCGCAGGACCACCATCAGGAACTGATCCGGGCCTTGGAAACCGGCGACGCCGAAGCCGTGCGCCAGCATATGGCGGAAGACATCCATGAGGGCATGGAACTGATGCTTGAGGCGTTGAAAGGCTAATTCATCCTCCCCTGTAGTGAAGCGTACGGGGGAGGTGGCAGTGAGCGTAGCGAACTGACGGAGGGGGCGAAAACAGTGGGATTGCCCCTCCGTCTCGACTCGCTTCGCTTGCTCGACACCTCCCCTGCTTCGCAGGGGAGGATGAAGGCTTGACTTGCCGCCGTATGCCATGCTCCATTTGTGATCACAAATTGCCGGAGGTTTTGCCATGCTGCCAGCGCCCATCGCCACGCCCGCTGCCGACCTTTCCGGGGTGCTCGATTCGCTCAAAACCGTGTTCAAACCCGACAAGGCCTTTATCGAAGGCCAATGGACGGCGGCCGCGTCAGGCAAGATCTTCGATAACCACACGCCACGCGACAACCGCCTGATCAACCGCCTCGCGGCCTGCGACGCGGCCGATGTCGATGCGGCGGTGCGTTCGGCGCGCGCCGCGTTCGAGGACGGGCGCTGGCACCACGTTGCGCCGAAGGCCAAGAAAAAGGTACTGCACGCCCTGGCCGATCTGATGACGGCGCACGCCGAAAATCTGGCCCTGCTTGAATGTCTCGATACGGGCAAGCCGATCCGCGATGCCCGCGCCGTCGACATCCCGCTGGCCATCAACAGCGTGCGCTACTACGCCGAGGCGCTGGATAAGATCTATGGCGAGGTCGCGCCTGCGCCGCAGGGCCGGTTCTCCTATGCCGAGCACGAGCCGCTGGGCGTCATCGGGGCCATCGTGCCGTGGAACTTCCCGCTGCACATGGCCATGTGGAAGGTCGCGCCGGCGCTGGCCATGGGCAATGCCGTGGTGCTCAAACCCGCCGAGCTGTCGTCCATGACCGCGCTCTATGTGGCGGCGCTGGCCATCGAGGCCGGTTTGCCCGCCGGCGTGTTCAATGTGGTAACGGGCTTCGGCCATGAGGCCGGCGATGCTCTGGCCCGTCATATGGAGGTCGATATGATCGCCTTCACCGGTTCCGGCCCGGTCGGGCGGCAGCTGATGAAGGTCTCGGCGGAGTCGAACCTCAAGCGGGTGTCGCTGGAGCTGGGCGGCAAGTCGCCGCAGATCGTCTTCGCCGATTGTCCGGACCTTGAGGCCGCCGCCCAGAACGCCGCCTGGGGCGTCTTCTACAATCAGGGTCAGGTGTGCACGGCGGCGTCGCGCCTGTTCGTCGAAGCCTCGATCAAGGACGCCTTCGTCGAAAAGGTCATCGCTGTGGCGAAGGCCATCACCGTCGGCGATCCCTTCGATCCGGCGACGGCCTTCGGGGCGATGATCTCCGAAAAGCAGATGAACACCGCGCTCGACTATATCGCCAGGGGGCAGGCCGGTGGGGGCACGGTGCGGCTGGGCGGCGAACGGGCGATGAGCGACAGCGGCGGTTTCTATGTCGAGCCGACCCTGCTGGACGGCATCGCGCCCGATAATGTGCTGGCGCGCGAAGAGGTGTTCGGACCGGTCCTGTCGGTCCTGACGTTTGAGGGCGAGGCGGAGGCCTTCCGTCTGGCCAATGATACGGTCTACGGGCTGGCCGCCGGGGTATGGACGGCGGATGTCGGCCGCGCCATGCGGGCGGCCAAACAGCTCAAGGCCGGGCTGGTCTGGGTCAATGGCTGGGACGCCTGCGATATCACCCTGCCGTTCGGGGGCTTCAAACAGTCGGGCTTCGGTAGAGATCGCAGTCTGCACGCCCTATATAAGTATGCCGATCTGAAGTCCGTCTCGATCAGCTATCAGCCCTGAACCCATTCAGGCGCATACGTCCCGGAAGGCCTCCCCATGAAACTCACCCCCGCCATTCTCGACATCCTCGGCGACGCCGTCAGCCAGACGCCACCCGCCTACAAGGCCTTTGCCTCTTATAACCCTTCCACCGGCGACGTGCTGGGCTATGTGCGCGATATGGGCGCCGAAGAAACCGAGGCGGCCATTGCCGCCGCCGAAGCCGCCATGCCTGCATGGGCCGCGAAGTCCGCCAAGGAACGCGCCAAAATTCTGGAGAAATGGCACGATCTGCTGATGCAAAATCAGGAGGCGCTGGGCCTCTTGGTGTCGCTGGAGCAGGGCCGGGCCATCAAGGAGGCGCGCGGCGAAGTCGCCTATGCGGCGGGCTTCATCGAATGGTTCGCCGAAGAGGGCAAGCGCGCCTATGGCCGCACCATCCCCGCCCCGGTGGCGGGCAAGCAATTGCTGACCATCTCTCAGCCCGTGGGCGTGGCGTCGGCGGTCACCCCGTGGAACTTCCCGCTGTCGATGATCACGCGCAAGCTGGGGCCGGCGCTGGCCGCCGGGTGCGCGGCGGTGCTGAAACCGGCCGAAGATACGCCGCTCAGCGCCCTCGCGCTGAAGCAACTGGCCGACAAGGCCGGTGTGCCCGAAGGGCTGATCCATATCGTCACGGCCTCGACCGGGGCCGAGGTGGGCAAGGTGCTGACCACCGATCCGCGCGTCAAGAAGTTCTCCTTCACCGGTTCCACCCCGGTCGGCAAAACGCTCTATGAGCAGTGCGCCTCGACCATCAAGAAGATATCGCTGGAGCTGGGCGGCAATGCGCCGGTGGTGGTGTTCGACGACGCCGATCTGGATATCGCGGTCCCGGCAACGGCCCTGTCGAAGTTCCGCAATTCGGGGCAAACCTGCGTCTGCGCCAACCGCATCTTCGTGCAGCGCGGCATCTATGACGCCTTTGTCGAGTGTCTGACGGCCGAGGCCCGGCGCCTGCGGCTGGGGCCGGGTTGGGAAGAGGGCACGGGTCTGGGGCCGCTGATCAACCAGAAGGCCGCGACCAAGGTGACGCAACTGGTCGAAGACGCCGTGTCGAAGGGTGCGCAGGTGGTGCTGGGCGGCAAGGTCGATGACACTCAGGGGCCGCTGTACTTCCCGGCGACCATTCTGACCCACGTGCCGCGCGCGGCGCGCATGTTCGACGAGGAAATCTTCGGGCCGGTGGCGGCGCTTTATCCGTTCGACACCGAAGAGGAGGGGATCGCTCTGGCCAACGACACGCCGTTCGGTCTGGCGGCCTATGCCTTCACGACGGACATCAAGCGCGGCTGGCGCGTGTCGCAAGCCATCGAGGCCGGCATGCTCGGGTTGAATGACGGTGTCATGTCCACCGAGGTCGCGCCCTTCGGCGGTGTCAAGGAATCGGGTCTGGGCCGCGAAGGCGCGGTCGAAGGGCTTGAGGAGTTTCTGGAGACCAAGTTCATCAGTTTCGGAGGTTTGGGGTGAGATTGGATATCGCCCCCTCCGCCTCGACACGCTTCGCCTGCTCGGCACTTCCCCCGTACGCTGCGCTACAGGGGAGGATGTTCTGGCTCGTTCATCCTGCCCTGCAAGCCCTTGGGCAAAGCGGGGGAGGTGGCAGCGCGAAGTCGCTGACGGAGGGGGCGTTGCGTGTCTCTCACTGACTTCCTCTCCACTGAAACCGAACGCTTCAACGCCGCCCACCCGCGAACCCTCGCGTTTGCCGCGGAGGCTCAAACCGTGTGGCGCGGCGGCGTGCCGCTGCACTGGATGCACGACTGGGCGTCTCCCGTGCCGCTCTATGCTGAGCGCGCCAAGGACGCGACCCTGTGGGACGTGGACGGCCACGCCTATGACGACTTCTGTCTGGGCGATACGCCGTCCATGTTCGGCCACGGGCGCGAGGAACTGCAACGCGCCATCGCCGAACAGGCGGGGCAGGGCGTCGGTTTTATGCTGCCGACCCGCTCCAGCCTTGAGGTCGGCCAACTTCTGAAAGACCGTTTCGGCCTCCCCGTCTGGCAGTGCGCCACCACGGCGTCGGACGCCAATCGCGCCGTGATTCGCTGGGCGCGGGCCATCACCAGACGCTCGAAAATCCTCTTCATCGACGGGGCCTATCACGGCATGGTCGATGACGCCTTCGTGGTGCTGAAAGGCGGGCGGATCGTCCATAAGACCGGCCTGATCGGACAGGTCGCCGACCTGACGCAGCATAGCGTCGTCGTGCCGTTCAACGATCTTGAGGCCCTGAGTCAGGCGCTGCAAACGCGCGAGATAGCCGCCGTCATGCTCGAACCCGTCATGACCAACTGCGGCATGATCCTGCCCATCGACGGCTATCACGACCGCTTGCGCGCCCTGTGCGACGAGACGGGCACGCTGCTGGTCTATGACGAGACGCACACCCTGTCGTCGGGCTTCGGCGGCTATGTGCACGCGCACGGTCTGCGCGCCGATATACTGACCGTCGGCAAGGCCATAGCCGGTGGCGTCCCCGCTGCCGTCTGGGGCGTGTCGGCCGAAGTCGCCGCGCGCATGGAT
This sequence comes from Asticcacaulis sp. AND118, assembly GCF_020535245.1. Taxonomy (GTDB): domain Bacteria; phylum Pseudomonadota; class Alphaproteobacteria; order Caulobacterales; family Caulobacteraceae; genus Asticcacaulis. The sequence continues at coordinate 2,091,364 of NZ_CP084910.1, read as the reverse complement.
GCGGCTCAGGCCGAGATCGGACCCGGCGCGTCGGGCATCGGCACCACCTTGTCCGGCAATGCGCTGGCCATGGCCGGGATGAAGGCCATGCTGACCGAGATCATGACGCCCGACGCCTACGCCTATATGCAGGCGGGTGCGGAAAGTCTTGTGGCCAGGCTCCGCGCCGTCATCGCGCGCCACGCCGTGCCGTGGTCGGTGGTGCATGTCGGCGCACGGGCCGAGTTGGTCTTTGCCGCGCCCGAACCGCAAAATGCCGAGCGGATGCGCCGCGCGCTCGATCCGGTCTTGCTGAAGGCTCTGCATCTTTACCTGATCAATCGGGGGGTGCTGATCGCGCCCTTCCACAACATGATGCTGATTTCGCCCAAAACCGCAGCGGAGGCCATTGACCGCCTCGTGGCGGCGGTGGAAGGTTTCATCACTGAGTACAAGCGTTTCACATCCTCCCCTGCGTAGCGGGGGAGGGGGACCACGAAGTGGTGGAGGGGGCAGCCGCCGGTTTTGCCCCCTCCGTCTTCTCGTTTCACTCGAAGACACCTCCCCCGTAAACAGGGGGAGGAGGATAACGAAATGACCCTGCCTGCACACCCCATGGTCGCCACCGTCGATGAGGCCAAGGCCTTCCTGGAGGCCCACCCGCACATCAACTACTTCGAGATCCTGTTCACCTCGATGACCGGCGTGCCGCGCGGCAAGCGCCTGCGCCGGCACGAATTGTTGCCGATCTACGAATATGGCCGCTTCCTGCCGGGCTCGATTCTGGTGGTCGATACGCTGGGGGCCGACTGCGAAGAGACGGGGCTGGTGTGGGAAGACGGCGACGCGGATCGGGTAGCCAGACCGGTGCCGGGCACGCTGACGCCCGCGCCGTGGCTGGGTGACGATGTGGGGCAGGTCATGCTGTCGCTCTACGAACTGGACGGCACGCCCAACGACCTCGACCCGCGGCATGTGCTGCAGGGCGTGCTCGACCGTTACACAGCCGATGGCCTGACGCCGGTGGTGGCGTGCGAGCTGGAATACTACCTCGTCGACATAGAGCGCGGCCACGACGGTCAGTTGCAACCCGCCACGTCCTTCAATACCGGTCAGACACCCAAGGGCATTCAGGTCTACGGCCTGCCCGAAGTCGAGGCGCATGGGGAATTCTTCCGCACCCTGTGGGAGACGGCGGATGTGATGAATATCCCGCTGGAAGGCGCGATTTCCGAGTTTGCGCCGGGTCAGGTCGAACTGACGCTCAAGCACAAGCCGGACGCCCTGCGCGCCGCCGACGACGCGGTCCTTTACAAGCGCATGGCCAAGGGGGTGGCGCTGAGCCTCGGCGTCGAGGCGACCTTCATGGCCAAGCCTTGGGCCGACCGTGCCGGTTCGGGCTTCCACGTCCACGTCTCGGTGGCGGATAAGGACGGCAAGAACCTCTGCGCCGACGCCCATCCGGAAGGTTCGCCCCTGCTCAAGCACATGATCGGCGGCATGAAGGACCATCTGGCCGACTGCATGGGCATCCTTGCGCCGGGGGCCAACAGCTTCAAGCGCTTCAAGGCCAATTCCTACGCGCCGGTGGGCCTGACCTGGGGTGTCAATAACCGCACGGTGAGCCTTCGCGTCACCGCCGGTCCGGCTCACACCCGCCATGTCGAGCACCGTGTCGCCGGGGCCGACGGCAACCCCTATCTGGTGCTGGCGGCCATCCTCGCCTGCGCCCACCATGGCATCACGCACAAGATCAATCCGGGCCCGGCGGTGGTTGGCAACGGCTATGCGGTGGCGGCCGAAACGGGAGCGACCCTGCCCACCAACTGGTTCGCGGCGGTGGACTATCTGGACAGGTCCAAAGTGCTGCGCGACTATCTGGGGCAGCGCTTCGTCGACATGTACGTCAAGGTGAAGAAGACCGAACAGGCGCGCTTCTTTGAAGAGATCACCGAGCTGGACTACGACTGGTATCTGCGTAATGCCTGAGCTTTGAAAGGTGTTTCGCAAAAATATGACGCATTTGCGAACGTGATCACATATGGCGGTTGACAGACGCCCGATACCGTATTCTGTTAACTTATCTTCATATTCAGGCGGGGGGCTGAGTAGGTTCCTCCTCTGGGGTTTATGCACCAACGGTCACCTCCCCGCAGGCGGGCCGAAACCGAAGGAGACTGGGACATGAGTTCATCGCGTCATCGCGCATCGCGCCGTTCCTTGCTGCAGGGTCTTGGGGCCGCAGCGGTGGGCATCAGCTTCGGAGGCCTGTCGGCCTGTTCGCAGGGGGCCAAGACCGCCCCCGGCGCCGAAGAGGCCAAGCTCAACTTCTACAACTGGGACACCTATATCGGCGAAACCACGCTGGCCGATTTCAAGGCGGCGTCCGGCATCGACGTCAGCATGTCGATCTTCGCCACCAATGACGAACTGTTCGCCAAGATGAAGACGGGCAATTCCGGCTTCGATGTTATCGTGCCGTCCAACGACTTCGTCGAGCGCCTGTCGCAGGCCGACCTGCTGCTGCCGCTCGATCACGCCAAGCTGCCGAACCTCAAGAATATCGACCCGGCCTTCATGGATGTGGCCTACGATCCGGGCCGCAAGTGGTCCGCGCCCTATACCTGGCTGGTGCTGGGCATCGGTTACCGCAAGTCGAAAATGCCGGCCGGCTTCAAGCCGGATTCGTGGAAGTATCTGTTCGACTCCGACCAGTTCAAGGGCAAGATCGCCGTCCTGTCCGAAGCCGGCGACATGATCCGCCTGGGCGCCAAATATCTCGGCCACTCGGTCAACGGTCTCGATCAGGCGACCATCGACAAGGTCACGGCCATGCTGATCAAGCAGAAGCCGTTCATCAAGGCCTTCCACGAGGACGACGGTCAGGACATGCTCCTGTCCAAGGATGTCGATCTGGTGCTGGAGTACAATGGCGACATCGCTCAGGCCAAGGTCGAGGACGACGATATCGACTTCATCATCCCGAAGGAAGGCTCGCAGCTCAATTCGGACAACTGGTGCATCCCCAAGGACGCGCCGCGCCCGGACAATGCGCATAAGTTCATCAACTTCATGATGGACGCGCAGGCGTCGAAGCACATCTTCGAGACCATCCTCTATCCGACGACGAATGCCGCCGCCAAGGCGCTGATGCCGGATGCGTACAAGAACAACCCGATCATCTTCCCGTCGCCGGAAGAGCTGGCGCGCTGCGAATACGCGGCCTTCGACGCCTCCAAGGCGCAGGTCTACGAAGACGCCATGACCAGGATCAAGGCCGCCTAAGACCCGAAGCCGCCGCGGGCGCACCAGGCCTGCGGCGGTTGTTTTTGTGCAAGGGGACAGCGCATGGAACAGAGCTGGCGTCAGGCCAAGGGACTCTTCGCCGCCCTGATGAGCGCGCCGCTCGTCTGGCTGGTCTTCTTCTTCTTCGTGCCACTGGGCATCGTCTGGCTGTACAGCTTCGGCGAAAATCAGGGCCTGATCGATATTGCCTTTACGGGTACGTGGAGCAACTACGCCAAGGCGCTGGAACCCCTCTATCTGGGCATCTTCGCCAAGTCGCTGTGGGTCGCCGCCCTGACCACCTTTCTGTGCGTGGTCATCGGTTTTCCGGTGGCGCTGGCCATCACCTTCGCGCCGGACAAGTGGAAGCCATGGCTGCTGCTGCTGGTCATGCTGCCCTTCTGGACCAATCTGCTGATCCGCACCTATGCGCTGATCGCGGTGCTGCGCACCGAAGGCTATATCAATCAGACCTATCATTTCCTGTGGAACAACGCCTCGGGTCTGATGACCCTGCTCGGTCTTGCCCCGCTGGGCGAGTTTCAGCCGCTGGAACTGCTGTACAATAATTTCGCCGTGGTGCTGGGCCTCGTCTATGTCCACCTGCCGTTCATGATCCTGCCGCTCTATTCGACGCTGGATCGTCTGGATCGGTCGCTGCTGGAGGCGTCGCTCGATCTGGGCGCCAGTCATATCCGCACCCTGTTCTCGATTGTAGTGCCGCTGGCGGGGGCGGGGATAGCTTCGGGCGTGCTGATCACCTTCATCCCGGCGCTGGGCGCCTATCTGACGCCGGACCTTCTGGGCGGCACGGACTCGCAGATGATCGCCAATGTCATCGAGAGCCAGTTCAAGCGCGCCAATAACTGGCCCTTCGGCGCGGCCCTGGCCTTCCTGCTGGTCTATCTCACCTTTATCGGCATCGCCATTCAGGGCCTGCTCGACAAGTCGGCCAGAAAGCGGGGGATGGCATGAGCGAGGTCGCCGAAGTCAAAAAGACTCCCCCCAGGAAAGAGTTACCGGGTCCGCTGGAATATATGCGCCGCTGGCCGATCCAGTTGTGGCTGCTGGCCGTCACCGTCTTCCTCTACGCGCCGCTGATCTCGCTGATGGTCTTCTCCTTCAACGACTCGCGCCGCAACGTCGTGTGGCAGGGCTTTACCCTGAAATACTACGAAAAGGCCCTGACCAATGCCAGCCTGATCGAAGCCTTCACCAACTCCATCGTTATCGCCCTGTTCTCGACGGTGATTTCGGTCATCGTCGGGGCCATGGCGGCGATCGTCCTGTGGCGCTTCCGCTTCCCCGGCCGCACCGCCATGGACGCCGGCATGGCTATCCCCATCGTCGTGCCGGAAATCTGCATGGGCGTCGGCATGCTGGTCTTTTTCGCCAAGATATTCCCGTGGCCGCAGGGCCTGCCGTGGCCGCTCAATCTGGGGGCCATCATCATCGCCCACGTCTCGTTCAGCTTCCCCTTCGTGGCGGTGGTGGTGCGGGCGCGTCTGGCCTCGTTCAACCGCGAGCTTGAAGAGGCGGCCAAGGATCTGGGGGCCAGCGAATGGCGCACCCTGATGGACGTGCTGGTGCCGCACATCCAGCCGTCGCTGATCGCCGGGGCGCTGCTGGCCTTCACCCTGTCGCTCGACGATTTCGTCATCACCTTTTTCACCTCCGGTCCGGACACCGTGACCTTCCCGGTGAAGATCTACTCGATGGTGCGTTTCTCGGTGACGCCTGAGGTCAATGCGGCCTCGACCATCCTGATCGTGGTGACGGTCCTGCTCACCTTCCTTGCGCTGAAATTCCAGGGATCCGAAGCCCTGACCGCCGGTCACGGCCCAGAAAAGAAGTGACGGAGACGAAGTAACATGCCCGAAGGTAAAACCATCATCAGCTTCGAGAACGTCTCCAAGCGCTTCGGCAAGAACACCGCCGTCGATAATGTGTCGCTCGACATTCAGGAGGGCGAGTTCTTCTCGCTACTCGGTCCGTCGGGCTGCGGCAAGACGACTTTGCTCCGCATGCTGGCCGGCTTCGAGATGCCGTCCGAGGGGCGTATTCTGATCGACGGCAAGGACGTTTCGACCACGCCGCCGAACAAGCGCCCGGTCAATATGGTGTTTCAGTCCTACGCCGTCTTCCCGCACATGAGTGTGCTCGACAACGTCGCTTACGGCCTGAAGATGGACGGCGTGCCGCAGGCCGAGCGTCGCCAGCGCGCCGAGGAAGCGCTGGAACTGGTCAAGCTCTCCGGCTTCGGCGAGCGCAAGCCCGACCAGATGTCCGGCGGTCAGAGACAGCGCGTGGCGCTGGCCCGCGCGCTGGTCAAGAAACCGCGCGTGCTGCTGCTCGATGAGCCGCTGTCGGCGCTGGACGCCAAGCTGCGCGACGCCATGCGCACCGAACTGGCTCTCTTGCAAGAGAAGGTCGGTATCACCTTCATCATGGTCACCCACGATCAGGACGAGGCGCTGGCCATGGCCACGCGCTGCGCCGTGATGAACCGCGGCCTGCTGCAACAGGTGGCGACGCCTTTCGACCTGTACGAATTCCCCAATTCGCGTTTCGTGGCGGACTTCATCGGCAGCGTGAACCTGTTCGAGGGGCGGCTGGATATCGACGAACCCGACCACGCCATCATCAAGACGAAGGACATGGGCGAAATCTATCTCGACCACGGCGTGACCGGCGCGACCGGGGCGACCGTCTGGGCGGCGCTGCGCCCGGAGAAGATCGAGATGGAGAAGTTCGACCACAAGCCGACCAAGATGGAAGACGCCCCCGAAGGCTACAATATCGTCGCCGGGACCATCCGTCTGATGACCTATCTGGGGTCGGAAACGGTGTACGAGGTCGAACTCGACAGCGGCCGCATGGTCAAGGTGCTACGCTCGAACCTGACGCGCTGGGATCAGGAGGACTTCACCTGGGACGAAAAGGTGTGGCTGTCCTTCAATGCCTGCGCCCCCGCTGCGTTGCTGAGCTAAACCTCCTTTATACCTCCCCGACTTGTCGGGGAGGGGGACCGCACGAGCCGCCGCAGGCGGTGAGATGTGGTGGTGGGGTGTCTTGCGAACCTGTCGGCACGCGCCCTTGTTGAACTTTAGAAAGAACCCCACCACCGCATCTCACCTTCGGTTCGTGCGGTCCCCCTCCCCACCATAGGTGGGGAGGTATGATTACGCGGCCAACCGCACGAAAAACAGCACCCACATTACCCCCAGCACCGTCACCGCCGCGCCGAAGGCGAGCAGCCGGAACAGGATGTGGTTGATCGTAACATGGATCAGGCTGTGGAGGATACGAAAGGCCACAAACGCCCAGGCCAGCATCAACTGCGCGTCGTTGACCGTCCGCGTGACGAAGAGCAGCACGCAGATCACGTAGAACAGCACCGGCAGTTCCAGCAGGCTCGAATAGTTGCGGTTGATCAGCCGGCAATGGCGCGGCACCCGCTCGGTATCGCCCAGGGCAAAGTCGCGCGGCGAGGCCTGACGCGAACGCACGGCCCCGATGCGGGTGATCAGCATGGCCAGCAGCATGGCGAAGGTGAGGGCGGCCAGCGCGCCCATCGGCCACAGAATCAGGACTGTATTCGGCATATCGCCTCCCTTTTATGCGTTACAGCATGGCATGATCCGGCGCTTTCGGCTACTGACGCCTTCTGACGGCGGGCGACGGTAAGGCCCTGCCTGTAACCTCAGAGCCTCCCCCATGCTGACCGCCCTGTTCCGCCGTTTCGAACGCCTGATCGATCCGTTCAGGCCCTACCCGGAGACGACCCCGCCGTCGTCCATCGTGCCGTACTTCCTCGTCTATCTGCGTCAGACCTGGCCGGTCTTTGCGGGCGTGCTGGCGCTGGGCCTGATGGTCACCCTGACCGAGGTGATGATCTTCCGCTTCGTCGCCGACATGGTGGACATCCTCAACGCCACGAAGCCGTCGGAGCTGTGGGCGAAGCACGGTCCCTACTTCACCGGCATGTTGCTGCTGCTGGGCATCGGCTGGCCGGTGATGGTGCTGATCCAGTCCCTGCTGCTGCAACAGGGGGTGACGACCAACTTCCCGGCCCTGATCCGCTGGCAGTCGCACCGCCACGTCGTGCGTCAGTCGATGAGCTTCTTCTCCAACGACTTCGCCGGTCGCGTCGCGTCCAAGGTGGTCGACAGCGCCTCCAGCGTGCGCAACACCCTGATCACCCTGTGCGACACCTTCCTCTACGTGCTGGTCTACTTTTCCAGCGCCCTTTACATGTTCTTTCAGGCCGACATCCGTCTGATCGTGCCGCTGACCCTGTGGCTGGTCGCCTATGGCGTGATCTGCTGGCGTTTCGTGCCCAAGCTGTCCAGCGCTTCCGAAGAAGCCTCCGAAGCCCGTTCGGCGCTGGTTGGGCGCGTGGTCGACAGCTACACCAATATCCAGACCGTCAAGCTGTTCGCCGACCCCTCGCGCGAAGACGCCTATGTGCGCGAGGCGCTGGAGGACAACACCGCCAAATGGCAGCGCCAGCAGCGGCTGATCACCCGGCTCGACATCCTCGTCGCCTGCCTCAATGCGGCGCTGCTGCTGTCGACCGGCGTGCTGGCCGTCTGGCTGTGGCGCGACGGGCTGATCACGGTCGGCGCCATCGCCCTGGTCGGGGCCCTGACCCAGCGCATCCTTAACATGTCCGGCTGGGTGATGTTTCAGGTCACCAGCCTGTTCGAGAATATCGGCACGGTGCAGAACGGCATCGAGACCATCGCCAGGGCCCACAGCGTGGTCGATGCGCCCGACGCCCAGCCGCTGAGCGTCAGCGAAGGTAAGGTGCAGTTCGACGCCGTGCGTTTCAACTATGGAGAAGGCAAACCCGCGCTCAATGGCATCGACCTGACCATCGCGCCGGGCGAAAAGATCGGCTTGGTCGGGCCGTCCGGCGCGGGCAAGTCCACGCTGGTCAACGTCTTCCTGCGCCTGCACGACCTCAGCGAAGGCCGCATCCTGATCGACGGGCAGGACATCGCCCGCGTGACGCAGGACAGCCTGCGCGCCCATATCGGCATGGTGACGCAGGACACCTCGCTGCTGCACCGCTCGATCCGCGCCAATATCGCCTATGGCCGGCCGGGCGCTTCGGACGAAGAGATCATCGAGGCGGCCCGCCGCGCCCATGCCTGGGACTTCATCCCCGACCTGCGCGACAACAAGGGCCGCTCAGGCCTCGATGCCCATGTGGGCGAGCGCGGCGTCAAGCTCTCCGGCGGTCAGCGCCAGCGTATCGCCATCGCCCGCGTCCTGCTCAAGAACGCGCCGATCCTGATCATGGACGAAGCCACCGCGGCGCTCGATTCCGAGGTCGAGGCGGCCATTCAGGACAGTCTGATCGAGTTGATGGCCGACAAGACGGTCATCGCCATCGCGCACCGGCTGTCGACCATCGCGCGGATGGACCGGCTGGTGGTCATGGAGCAGGGGCGAATCATCGAGACCGGCACCCATGCGGAATTGCTGGCCGCGCACGGCCTCTATGCGAGGCTTTGGGCCAGACAGACGGGTGGATTTATCGCGGAGTAAAACATCCTCCCCTGTAGCGTAGCGTAAGGGGGAGGTGGACGCGAAGCGGCCGGAGGGGGCAGCCTTTTCTCCCCTCTTCCGTGGGGGAGAGGGTGGTGCGCAGCGCCGGGTAGGGGGCCTAACCTTCAGGACCGCGTGCACGACTAAAACCGAAAGACCACCCCACCACCATTCGCTCCGCAAACGGTCCCATCGCTTGCGAAAGCTATACTTTCGCTGCGCTATACCCCGCTAGCGGGGAGGTATGATTTTGGGGCGTCATCGCAATCATTCATTCCTCCCCAACTTGTTGGGGAGGGGGACCGCGCCCGTCAGGGCGGGGTGGTGGGGTGTCTTTCTTTCGGAACCACAAGCGCCACCGAAGCCGTTTCCTGCAACCCCGCCAAAGTCCGCAACACCTCATCGGCGTTGACCTTGGCCGGTGTCAAACCCGGCAAGCCTGCCGCCTTCGCCGCAAACCCCGCGCCGACAGCGCTTTTCACCTCGACCGGCTTGCGACCCGTCACCGGCGAAGCCGCCTTCACCGACGCCTTGCCGACAGTCTGCGGAGGATTTTGAACGAACGGCTGAACCGCGACCTCTGGCTGCGCGGCATCCCACCACGGCCCCAGCGCCTGACGGCGCTTGTCGCCCCATTCGAGGGTGCTGGCTAACTGAGCGCGCGCCTTGATCGCTTCGCTCTGATTGACGGCGCGTTCGGCCTCAAGCCGGCGCGGATCGGGAGCCTGCCCTTCGGCGCGGTCGCAGCGACTGTAGATGCGCTCGATGACCGCCGCCACGCGCACGGCGCGCTCGACGCCCACCATGTCTTCGGGATCGTCCATGGCTTCCGCGCGCAGCAGCATGCGGTCGGCAAAGGCGCGCAAATGGCTGCGTCGTGCCTCCGGGCTTAGTCTTTCCTCTGCGGTGCGCTCATCCAAAGCCATGCCCATAGGATGCACGCGGTTCAGACGGCGGGGATAGATTAATCTTTCGCAGCCATGCTTCTGATCATAGCTTTGACGCGGGCAGAGGCGTCTTCGAGCGGCATCACTTGGCCTTCGGCTTCGGCGGTGAGCCCTTCGGTCAGTGCCTGATCGAATGCAGTCAATCGACTTTCACGGACGTCTCTTATATTCCTATGCCGCTTCATTAAATGCTCGCAAATTTAGGACGCAACTGTCCCCGATTTATTTCGCCAGATGTCGGCCAGAACCCAGCCGTCGCGCCCTTTTATTTCCCAGTCACGCCAGCCGTTGCGATTAGTGTCGGTCACTGCGACAGAAGCGCCGGAAAATGAACTAAAGGTTTGTAGAAATCCCTCGACTTCAAGTCTTCTATTTTTTACCAGTCCTCGATAATTTTGATCACCATACTGGAACCGGCAAATTGTACCGTCTCTCGGAAAGTTGCCATTCTCACCGTGCCTCCCGAATTCAGGAAAAACACTCTTGATTTCTTGTGGGGGTATCCAGATTTTGCGAGCAAATTCAAATAAATTCGTTCCGCGAAGATTGACACAAGCTTCGTCCCAGCGATCGAAATTATTCAGCTCTCGATTGAGTGCCAAGCTGGCGTTAGCACGAAGTGCATTAAGTTTGGTTAGAAATGGTCCATGTGACATGGATGAATTTAGAGGCGAGGTAACAAGAGTGAGATTTCCCATTTTGTTAACACATCCGTCTCTGAGCAACTCGGCAGTCATATGGTCAATATTGAGATCGCCTTCTTCCAAATGATCGAAACCTGGAATGGGCCAGTTCTCACGCCAATGCTGTGGCATTATATGTTCAACAGTAAGTTGCGATCTAATTTCTATTTCTTCGCTTAATGCGGAGCGTTTTGCTTTTTCGATTTGTTCGAAAATGTACCGTAAACGTGGTTGACGATTCGACTTGTACTGATCGCGCGCCAGCCACGCCTGTTTAAATTCGGTATCATTAGGCCAGCGATCGGTTTCGTTTGGCCGCGTGGCGAGCCATCGGGCTAGGGCCTCGATCTTGTCCCCTTCGATTTCACGCAGGCGATCAATTGTTCCAACAAAAAAGCGATTGTAACTTTTAGTAGGTAATCCCGATACATCACGTCTCAGAATATAACTTTCCAGCATAGATAAGGCTAGTGGCAACTCATTGCCCACTTCAGCCTCAGTTGCGAGATAGACAACTAGCGGAAACACCGTGCTGACGTCAAAAGCTTCGGCGAACATACCGAACTTGCCGATCACAGTATCTTTATTTCGCTCAAATATTCTCTGTTCAACAGAGGCCGAAGCCGTGATCGATTCGAGTTCTGACTTAATGTCTCCGAATGGTCGCTCGTCAACAATCCATCGGCGGTAATGGTCAAATAAATTTTCTTTTGAAACAATGTCGGCTTTCTTCATGGAAAGGTGATCAGTCAGCATCCAGTCTAACCGACTAGCTGCTTGCCGCCCGCGATTAACAATAGAGTTCCAAAATAAACTATCTAAAGGAAGCCAGTGCTTTTCATATAGTTCATCAACCTTAAGAACCCCATGTTCCTGACCCAACCCTTTAGCGCGCTGAAAAATGAAATTGCGCATTAGATCACCCGGTGCGAGATCTACGCCGCGACTATTCAATGTCTCGAAGATCGTTTGGGGGTCGTCTCCGCCTTCCAGTTCGATTGAAACAACGGCCAACCCCTCTTTCATAGCTTCGAACAGTTTTTCTAATTTGCTCTCGTCAAACTGATCACCGGTGCCGACATGGGTATTAATTTTATCGCAGAACCATTCGTGTGCCTTTACCGCTTTGCGAATAAATCCATCCTCCGGTGTTTGTCTCGATATTGTCTCGATGTCCACATTCGGGTCGATTGTTTGGGTAAATGCTCTGCGATCCATCAAGGAAGGCCAAACTTTAAATCGCTCAACTTGCGGAATTTCCATAATGCCTTCATTAATTAGGTATTTTTGAATTTCCGCAGCGTAGGATGAGCCGTTCTTCGCCGCGATGTCTCTAAGCGCAGCGAGAAGGAGTTGAAAAGTTGTTAGGCGCTGTTGGCCATCAATTACCTCGAAAGCTTGAACTTGTTTGCCGTAGGTTTTGACCTGTGCGATCACCATTGCGCCCATGAAGTGTGGAACTACTGTGGCTCGGTCAGCCACCAAGCGGTCATAAGCGCGATGAATATCGTCCCAAAGGAGTCGAAGTTGCGGTTCTATGTTCCAAGCATACTGTCGTTGATAAAGAGGAATGAGATAGCGCTTTTTACCATCGAAAAGTTCGATAATTGAACGGGTGTATGGTTTCATGCTGGCCCCCAATAGATAGTCAACGTCACAATATGAGATGAGACAGATTCTCATCCTAAACACAGATCGTGTGTAATCGTAATATCTGTTTTGCCTTCAGCGCGGGTTTTTTGGCGTGGTGAAAGAATAGGTTGTGAGCGGCTCAACGCCTCTTAAATCGCTGCTGTGCAACTGACAATTGCTCGCACCTCGACGTAAAAACCGTTGCACTTTCGGGGCAAATGTTTCACTGAACGCAAGGATTTTTAGAGAGGGGTGCATCCATGTTCGGCTGGTTGTTCGGTAAGAAAAAATCGAAGTCGCCCAGGCCCAACTCAGCGCCGTCCGCGTCTGCGGCGGTCACGGAGGCACCTGCCATTACGGAGCCGCCTGTCATGACCAAAACCACCCGCACCGAAACCGATACTTTCGGCCCGATCGAAGTCGATAACTCGAAATACTGGGGCGCGCAGGCCCAGCGGAGCTTGGGCAATTTCAAGATCGGCTGGGAAAAGCAGCCCCTGCCGGTGGTGCGGGCTTTGGGGATTGTCAAGCGCGCGGCGGCGGAAACCAACCACGCGCTGGGCAAGCTGGACGCGACCCTCACCAACGCCATCGTTCAGGCCGCCAACGAAGTGATCGAAGGCAAGCTCAACGACCACTTCCCGCTGGTCGTGTGGCAGACCGGTTCGGGCACGCAGTCGAACATGAACGCCAACGAGGTCATCTCGAACCGCGCCATCGAAATCCTGGGCGGCGAGATGGGCTCGAAAAAGCCCGTTCACCCCAACGACCACGTCAACATGTCGCAGTCGTCGAACGACACCTATCCGACCGCCATGCACGTGGCCTGCGCCGAGCAGATTGTCCATGACCTGCTGCCGGCGCTGAAGCACCTGCACGCCGCGCTCGATACGAAGGCCAAGGCGTGGGCCGAGATCATCAAGATCGGCCGCACCCATACGCAGGACGCTACGCCGCTGACGCTCGGTCAGGAGTTTTCGGGCTATGCCAAGCAGGTCGAAAACGGCATTGCGCGCATCGAATCGACCCTGCCGGCGCTGATGCAACTGGCGCAGGGCGGCACCGCGGTCGGCACCGGCCTCAACGCCCCGATTGGTTTCGCTGAGGGCGTGGCCGAAGCGATTGCCAAGATCACCGGCCTCGGCTTCACCACGGCGCCGAACAAGTTCGAAGCGCTGGCGGCGCACGACGCCATGGTCTTCTCGCACGGCGCGATCAACACGGTCGCCGCGTCGCTGTTCAAGATCGCCAACGACATCCGGTTTTTGGGGTCCGGGCCGCGCGCGGGCTTAGGCGAACTGGCCCTGCCGGAAAACGAGCCGGGCTCGTCCATCATGCCGGGTAAGGTCAACCCGACCCAGTGCGAGGCGCTGACGCAGGTCTGCGTGCAGGTGTTCGGCAACCACGCCGCCCTGACGTTTGCCGGTTCGCAAGGCCATTTCGAGCTGAACGTTTTCAACCCGGTCATGGCCTATAACTTCCTGCAGTCGGTGCGCCTGCTGGCCGATGCGGCGGTGTCCTTCACCGATAACTGCGTGGTCGGCATCGAGCCGCGCATCGACAATATCCGCAAGGGCGTCGAGAATTCGCTGATGCTGGTGACGGCGCTGAACGGACGTCTGGGCTACGACGCCTGCGCCAAGATCGCCAAGACCGCGCACAAGAACGGCACGACGCTGCGCGAAGAGGCGGTCGGCGGCGGTTATCTGACCAACGAAGAGTTCGATCAGTTCGTGCGTCCGGAAAACATGGTGTCGCCGGGTTAATTGGCCGCGCTGAATCGTTCCACGATCAAGAGACCGAAACGGCGCGGGATTTCTCCCGCGCCGTTTTACGTTTGCGCATCCCAAAATAGCACTTTACAGAAATGCAATTTAAAGTAGCAATTTAACCCGTCTCTCTTTTGAGGTGGGGGTTTATGGATATCGAGGGGTTTCTGCGTCGCTGGACCAGCGGCGAGGGCGGGGCGGAGCGCGCCAATTACAGTATGTTTCTCAGCGAGTTGTGCGATGTGCTGGAGGTCGGGCGGCCCGATCCGGCCAGCGGCGGCGCACGGCTGGGCGGCTATCAGTTCGAAGCGCCGGTGCGTTCGCGCGAGAGCGAGGGCGTCAAATCGACCAAGCGCATCGACCTGTACAAGCGTGGGGCCTTCATTCTCGAAGCCAAGCAGTCGCAGCAGAAGGCGCGCAATCCCGATCAGGGCGTGCTGCCGTTCGAGCCCGGCGTGCAGGGGCGGCGCAGCGTCAGCAAGGCTTGGGACGCCATGATGATGCGGGCCCGTGCGCAGGCCGAGGGCTACGTCTTCCGCCTGCCGCCCGACCATGCGGCGCCGTTGTTTCTCATCACCTGCGATGTCGGGCACAGTTTTGAAATCTATGCCGATTTCACCGGAACGGGGCGCAACTACACGCAGTTTCCCGACCGCAAGGGCTTCCGTATCTTCCTCGAAGACCTGCGCCATGACGATATCCGCGCGCGCCTGAAAGCCATCTGGGAAGCGCCGCAGTCGCTCGACCCGGCAACCGAACGGGCGCGGGTGACCAATGCCATTGCGAAAAGGCTGGCCGAGGTGTCGAAGGCGCTGGAAAAGCAGGGGCATCCGGCGTCGGCGGTCGCGCCGTTTCTGATGCGCTGCGTTTTCACCATGTTCGCCGAGGATGTAGGCTTGCTGCCCGCCGACAGTTTCAAGGGGCTCTTGCAGCGCTGCGCGGCCGATCCGTCGATCTTCGTGCCGATGATCGAAGAGCTGTGGGCGAAGATGGACACCGGCGGATTCTATTCGGGGCTGGGCGAGCATCTGCGGCGTTTCAACGGCGGGCTGTTCAAACACGCGCGGGCCTTTGCGCTGGGGCGCGAGGAGATCGGCGAGCTGATAGAGGCGGCCCATGCCGACTGGCGGCAGGTCGAGCCGGCCATCTTCGGCACGCTGCTGGAGCAGGCCTTGGAGGTGAAGGAGCGCGCCAGGCTGGGGGCACATTTCACGCCGCGCGCCTATGTCGACCGGCTGGTCAATGTGACGGTGATGGAGCCGTTGCGCGAGGAATGGCGGGAAAAGCGCATGGCTATCGAGGACGTCAAGGCGCAGGGCGACGTGAAGGCCGCCGTGGCGCTGGCGAAGGCGTTTCATCATCGGTTGTGCGAGGTGAAGGTCCTCGATCCGGCGTGCGGAACGGGGAATTTTCTCTATGCGGCGCTGGAGCTGATCAAACGGCTGGAGGCCGAGGTGCTGGAACTGCTGCTCGATCTGGGCGAGACGGAGACGATGAGCTTCGAGACGGTCGATCCGCATCAGTTTCTGGGGATCGAACTGAACCCGCGCGCGGCGGCCATCGCCGAACTGGTGGTGTGGATCGGTTATCTGCAATGGCACTACCGTACGCATGACGGTCATCCGAACGACCCGGTATTGCGGGACTTTCGCAATATCGAATGCAAGGACGCGGTGCTGACCTGGGAGGGCTATCCGGAGACGTCGGCGGGTTATGCGAATGCGCGGCTGCCCGACTGGCCCGAAGCGGATTTCATCGTCGGCAATCCGCCGTTTATCGGGGGCAAGGATGTGCGTGAGCGGTTGGGCGGGCCCTATGTCGAGGCGCTTTGGGCCTCGCACAAGGCGATGAACGACAGCGCCGATTTGGTCATGTACTGGTGGGATCGGGCGGCGGATATACTGACGCGCAAGAAGACGAAGCTGCTGCGGTTCGGCTTTGTGACGACCAATTCCATCACGCAGGTCTTTCAGCGCAAGACGGTCGAACGCTGGCTGAACGCGAAGAAGGCGTTGAGCCTGATCTACGCCATCGCCGATCATCCATGGACCAAGGCGACGAAGGACTCGGCGGCGGTGCGCATCGCCATGACCGTGGCGCGGGCCGGAGCGCACGAGGGGGTGCTGGAGGCGGTTGTGGCGGAGCGCGATCTCGACAGCGATACGCCGCATATCGTCTATACGGCGGAACGGGGGCGGATCAATGCCGATCTGACGGTGGGGGTGGATGTGGCGTTGGCCAGGTCCCTTATCGCCAATGAGGCGTTAGCGACACGCGGAGTAGCTCTGCACGGGCGAGGGTTTCTTGTTTCCCATGTCGAGGCCGTGCATCTGGGGTTAGGTGGAGAAAAAACGCCTTGCATCAAGCCTTACCGGAACGGGCGGGACTTGATGGGCAGATCGCGCAATTTGTATGCGCTGGATATGCACGGCTTATCCGGCGAGCAGGTGCGGCTGCGTCACCCGGCGATTTATCAGCATCTGTTGATGACGGTGAAACCAGAGCGAGATACCAATAACGAAGACTATAGACGTCTGAATTGGTGGTTGTTCGGACGAAAGAATACGGACCTTCGTGAGGCATTGGATGGTCTGCCTCGTTACATTTCCACTGTCGAGACCGCCAAGCATCGGGTGTTTCAGTTCCTTGATTCCTCTATTTTACCGGATAATAAGCTGGTCAATATTGCGCTGTCCGACGGGTTTGGACTGGGCGTGCTTCACTCCAAAGTGCATTTCCTCTGGTACGTGGCCAATTCCGCCAAGATCGGCATGTACGAAGGCGATGCGGTGTATGTGAAATCCCGCTGCTTCGACCCGTTCCCCTTCCCGGAGGCCGATCTGGCGCAGCGGCAGGTCATCGGTGATATCGCCGAGGCACTCGATGCCCACCGCAAGCGCGTGCTGACCGACCATCCACACCTGACGCTCACCAGGCTTTACAATGTGCTGGAGCGGCTGAAGGCAGGCGTTGCACCGGATGCCTTGACGCCGGAGGAGCGGCGCATCTTCGACGACGGGCTGGTGCTGATCCTCAAGGAGTATCACGAGCGGCTCGATCGCGCGGTGCTGGCGGCCTATGGTTGGGCGGAGGACGTCCGCGACGAAGAGGTGCTGGCCCGGCTGGTGGCGCTTAACCGCGAGCGGGCGGCGGAAGAGGCGGCGGGGCAGGTGCGTTGGCTGCGGCCCGACTATCAGATTGCGCGCTACGCCAGGGCGGCCGGGGTGCAGAGCGGCGAACTGGAACTGGAAAGCGTGTCCGCCGAAATCCTGCGGCCGGACTTCCCCAAGAGCCGCGATGCCCAGCCCTTCGCCGTGCTCAAGGCCGTGGAGCGCGCCGGCGTGTTGTCCGAGGACGAGGTGGTGCGGGCCTTCGCCAACGGGCCGCGCCATCGGCAGCGTATTCTGACCTTGCTACGGACGCTGGACGATTACGGGCATCTGGACCGGCTGGAGGACGGGCGGGTCCTGACGCACCGGGCGGCATAAACAAAAACGGCCAAAAAGAAAACGGACAGAAGAGCGATCTTCTGTCCGTTTTGTTCGTCTGGCT
Organism: Asticcacaulis sp. AND118; assembly: GCF_020535245.1. Classification (GTDB taxonomy): domain Bacteria; phylum Pseudomonadota; class Alphaproteobacteria; order Caulobacterales; family Caulobacteraceae; genus Asticcacaulis. Next base: position 2,073,961 of record NZ_CP084910.1, on the reverse strand, counting down.
GTATGCGGATGGCATCAGCGCCTCCCTGTCGGTACGCGGGTTACTCTTCATCCAGCATCGTTCAAATGACGAGCAGGGCGAACGACGCGAAGGCCGCGAAAGACAGGAAAAAGAGGCCGGTCAATACGGTGCTCATGGTCCCCTCCCTTAAGCGATGGTCAGCAGCGAGATCACGCAGAAGGCGGTGATCGACAGGAAGTAGAGCGGGGTCAGATATTGGGTCATGATGTAATCCTTTCGAGGCTGTAAGTATTGGATCAGATGGTCAGCAGGGCGACGGTCAGGAAAGCGGCGAAGCTGAGGAAGGTCAGGCCGGTCAGGGAGATTTGCATGGTGATATCCTTTCAATATGTGAAGTATTCGGTTTGAGATTTGCTTGTATTGAGCGGGGTGTTGTCCGCCGTTGAGAGGGGTATGCCTCAGCGCGCCGATGGTTTCAAATTAAATGAACGTCATGAACGGGATTTAATCATTTGATTTATTTAATGAATTTTGCGTAATGACTTAACGGATTGTAATGTGGCGAAAAGCCGAACCGGTTCAGGGCTTTATCGCGTGCGCCGCATTTGCTATAGGTCCTCTGTTCCCGACGAGACGCGCCGTACCGGGACCGGAGTCAGCGCATCCCCAAAAGTGCCACGCGGTTTTGGGGTACAGATGCGCGCCAGCAACGCCGGGCAGACAAGACGACGCTCCCTGACATCGAGAAATTAACCAAGGAGTGCGTCATGACGACGTTTCTGCCCCTGCCGTGGGTCTATCTGATTATCGCTGGCCTGCTGGAAATCTGCTGGGCCGTGGGCCTGAAATATACGCAGGGCTTTACCAAGCCCGTGCCGTCGGCCTTCGTGCTGGTGACGCTGGCCGCGAGCATGTTCCTGCTGGCCAAGGCGGCGGAAACCCTGCCCATCGGCACGGCCTATGGGGTGTGGGTGGGGATCGGGGCCATCGGCGCGGCGATCCTCGGCATCGTGTTGTTCCACGAAGCGGTGACGCCGATGCGGCTGCTGTTTCTGGGGATGCTGCTGGTGGCGATTATCGGTTTGAAAGCGACATCGGCTTAGGCCGCCTTATACCTCCCAGCCTTCGGCGGGGAGGGGGACCGCGCCCGAAGGGCGTGGTGGTGGGGTATCTTACTGAGTTTCAGCGTAAGCTGATGGTGAAAGAAAGTAAGAACCCCCACCACCACATCTCGCTCGCTTCGCGATCTCGCGCGGTCCCCCTCCCCACCAGAGGTAGGGAGGTATGAATAAGCTTAAGGAGGCGGTCCCATCGCTGGCGAAAGCTATACTTTCGCTGCGCTATACCCCACCATAGGTGGGGAGGTATGATTTGAGCTAAGCCACCAACCCGTCCAGCGGTTTGACGCCCAGCGCGCCCGGAAACACCTCTGTCTGTAATCGACGCACATCGGCCCCCAGATGGTCGCGGGCCACGCCCATTACCACGCCGCGCAGGTCTGTCGTCGGGTTGAGGTCGCGGCCTTCGTACAGTTGCCCGGCCTTCAGTCCCGGCCAGTCGGCGATGACGCGCCCGCCCTTGACCGCGCCGCCGGCGAGGAAGGCCGTCGTCGCCTGTCCGTGGTCTGAGCCCTGCGTACCGTTGAAGCGCGCGGTGCGGCCGAACTCGGTCGCCACCAGCACCACCGTATCGGCCCATTTCGACCCCAGGCCCTGCTCGAAGGCGGCGATCGACTGATCCAGCCCGCCCAATAATTGCGTCAGGCGGCGCTGTTCGGCGGTGTGGGTGTCCCAGCCGTCGAAGGCCATGGCGGCGATGCGCGGGCCGTCGTCGCGCGCCATCAGCGCCGCCGCGCCCTTGGCCATTTCGACCATGGCGCCCGCCGGTCCGCCGCCGCCCTTCATCGGGTCCATGCTGGAGGCGATCTTGCCCGTGGCGATGCCTTCTTCCAGCACGGTCATCAGGGCCGGATCGGTCTCGCCGTAGAGGCGCAGCAGGCGCGGGGCGAGGTCGGGATCGGCGGCCTTGAGCTGCTGAGGCGCCCAGCCGAGCAGGGGCGCTTCGCCGCGAATGACCAGCGGGGTCAGCGTGCCGACCGACAGGGCCTTATGCGCTTGCCCGATTTTCTCGCCCTGGCCCAAGGACAGTATCAGGCGGTTGAGCCAGCCGTTATCGGCATAGCCCGGCTTGTCGTGGCCGGATTCCAGCACGTCCTGACCGTCAAAGTGCGAGCGGTTGCGGTAGGATGTGGCTGCGGCGTGGACGATGGCGGCCTGACCCGCGCCGTAGAGGCGGTTGAGGTTCGGCATGGCCGGGTTCAGGGCAAAAAAGCCGTCGAGCTTCAGCGCGTCGCCTTCCCAGGCGGGCGGGCGCAGCGCGGCAAAGTCCGGGTCACCGACGGGGGGGGCGGCGGCGAGGCCGTCGAGTGCGCCGCGCAGGATGATGACGACAAAGCGCGGGTCGCGACCGGCGGCGAAGGCCGTTTGCGGCAGGAAGGCTGAGGCGAACAGGCCGGTGGAAGCAACGAGGAGGGAGCGGCGGTGGATCATGGTATCAACGCCTCATGAATTCGGGGGAGAGGAGCACAAGGGCCAGGCCCTGCGGGCGGGTTTCGGCCAGCGCCACGGCGCGGCGCGTGGTCTCGGATATCAGCCCTTTCAGCCGGTCTTCGGCGAACCGCCGCGGGTCGGTTTTCTCCGCCGGGCGCTCGGAAAGCTGATAGGCGAGGTCGAGCCGGTTGTTGAGGCCTTCCGGCGTGGCCCAGACCGAGGCCAGATCGGAAAAGCCGTTGGGGCCGGGGGGCTGCCACAGGGGCTGACCCAGTACGCGCAGGCTTTGGGCGAAGCGCTGGGGCTGGATCGGCGTGTCCAGCGCGCGCAGGCTGGCGATGACGTATTCCTGCGGCGTGCGCAGCTTGGCGCGCGGGGCGGTCCAGCTCTCCTCGGCCTCGATCAGCGCCGCATAGACCTGCGTCAGGTCGCCGTCGGTATCGAGGAAGCGTTGGGTCACGCGCTCGACGACGGCGGCGGGCGGCTGATCGCTGACGAAATGGCGGACCAGCTTGGTGGCGATGTGCTTCGCGGTGGCGGGGTGTCTGGCGAGGTCTTCCAGCACGCGCACGCCCTGCCGTTCGCCGTCATCGGCATAGCGCTTGCCCAGAACGGTCTGCGCGCCCGGTTCGTGGGCATTGGCGTTGAAGCGGAAGCCGTCAGGGCTTCGACCGCCACGATCCACACCCCAGCCCGTTATAACTTTGGCAAAGCTGGTCACGTCGGTCTGGCTGTAGCCGCCATTGACCCCCAGCGTATGCAGTTCCATGATTTCGCGCGCCAGATTTTCATTGAGGCCGCGCTTGCCGTTGCGGTTGGCGCGCGCGTTCGGGCCGATCGAGGCGTCGTTGTCGAGATAGAGCTGCATGGCCGGATGGCGTTCGGCGGCCAGCAGCAGGTCGCGAAAGCGGCCGGTGACGTGCGGGCGGATGGCTTCGCGCTCATAAGCCCCGGCCAGCACGCGCAGTGGCAGGCCCTTGTCCGCCGATACGGCGAAATGGTTGGCCCAGAACATGACCAGCCGCTCGTGGAAGCCGATGGTCGCTGCGCCCCAGGCGTTGAGCCGCGCCCCGACCTCACCATAGGTGACGGCCTGCGGCAGACGCTGGGTGTCATCCTCCTTTTGCGGCCCCTTCTGTGGCCCCTTTTGCGGCTTGCCTGCGGCCATGTCAGGCGTCATCTGGGCCTGATTTTGGGCCTGATTTTGGGCCTGCATCTCGCGGCGATCCTTGCGCGCGCGGTTATAGGCAGCGATCTGCGCCAGCAGTTCCGGCGTCGGGGGCAGGGCGGTGGAAAAGCCCAACTCCCGCTGGATGTCGCTGACCGTCATGGTCAGGGCCGGCGGGTTCTTCAGTTCGTCCAGCAGCGCGCCCTGCGCATCGCTGAGCGCCGCACCGAGGCCCCTGGGCGTAATGCCCAGGCCGAAGCGGCTGAACGCGATGGCGGCTCTTGTGTCCGGTGACATGACGCCTCCTCTGTATTCTTGTTACAGAGGTGATACGTCGCCCGACGGGTCCGCCCTGCGTTAAGCGCCTCCCGAAAAGTGCGCAGCGGTTTTCGGACTCAGATGCGCGCCCATAATCACCTTTGAAGTTGGTAGAGCGTGATCTTCACTTCATCGCCGTTGGAATAGTTATATCCCTCAATGGTTTTAACCGCGCGCAGCTTCAACCCGGCGGCGTCGACGCTGCGGCGGAACTCGGCGTCGTGGCGCGATTCCACGCAGACCGGGCGGCCCTGACGCAGGGCGGCGGCGGCCTGATCCGGCGTGTCGGCCAGCTCGGTTTTCGTGCCCATGGCGAAGACGAAGGACGGCTCGGCAAAGCCCAGCGTGGCGACCGGGCCCGGTTGCAGGCCCTTGCGCGGATCGAGGCCGGTTTCGACCAGCGCCGCTTCGAGATTGCGCGACATCCACATCGGTTTCAGTTCCGACAGGGTGGCGACGAAGCCGAGGTGGGCGACGACGCCCGCGCCGATCAGGCAGGCCAGCGCCGTGTTCAGTTGCTGACGCCACAGGAACAGCGCGCCCAGACCGCCGATCAGCAGGGCGGCGGCGGCCACGATGGTCACCAGCGGCGCGACGCCCGCATGGCCGAACTCCGACAGGCCGTAGGCGGCGATGGCGGTGATCAGGAAGCCGCCGAACAGGCCGAGCCCGGTGTTCATCACCTTGGCCCAGGTCTTCAGCGGGAGGGTCAGGCCCAGCACGGCCAGAAGGACCAGACCGCCATAGGTCGGCAGCGGGTAGTGGACCAGCTTGGTCGGCGAGATTTCGAAGATCAGGAAGCCCGGCACGAACCAGCAGATGGCGAAGCGCACCACGGGCTCGGAATAGCGCGACAGGGCGGTTTGCAGCGCGCCGCCCAGCAGGAAGCTGATCGGGAAGAAGAGCAGCGGCAGGCCGAGGGTGTGATAGCCGGGCCAGGCGAAATGGCCTTCGGAACCCGACACCAGCTTGGGCGCGAAATCGTCGCCGATGGCCGTGCCCCAGAAGGCGCCGTCGGTGGCGATGGTGATGGCGATGGCCCACGGTCCGACGATCAGGGCGGTGATCAGAAGGCCCCATGCCCAACCCAGTTGTTTCAGCCAGTCGGCGGCGCCGGGCACCTTGGCGCGCAGGTCCCAGCCGAGCAGGGCCAGCGCCGTGGCGGCGAACATCATCGGGCCGATGGGGCCCTTGATCAGCACCGAGCCGGCGAAGGCCAGCCAGAAGATCAGCTTGTACTTGGTGAGTTTCGGTTTCTCGCTGACGTCCGTCCGGTGGCGATAGGTGACGTAGATGCGCGCCAGCGCCATCAGGAACAGGGTGGTCAGGCCGCACAGCACGGCGTCGGTCTTGGCGATGAAGGCCTCGGACGACAGCAGGAAGGATACGCCGAACAGCACGCCGGCGATCAGGCCCTGCCGCCGGTCGAACAGGAAGCCCGCGCCCCAGGTCATGGCGAACGCCGCCAGCGCCGCACCGAACAGCGACGGCCAGCGGTACGACAGGATGTCGCGCGCCGCCACGTCGGACGTCAGGGCGGTGGACGCCGCCTGCAGCCAGTGGATGCCGACGGGCTTCTTGTGACGCGGGCCGTCCTGATAGCTGATATTGATGAAGTCCTTCGACTCCAGCATCTGGCTGGAGGCCTGGGCGAAGCGCGATTCGTCGCGGTCGAGCGGCGGAATCAGCAGGGCGCAGGGCAGGCCGACCAGAAAGGCGACGATGGCGGCCAGAAGCGGACCGCGCAGATCGGGGCTCAGGGGGGAGAATTTCTTGGTCGACATGGTTGCCAAAGCACTTTCCGAAAGGTGGGACGCACTTTTCGGGCCAAAAGTGCGTCTTAACTTAAAATCTGGAGCGCCGATCTGAGGCAATCAGATCGGAAAACGCTCTAAGGCTGCTCGCAGACGCGAAATCCGGGTGTTGAGACGCACCTGAATCTCAGGCGTGGGGTGTTCGGTTTACGCTTAACCGCAAACCTGATAAGACGCCAGACTCATATTACCGGCGACGGAGTCGTCGGCCCAATTCCATTCCTTGATGAGCGCTATTCCTATGCCTGTATCCGTGTCCGTCGTCGTCGCCGTTCACAACGAAGAGGGGGCCACCACGCAGGTCGTGCAGGAGTTGAAAACCACCTTCGACGCGGGGCTGGGCGCGGGCAATTACGAACTGATCTTCATCGACGACAAATCGACAGACAAGACGTTGCAGGTTCTGACCGGTCTCAAGGCCTCGGTGCCGGAACTGCGCGTTCTGCGGCACGAAAAGAATGTCGGCAAGTCGGGCGGCGTGCGCACGGGCGCCTTGCACGCCAAGGGTCGCGTCATCGCCATGATGGACGGCGACGGGCAGAACCCGGCCAGGGACGTGCTCAATGTGGCGACCATCCTGCTCAATGCCGCGCCGTCCGTGGGACTGGTCGCCGGCGAGCGCCGCCGCCGTCAGGACACGGCGTCGAAGAAGTGGGCCTCGCGCTGGGCCAACGGCATCCGCAAGAGCCTGCTGAAAGACGGGTCGAACGATACCGGCTGCGGCATCAAGGCCATCCGCCGCGACCTCTATTTGCTGCTGCCCTATTTCGACAATATGCACCGCTACATCCCGGCCTTGGTCAACCGCGAAGGCTATGATACGCTTTTTGAGCCGGTCGACGACCGGCCGCGCACGACGGGCAATTCCAAATACACCAACTGGGGCCGCCTCAAGAACGCGCTGAAGGATCTGCCGGGCGTCATGTGGCTCAACAGTCGCCGCCGCCTGCCGGGGGGCACGACCGAGCTTTAAACCTCACCTGAAACAGGGTTAACGGGATGGCTAGTCAGGATCAGCGAAACGCGGTAGTAGGTACGGCTGTCATTTCGCAAACGGGGAAGCATATGGCCAACGCGCCCGCCAAAAAGGACGATGGGGGTTTTCTGACCGCCTTCCCGATGCTGGCCATACCGGTCGCGGTGTATAACATCGTCGCCCTGTTCCATATGTTCGGCAGCGACGCCAATTCCGCCTATAACGGCCTGAGCCACGTCCTGTTCAGCATCCCCATGCCGTCGGACGGTACGCGCTGGCTGATCTCCACCGGCGACGTGGTGGTCTTCATCGGCCTGATCATGCTGTTCTTCGAACTGCTGAAATCAACCCGTTCGGACAGCGTGGCCATCGTCAATCACTCTCTGTCGATGATCCTGTTCATCATCTGTCTGGTCGAGTTCCTGCTGCTGCGCCCGTTCGGCACCTCGACCTTCTTCCTGCTGACCACCATGACGCTGCTCGATGTGCTGGCCGGCTTTATCGTGACCATCATCACGGCTCGCCGTGACCTCGAGTTCGGTTAAGTTTGCAGGTAAGTTTGCAGGGGCGCGGCCCCTGCACCCGTTAGTGGGCGCAGGCTACGTGAACAGCGTGAAGATGGTGGCGACCAGCAGGACGTCGAAGGTCTTCATCAGGAAGGGCGTGAGGGTGTGCATGAGACGCTCCGCAACAGTTGCGAAGCGCGCTGCAAGAGCCGTGCCGTTCGGTTAAAATCAATTAACCCTATATCTTCTCTTGCTTGATGCGGCCCGGAGCCGGGCGGCGATCGTTCGGCCCGGAATATTCGGACGACAGATAGGTCTTTTTTGCCCGGCCCAGCGTCTCCGGCCCGCCGCGCAGGCCGCGCTTTTCGCCGCCCCCCAGCACCTGCGCCGCGTAGTCGACATTCTCGTAAGCCTTGTTGATCCGGCGCGTGCGCGACGGTTCGTGCTCCACGACAGGACCGGCAGGGACGGGAAGGTTGGGCTTTTTAGTCATTCTGACAGAGGAAACTCGGTGACGAAAAAGGGCGGAAATTAGAGCATTCGTCGGCCCTGTTGACCCGACGAATGCTCTAAATCTTTGCAACGCCTCATGTTTTTCCGAAAACTGGTGCCCACTTTTCGGCATGAGGCTTCAAGTTCCCGCCCTCTATACACGATTTCCGTTAAGGCCGCGTCTATTTGCGCGTGGCCAGTTGATCGATCTGGGCCTTCATGGCCTCGATCTGCTGGCGCAGTTCGTTGACCTGATCGCTGTCGCGGGCCGGTGCGGCGGCCGGTTGCGGCGCGGCGGGGGCTTCGGCGGGCTGAACCCCGCCCGCCGTGGCGCCGGGCGCCGCAAACGAGAAGGGCGAGAACATGCGCATGGCGCGGTCGAACATGGCCAGGTTCTGCGCCACCTGCTCGTCGAAATAGCCGAGGCCCGGCGCGCCGCCGAAGGCCTGCGAGAATTGCGAGCGGAACCGCTCCTGCTGCTTGGCGAAGCCATCCAGCGACATTTCCAGATAGGTCGGAAGAAGGTTCTGCATCGAGTCGCCGTAGAAGGAGATCAACTGGCGCAGGAACTGGATCGGCAGCAGGTTCTGGCCGCGGCTCTCTTCTTCGAAGATGATCTGGGCAAGGACTCCTCGGGTAATGTCGTCGCCGGTCTTGGCGTCATAGACCACGAAGTCGATATTCTGACGCACCATGTCCGACAGGTTGTCGAGCGTGACGTAGGAGCTGGTGGCGGTATTATAAAGCCGGCGGTTGGCGTACTTCTTGATGACGACGCGTTCCTGGTCGCCCCGTTTCGCCTTGGACTTGGTTTCGGTCATGCGTTTGTCCTCGCTCCCCCTGCATGGGTCGTGTGTGTTGCCGTCTTCGCATCTCATGCTGCGCAACATGCAAAGTGCGCAATCGCGAAAGACAAAGACGCCTTCCGCGGCTTTTTGTGCTTATGCGGAAGATCTGAGCCTACTAAATGGGTATTCCCCCGGTTGTTCAAGGGGGATGTGGCGATAAACCGCGTGTGCGTGTGCAAAATGCGGTAAATCCGGCGTGATGGTTGTGCATATGCGAAAAATTTTCGCTCAAAATCACGTGTTTGGAGACTTTTGCACATATTTTGTGTCGTGACACCGTCACGCCTTTGGGGCAGGGTCCGTGGCGTCAACTCGCCGGATAAGCGCGTGAATTTGCGGTGTCAGGGAAACCGTCCGGTCATTTTCAAAAGGGAATTTTTATGTCGGTAAGCACTGTGTCTGAGGTGGTGATCGTGGCGGCGGCCCGTACGCCGGTCGGTTCGTTCCTCGGCGGCCTGTCCTCGCTTTCGGGGGCCGAACTGGGCGCTCACGTCATCAGGGCGGCGCTGGAGCGTTCGGGCCTCAAGGGCGAAGAGATCGATGAAGTGATCCTCGGTCAGGTGCTTACCGCCGCCCAGGGTCAGGGGCCGGCGCGTCAGGCGGCCATCAAGGGCGGCCTGCCCCACACCACCCCGGCCTGGGGCATCAACCAGATCTGCGGTTCGGGCCTGCGCGCCGTGGCGCTGGCGGCCCAGCAGATCGCGCTGGGCGACGCGAAGATCGTCATCGCCGGCGGTCAGGAAAGCATGTCGCAGGCCAATCACGCGGCCTTCCTGCGCAACGGTCAGAAATTCGGCGACATCTCGTTCACCGACACCATGATCAAGGACGGCCTGTGGGACGCCTTCAACAACTACCACATGGGCCAGACGGCCGAGAACATCGCCGCCAGGTGGGAGATCACCCGTCTGGCGCAGGACGAGTTTGCCGTCGCTTCGCAGAACAAGGCCGAGGCCGCGCAAAAGGCCGGCAGGTTCGATGATGAAATCGCGCCGGTGACCATCAAGGGCCGCAAGGGCGACACCGTGGTCGACAAGGACGAATTCATCCGTCACGGCGCGACGCTGGAAAGCGTGGCCGGTCTCAAGCCTGCCTTCACCAAGGACGGCTCGGTCACCGCGGCTAACGCGTCGGGCCTCAATGACGGCGCGGCGGCTCTGGTGCTGATGTCGGCGGATGAGGCGGCGGCGCGCGGCCTGAAGCCGTTGGCGCGCATCAAATCGTGGGCCACGGCGGGCGTCGATCCGGCCATCATGGGCACCGGTCCGATCCCGGCTTCGAAAAAAGCGCTGGAAAAGGCCGGCTGGGGCGTCGCCGATCTCGATCTGGTCGAATCGAACGAAGCCTTTGCGGCTCAGGCCCTGTGCGTGGTGAAGGAACTGGGCCTCGATACGTCGAAGGTCAATGTCAACGGCGGCGCCATCGCCATCGGCCACCCGATCGGTGCGTCGGGCGCACGCATCCTGACCACGCTGATCTTCGAACTGAACCGCCGCGCGGCGGAAGCCGGCAAGCCGCTGAAAGGCCTTGCCACGCTCTGTATCGGCGGGGGCATGGGTGTGGCCCTGACCGTTGAGACTGTCGGGTAATCTTACATCCTCCCTTGTGAGCGTAGCGATACGGGGGAGGGGGACCACGAAGTGGTGGAGGGGGCGCACCAAGAACTCTGCCCCCTCCGTCTGTTCACTTCGTTCACAGACACCTCCCCCGTACGCTTCGCTACAGGGGAGGATGAGAATGAATTTATAGGGATAAAAAATGAGCAGAGTTGCATTGGTTACGGGCGGCACGCGCGGTATCGGCAAGGCCATCGTGAAGCGTCTGAAGGACGCCGGTTTCAAGGTCGCCGCCGGCTACGCCGGTAACGAAGAGGCCGCCAAAAAGGTCGCAGAGGAACTGGACGTCTTCGTCGTCAAGGGCTCGGTCGCCAGCTACGAAGACTGTCAGCGCGCCGTGGCCGAGGTCGAGGCCGCCCTGGGCCCGGTCGAGGTCTTGGTCAACAATGCCGGCATCACCCGCGACGGCTTCTTCCACAAGATGAGCCAGCAGCAGTGGCAGGAGGTCATCCACACCAACCTCGATTCGATGTTCAACATGACCCGCCCGGTCATCGAGGGCATGCGTGAGCGCGGTTATGGCCGCATCATCAACATCTCGTCGATCAACGGTCAGAAGGGTCAGGCCGGTCAGGCCAACTATTCGACGGCCAAGGCCGGGGTGATCGGCTTCACCAAGGCGCTGGCGCTCGAATCGGCGGCCAAGGGCATCACGGTCAACTGCGTGGCCCCCGGCTACACCTCGACCGAAATGGTCTCGGCCATCGCCCCCGCCGTGCTGGACAAGATCGTGTCGGGCATCCCTGTCGGCCGTCTCGGCACGCCGGAAGAGGTCGCCGAAATCGTCGCCTTCCTCGCGTCGGACATGGGCAGCTTCATCACCGGCGCCACCATTGCGGTGAACGGCGGTCAGCATATGGCGAGCTAAACCTTCTGATTTTCAGGAAAAATCCCCGTGGTTCCGACCGCGGGGATTTTTTATGCGTGAAGCGCGGAAATGCTCTGTCCCCGTCCCTTTTGAGAGCGGTAATCATTCGCGGAACATCTTGTGGCAAAAATGCCTCAATGGCTTGCCATACAACGGATAGCGCCGCGGAGAATCCCTATCCCGGTCCAAATTCCGCCCATTTCCGTGCGTACTTCTTCGGTCAATGACACACCGCTGGTTTACATCGCGTTCCCCGAAGTCTGAGGTCCAGAAGACCCGCCTTTTGTGCCGGGGATTGTGCTTGCTGCTCCTGGCGCTGTGCCTGCCGTTCGCCGGCATGGCTCAGGCCCAGGCGGAGCGCACCCTGCGCGATTCGCTGAGCGGCCGGTCTCAGCCCAATGACGGTCGTAACAATGCGCCGCCGCCGGTGGCGCGTTTCACCACGGACCGCGGCGAGAGCTTCGTTCTGGACCGCAGCCGCCGCAATCCGCTGATCCAGTTCGACGGCGACAGCGAGGTCTGGGCCCTGACCCCGACGCCGGGCCCGATGGGCGACATCATCTTCAAGAACGATATGGGCGAGCCGGTGCTCAAGGCGACGCGCTGGGGCGGGATGATCCTGTTCTCCAAGGACCGTCCGACCGGCGACCCGGTGGCCGTGGCCGGTCGCGCCGAGGCCTTCGAGCCGGGCCATATGTCGCCGTCGCAACTGTTCCAGCATCTGGTGCGCACCTCAAAGCGCGCGTCTGCGGCGCTGACGCGACTGGTGCGCTTCGAAGCCGATGTGCAGACGCCGGGGGCCGATTACCTCTTCGCCGATGCGGCGACCGTGACGGCCGACGCCATGGTCGAGATGTCGGCCACCACCAAGGGCCGCCGTTTGCTGGCCCCCGTGCAGGAAGTGAAGCTGATCGAAGGCCGCCCGCCCGGCGTCTGGGTCGAAGGCGATACGCTGATGCTGCGGCTCGATCTCAGCAAGGGCTGGGGCGGCAGGCCGTCGTCCAAGCGCGTGACAAAGGTGCTGACGGGGGGGTAGACCTCTCCGCCCCGCGCTGTCAGCGCAGGGAGGAGATTAGAACTTATCCTTCGCGGCTCTGATCTCGCCGAACTTTGCGGCCTGGGCGGCGAAACCCTCTTCTTTCAAGGGATAGACCAGAAACGGATTGGTCGCGAGTTCGTCGGCCAGACGCATGGGCACGGTCGGCTCACCGCGTTCGCGGCGGGCGCGGATATCGACCCCGCGCGCGGCCAAGGCCGCAGAATCCCCCAGACTTTCGGCGAATGTGAGGTTCGACAGCGTATATTCGTGCGCGCAGTAGATTGTCGTCTGCGGATCGAGCGCCAGCAGCCTTTGAAGGCTGCCCCACATATCTTCCGCAGTGCCCTCGAACAGCCGCCCGCAACCCAGCGCAAATAGCGTATCGCCGACGAAGGCCACCTTTTCCGACGGCGCGCTGTAGCCGATATGGCCCAGCGTATGCCCTTTGAGGTCCAGAACGTCGAACACCGTGCTCCCTAGCACGAAGTGGTCGCCTCCGGTCAGCACGTGATCCAGAGGCCCGGTTTTCAGCACCTCCTGCGGGCCGTAGATGGTGCAGCCGTAACGCACTTTCAGCGCCTCATTGCCGCCCGCGTGGTCGCGGTGCCAGTGCGTATTGAGGATGTAGTCGAGGCCCCAGCCGCGCGTTTCCAGCGCGGCGATGATGGCGTCGGCGTCGGGTGTATCGATACAGGCGACCTTGCCCGAGGCCGCATCGCGGATCACAAAGCCGTAATTGTCGCTGAGCGCGGAAAACGGGTGAATTTGCAGGCCTGACACGTCAGAATCCTCTCATAAAGCGCGCAAACTGTCCTATATAGATAGTCTGATCCCGTGAGGACCCGCATTGCGCCGCATCGTTTCCGAACTGAGCCGTTTCTATGCCACGCCCGAAGGCGCGGTGACAAGGCGCATGGTCGCTCAGAAGCTGGCCGAGGCGTGGCCGGACGTGACCGGTTCGGACGTGCTGGGACTGGGTTACACCACGCCGTATCTCGATGCGTTCAATGCGTCTGCCCGGCGCGTCATCGCCGCCATGCCGGCAGAGCAGGGGGCGGAAATCTGGCCGGAAGGGCTGAAGAGCCGTTCGGTGCTGGTCGATGAGCAGCACACGCCGTTTCCGTCGGCCTTGTTCGATCGCATCTTTCTCATGCACGCGCTGGAAGAGGCGTCGAACCCGGAGGCCCTGCTGGTCGAGGCGTCGCGGCTTCTGACCACCAACGGGCGGCTGATTCTGGCGGTGGTGGCGCGCGGCGGCTTCTGGACCCACGCCGAAAAGACGCCCTTCGGCCATGGTCAGCCCTTTTCGCGGACGCAGTTGGAAAACCTGCTGCGCGCGGCGGAACTGGAGCCGATCGCCTGGTCCTATGCGCTGTACGTGCCGCCGCTGCGCTCATTGTTGCGCTGGGCGCAGCCGTTCGAGGACTGGGCGCCGCGCATCTGGCCCTATACGGGCGGGCTGATCCTGATGGAGGCGGGCAAGCGGGTGATCCGCGCGCCGATCCGCGGCACGGCCGTGTCGGTCATCGACGATATCCGCGACAAGCTGGGCGTGCCGCTGCCGCAACCGACGCCGCAGGGGAATTAGGCATTCTTCTCCTCCCTAACCGCAGGTTTGGGGAGGTGGCAGGACGCGTAGCGGACTGACGGAGGGGGCGCAGCTAACCAAGGCTTCAGCGTGCTCAGTCGTCCGAGGTGTCCCCTCCGTCTGCTCGTTTCACTCGCATGCACCTCCCCACGGCAAGCCGTAGGGAGAAGAGAAGAAACGGCCTGACCTTCATCCATGCCTTCGGCACAGGGAGGAGATTTTGGCTTGAACCCTGACGCCTTTCGCGTCCATAAGCGGCGAGAAAAGGAACACGACTCATGATCAAGCATCTGATCGTCATGCGCCACGGCAAGGCCGAAAAGGACAGCGCTTCGGGCGAGGATTTCGAGCGCAACCTGATGCAGCGGGGCTTACGCGAAGCCGCCGCCGTCGCCGAAGCGTTGAAAGCCCGCGGCCTGAAACCCGACTACGCGCTGGTTTCCGCCGCCCACCGCACGCACCAGACCTTCGAGGCCATCAAGGGCGTGCTGGGCGATATCGCCGGTGAGGTCCGCGAGGACATGTTCAATATGGGCGCCGACGATCTGCGCCGTCTGGTCGAAGCGCACGAAGAGGCCGGCGAATGTTTGCTGATCGTCGGCCACAATCCCGGCATTCAGTATCTGGTGCTCGACTATATGCACGCCGGGGCGGCGTCGCAGGTCGAGATCGACCGCGCGCGCGGTTCCTATCCGACGGCGGCGGCGACCGTGTTCGAGGTCGATGTGGCCGGGCGGCCGATCTTCGACGACCTGCTGAAGCCCAGGGATCTTATCGGGGCCGAATGATGGATATCTATCGTCTGGCGCTCAAGCCGCTGCACCTGCTCGACCCCGAAGACGCCCACACGGCGACCATTCTGGCGCTGAAAGCGGGTCTCGGACCGCGCTCCAGCTACGATCCGCCGGAACTGCGCACGGAGATCGCCTTTGCGGGCGGCGCGCTGACGGTGCGCAACTGCGTCGGTCTGGCCGCCGGTTTCGACAAGAATGCCGATGCGCCGCTGGCCATGAGCCGCGCCGGGTTCGGCTTTGTCGAATGCGGTACGGTGACGCCGCTGCCGCAGGACGGCAATCCGCGTCCGCGTCTGTTCCGCCTCAGCGAGGACGAGGCCGTCATCAACCGCATGGGCTTCAACAATAAGGGGCTGGAGGTTTTCGCCAGCCATCTGGAGCGCTATCAGGGGCGTTCGGTTCGTCCGGTACTTGGGGCCAATATCGGGGCCAACAAGGACGCGACCGACCGCATGGCCGATTACGTCACGGGCCTGAAGCGCCTGTGGGGCCTGTCGTCCTATTTCACCGCCAACATCTCCTCGCCCAACACGCCGGGCCTGCGTGCCCTGCAGGGGCGGGCGCATCTTGACGAACTGCTGAGCCAGATCGCAGCGACGCGCGCCGATCTGGTGCGCGTGACCGGCAACAATTACCCGGTCTTCCTCAAGATCGCGCCGGACCTCGGCGAAGACGAGATTGCCGATGCCGTCGAAGCGACCATCGCGCATGGGCTGGACGCGCTGATCGTCTCCAATACGACGATCGAGCGTCCGGATTCGCTGCGTTCGGCCCATGCGGCGCAGACCGGCGGTCTGTCGGGTGCGCCTCTGTTCGGTCTGTCGACCTCGGCCCTGCGCACGGCACGTCGGGTGGCGGGGAGCCGGCTGACCCTGATCGGCGCGGGCGGGATTGCCTCCGGGGCCGACGCCTATGCCAAGATCCGCGCCGGGGCGTCGCTGGTGCAGCTCTATTCGGCGATGGTGTTCAAAGGGCCGGGTCTGGTCGACGAGATCAAGCGCGATCTGGTCCAGCGCCTGCGCGCCGATGGCCTGACGCACGTGTCGCAGGCCGTGGGTTTGGACGTTTAAGAAAGAATCCCCACCCCCACATCTAGCCGCGTGAACGCGGCGTCGTGTGGTCCCCCTTCCCAGTAAACTGGGGAGGTGTGATTGATGCTTTCTTATACCTCCCTGGCTATGCCGGGGAGGGGGACCGCACGACGCCGCGTTCACGCGGCTAGATGTGGGGGTGGGGGGTCTTGTTTTAAGCCGCTTCCATCCTGTTCGCCGTCAGGCGCGCCATGGCGCAGACGAACATCACCCAGATCAGATTGTTCTGCCCCAGGATGAAACTTTCCGACAGGATGAGGAAGGTGAAGATACTTAACGACAGGACCGAGAAATAGCCGTCCTTGACCCGTGCAAAGCGGAACAGGGCGCAGAAGATCGTCGCGGCCAGACACGCGCCGAACAGGATCACCCCGACCCAGCCCAGTTGCACCAGCAGGTCCAGCCAGCCATTGTGCGCCGACGGCACGTCCCAGTGGGTTTCTTTCTTGACGATCTGGTTGGGGATCGAGTCCGGGCCCCAGAAGGCCTTGTAGCCATAACCCAGCCACGGGCGCTGATCGGAGAGCCGCAGCAACGACTCCCAGATTTCGGTGCGGCCTGTCAAAGTCGGGTCCTTGCCCAGTGCCTTGAAGATGACTTCGGGCATCAGAAAGAAGACCGCGCCGCCGATCAGCGACAAGGTGGCGGCGCCCCAGACGAACAGCACGCTGCGCACGCCGCCGCGCCGGAGCGCCGACAGAACCGGCATGGCCGCCAGCGCCAGCAGACAGGCCAGCAGCGAGGTCTTGGAACGCGACATCAGGATCAGAAAGAAGATCAGGGCCGCCGCGCCGAACCACAGCTTGCGCCGTTCGGGGATGCCGAAGCCGCTGGCGCAGCAGGCGACGAAGCCGAAGGTCATCAGCGCCGCCATCTGGTTCTTTTCGTGCCACAGGCCGCGCCACGCCCCGGCATTGATGTCGTGGTGCACGCCCATGCTCGGATAAAACAGCGCCGCCAGTATGCTGCCGACCGCCAGCACGGCGAAGGTGCCGCCGACGATCTGCGTCAGGTCGCGGCCTTTGAAGCGCGCGCCCAGATAGAGGCCGAACAGGACGGTGAAGGCCAGAGCCAGAGAGCGGCGGCTGGTGACCTCCGGATTGATCGACCACCAGCCGGAGGCGTAGCACAGGGCGATCAGGGCCGCGCCCATGCCGAGCGCCGGTAAAATGCGCAAAAACCGGTCGGCGCGCAGGGCGCTCATCAGCAGGGTCAGGCCGTAGACAGGCAGCCACAACAGCCGCATCCACGACATTTCGCCGCCATTCTCCTGATTGGGGGCGAACAGCGGCGCCCACAGGGCTTCGGAAAACATGAAGACGCAGAAGGCCGCCAGCGCGAACTCGATGCGGAAAATGACCAGCGCCGGACCGGTAAGCGGCGCTTCCTCCCGCGGCGGTCGCCCGTCCGCGTCGGGGCGCTGCCCGTCGGGGCGGGCAGGGTGTTTGTAATCGTCGGCTTCGTAGGCAGGGGTAACGGGCATCGGACTCGGGCAACTGAAGAGCCTGAGCATATGCCGAAAATGGTTAAAATCCCCTCGCCCCTACGGGGAGAGGGAAGTCGCGTTAGCGACAGGGTGAGGGGGAAGGTGACGGGCTCGGTGTTGCGCCCCCTCACCCTGCCCTTCGGGCATCCCTCTCCCTCAAGGGAGAGGGGGTTTTAGAACGGCGAGAACTTTTCCATCAGGTTCTGGCTGACCGGGGCGGCCTGCATCCGCGTGACGTCGCCGCGGCCGCCGTAGGAGATGCGCGCTTCGGCCAGTTGCGAGTGCTTGATGATGTTGGCGGCGGAAATGTCCTGCGGATTGACGATGCCCGACACGATCAGCTCGCGCACTTCGCGGTTGGTGCGCACCTCCTGAGACCCCTGCACCACCAGATTGCCGTTGGGCAGGACGCCGGTGACGATGGCGGCGATGGTCAGCGAAATCTTTTCCGAGCGGTTGATGCTGCCGTTGCCGGAAAACTCGCTGGATGAGTTGTTGGAGAGGCCGGCCGCGGGATTGTACTCGCTGGGCAAAATCTTCCCGATCGACGATTCCAGCCCGAAAATGCTGGGGATCGAGCCGGTATAGCTGCCGTCGCGCGAACGGGCGGTGGTGTTCTGCGTCTGGGCTTTGTCGTCGATATCGATGGTGACGGTCAGGATGTCGCCGACATGACGGGCGCGCTGGTCCTTGAAGAAGGCCTTGGCCCCCGTGCGCCACAGCGAATTGGCCGAGGCCGAGGTCGAGGCCGGCGGGGCGTAGACCTGCTGTTGCGGCACCAGTTGCGCCGGGTAGGCCATGGGTTGAAGCGCCGGGCCGTTGACGGCTTCGTTGACACTGGCGCAGCCGGTCAAGGCAATGGCGGTGACGGCGAAAAGGGCGAGGGCGGGGATACGCATGGACTTTGATCCTTAACGCGAGGAATAGAGGGCTTGCGAACGCAGGCGCTGGGCGGTTTCGCCGGTCGCCGCGCTGCCGGGGCCGGTGACGACGGCTTCGATAAGCTTTTTCGATTGCGGATTCTGGACCATGATGACATCGCCGACCGCGCCGTCCTTCTGGGCCGCGCCGGTCATGGACAGGCTGACGCCGTTCATGTCCCAGGTGACCTTGACCATTTCGGCGCGCCTGACCACGACCGGCGAGGTGAGGTCGGTGGGGCGCACCACGCCGCCTTCGCGCACGGGCGAACGCACCGTCTTGCCGATGGCCGTTTCGGCCTCGGCGACCAGCGCGCCGCCGGCCAGATGCGCCTGAACGGACTGATAGGCGAGGTCGGCCGGGGCGACGATCTCCCCGGCGCCCAGCGCGCGGGTGAAGACCAGAACCTGTTTCGTGCGGCCGGCTTGGGCTTTCGCCACGACAGCCGTTTCGCCATCTGCCCCGGCGGTGACGATGATACGGCGCAGACCCTGCGGGTTGGGCCAGGACTGACCGGCCTGACGCACCCTGGCCTGCACCTGCCCGGCGTCGAGCACGGCGCTTGTGCCCATGCGTGCGCCGACCACGACATCGGCGGCGGGACCGGCATTGTCGAACAGGTCGCCGAGCGTGATGCGCCCGTCGCCGTCCGTGACGCGGGCCTTGAGCACCAGCGTCTCCTGCGCCTGAGCCGGAGGCGCGGTGAGGCTCAGGGCGGCGGCCCCGGCGAGCATCAGCATGTAGACCGAGCGGTGCATCAATCAGCCCCTTAGTTGCGCAGGTTGCTGGTCACCGACAGCATTTCGTCGGCGGTGGTGATGACCTTGGAATTCATCTCGTAGGCGCGCTGGGCGACGATCAGCGAGGTGATTTCCGATACGGCGTCGACGTTCGAGGCTTCGGTATAGCCCTGCAGCAGGGTGCCGAAACCGACATCGCCCGGCGTGCCGATATTGGCCGCGCCCGACGCGCCGGATTCGAGGAACAGGTTGTCGCCGATGGCGTCTAGCCCGGCTTCGTTGAAGAAGCTGGCCAGTTGAAGCTGACCGACGACGGTCGGGGCCGTCACGCCGTCCTGCGTCACCGAGACCTGCCCCGTCTTGGAGATCGAGACCTCCTTGGTGTCCTGCGGGAGGGTGATCTGCGGCTGGACCAGATAGCCGTCGTCGGTGACGAGCTGGCCCTGATCGTTGATGGCGAAATTGCCGGCGCGGGTATAGGCCGTCTCGCCCGACGGCATCAGCACCTGCAGATACCCGCGGCCGTCGATCATGACGTCGTAGGGATTGTCGGTGCGCGTGGGCGACCCTTGCGTCAGGATGCGGTAGATGCTGCCGGTTTTCACACCGCCACCGACCTGAATCCCGGTGGGGACCACGGTGCCGGCTTCCGACGACTGCGCGCCCATGCGTTCGACATTCTGGTACAGCAGGTCCTGAAACTCGGCGCGCTGTTTCTTGAAGCCGATCGTATTCATGTTGGCGATGTTGTGCGAGATGGTGTCGACGTTCAACTGCTGGGCCGACATGCCGGTGGTGGCGGTTCTCAAAGCACGCATGATTTACTCCTTACGCGGCGCGGCCGAGGCGCTCAACGGCGCTGCGGTTCAGTTCTGCCTGCTGGTCGATGACCTTGGTCACCGAGGCATAGGCGCGATTGATTTCGACCAGCCGGGTGATCTCGGTCAGGGCGTTGACGTTCGAGGTTTCGAGCATCCCCTGACGCAGGCGCACGTCGGTGGCCGGGTCGGGGGCGGCGTTGGTGGTGGCGCGGAAGCGGTTGTCGCCTTGCTTTTCGAGGTCGGACAGGCTGGCGAAGCGCACGACAGTGATCTTGCCGACGCGGACCGAGCCGTCGGCGGAGCGTTGCGAGACGATGCCGTCGGCGGAGATCGACGGTGCGCCGAACTCAGGGTTCAGACGAATCTCGCCGCCGTCGCCCTGTACCGGCAGTCCGTCGCCGGTCACCAGCACGCCCTGCGGCGACACGGTGAAGGCGCCGTCGCGGGTATAGAGCGGGCCGTCGGCGCCGTTGATGACGAAAAACGCCCCTTCGCCTTCGATGGCGACGTCGTAATCATTGCCCGTCTGGGTCAGCGCACCTTGCGAAAAGTCGCGCCCGACGCCCTTGTCGTAGGCAAAATTGGCCGGGGCCTTGATCGGCAGGTTGTAGGCGGGGCGGCCGGGTTCGGGCTGCACCAGCAACTGCTCGAACTTGTAGCCATTGGTGTTCATATTGGCCAGATTGTTGGCCGTGATGTCCAGTTCACGGCGCAAAACCAACTGGCGCGACAGGGCGACATAGCTCGCATTATCCATTGTCAGCCTCCGTGTCCGTGAAGGGCGTTAACCATGTTTTTGAAGAAGCAAGAGCCGTGCCAGAGCGCGCAAAAAAATCAATGCGCTGAATCTGTTGGAGAAAAATCATGAGGCCAGCGCATGCCGTTGCGGGTGCGGCAAAAACTGCCGCGGATCATCGGGGGCGAAGACCCTCCGCACCCGCCTTTTGTGATCGTTACGTGGAATTAATTGGACGTATGAGATGAAACTAAGGATGCTAGGCGTAAGAGGGCGGGGCGCGTCCGGCACGGGTGCCGGGAGGGGCGGTCGTTTCTCGGATATTTTTGGACTCTGACGTCGCCGGGGGGATTCCGGCTGCCGCCCGGTCCGGGGAAACTGTTTTATGTCATTGGCTCTCTCTACGCTTATCTATGAGTGGCGGCGCTATATGGCTGCGGTCATAGCGCTGGCTGTGGCGGGTCTTCTGGTTCTGGCCATGAGCGGCATGTTCATGGGCATGGCCAAGTCCTTCACCGCCACCATCGACCGCTCGCCGGCCCAGATCATGGTCCTGCCGCCCAAGGCGACCAGCCTGTTCGCCAATTCCGGCGGTCAGCCGCGCCGCATCATCCCCATGCTGTTCCAGCACCCGGACGTGGCCGAGGTCATGCCGCTGGGCGGTAGCTGGGCCTTCTTCTCCAACTTCCCCGAAGACGGCCAGCCGCCGAAGGGCGACGGCGTTCAGGTCATTATCATCGACCCGGTGCCGGGCGCGGTGACCCTGCCCAGCGACTTCTCTCCGGAGGTCATTCAGGCGCTTCAGGAACCCTATGCCGTGGTCATCGACCGCTCGAACATGCCCAAGCTGGGCGTCAAGCTGGGCGACAAGGCCAAGATGAACGGCCGCACCGTGCGGGTGCGTTCCGAGGTGACCGGCTATCCCAACATGTTCAATTCGACGGTCTTCACCTCGCGCCAGACGGCCCGCCTTCTGGGGCTGGTCAATGAAGGGCCACGCGTCGGGCCGCTGCTGGTCAAGATCAAGGACCCGACCCGCTCGGCGCAGGTGACCAGGGAACTGAACGTCCTGTCCGGCGGCATCTACAAAGCGTGGACCCGCGAAGACCTGTCTAAGGCCAACCAGATGCAGATGATGGCCGAAGGCGGCATCGCCATCATGATCGGCTTCGCCGTCGTCGTCGGCATCTTCATCGGCATCGTCATCACCTGGCAGACGCTGCAGGGCGCCATCCTCGCCAATATCAAGGAGTTCGCGTCGCTGCGGGCGCTGGGCGTGTCGATGGGCAATCTGCGCCTGATCATCATGGAGCTGAGCTTCTGGGTCGGCGTGGCCGGCCTGCTGGTCACCGCCGTGCTGGTGTCGGGCGTCGCGGCGCTGGCGGCTTGGGCCTCCGTGCCGATGGACTTCCCCCTGCCCATCGTCATCTTCGTGGCGCTGATGCTGCTGACGATCGCCATCCTGTCGGGCCTCTTCTCGCTCGGCATCCTCAAGAAAAGCCAACCTGCGGATCTGCTGCGATGACCGGAACACTCGCTATCGACGCCCGCGGGCTGACCAAGAGCTACAAGATCGGCAAGATCAAGCAGCCCGTGCTCAAGGACGTCAACTTCAACGCCTATCACGGTCAGGTCACCATGGTCATGGGGCCGTCCGGGTCGGGCAAGTCGACCCTGATCGCGGCCCTGTCCGGCCTGATGAAGCCGGACGAGGGCGAGGTGATCGCGCTGGGCGAAAACCTGTGGAAGAAGAAAAAAGGCAAGATCGACCGCTTCCGCCTCGATCACTGCGGCTTCATCTTTCAGGGCTTCAACCTGTTCCCGGCGCTCAACGCCACGCAGCAGGTCGAGCAGGTGCTCAAATTCTGCAAGGTGAAGAAGCCGGAGGCGCGCAAACGCGCCGTGGCGGCCCTTACCGAGGTGGGGCTGGAAAAGCGCCTCAGGCAGACGCCGGCCAGCCTGTCGGGCGGTGAAAAGCAACGCGTAGCCATCGCGCGGGCCCTGTCGAAGAACCCCAAGCTTCTGTTTGCCGACGAACCGACCTCGGCGCTCGATTCCGTGTCGGGCCAGGTGGTCATCAAGCTGCTGCACCGCGCGGCCAAGGAACACGGTGCGGCGGTGATCGTCGTGACCCACGACCCGCGCCTCGAAGCCTATGCCGACCGCGTCATTCATATGGAAGATGGCAAGATACTCAGTGACACCTTCCTCAACCGAACCGTGGACGATACCGTCCCCCCCATCGCCTGATCAGAGATTTCCCATGTCCGGTAATATTTTCAAAAAATCCCTGCGCCTCATGGTCCTCGCCCCGGCCGTGCTCAGCCTCGTCGCCTGCGGCCAGCCCGGCGCGGCGCCGGGCGCCAAGAAGGACGCTTCCGCCGAGGTCAAGGCCCCGCCCAGCCCCTACGCCACCATCGCCAACGGCAAGGTCGACGTCGAAGGCGGCCTGATCGAGGTCGCGGCCCGCCGCGGCGGCGTCGTCGAAGAGGTCACGGTGCAGGAAGGCGACATGGTGACCAAGGGGCAGGTTCTGGCCCGTCAGGAAGCCGACGCCGCGCAACTGGCGCAGCAGCGCGCCCGCGCCAATGTCGCCGAGGCTCAGGCCGCGATGCGCCTCACCCAGGTCAATATCGACACCGCCAAACGCGAATATGCCCGCTACGAAAAGCTGGCGGCGACCAATTTCGTCGCCGGTCAGAAGCTGGACGCGCAGTCCGACCTGATCCGCGAGGGCGAGGCGCGTCTGGCGGCGCAGCAGGCCTCGGTGCAGTCGGCGCAGGCCGCATTGGCGCAGGCCAATTACGATCTGGAACTGACGCTGGTGCGCGCCCCGGCCGACGGCCGCATCGTGCGCCGCTACGCCAATCCGGGTTCGGGCGCGTCGACGCTCAACGTCTCGACCATGTTCGATCTGGAACCGAGCGGCGCGGAACGCATCATCCGTTCGGAAATCGTCGAAAGCTCGATCCCGCTGGTCAGCGTCGGTCAGGAGGTCGAGATCATCCCCGAAGCCGATCAGGATAAGGTCTTTGTCGGCAGCGTGAAGCGCATCGCGGCGACCTTCGGCGCGCGCAAGCTGAAGTCCGACGGCGGCAATGAAGCTTCGGACGAACGGGTGGTCGAGGTGGTGGTTACCGCCCACGACGCGCCCTTCCTCATCGGGCAGCGCGTGATGGTCAAGTTCATGAAGCCGGGCGAGAAGGCCGGCATCAAGCGCGAGGCTCCGAAGCCCGCCACGCCCGCCAAGAAATAGGCCAGAAAAGAGACGTGCGCGAATTTTCTGACAGCAGCCCCGGCAGGGTTCGTGCCGGGGTTGTTCTTTGTGGCGCGGCCGTCATGCGATGGCGACATGGTTGATGTATTTGGGCCGGTAAATTGGTTATTGCCTTATATTTTAACCCGTTCCGGTTAGGCTGACCGCAACGAAAGGATGAAACCCCGCGTGAGATGGTCAGCGAGCCTCCCCAGAGCCGACGCTCTCAAAGCGGACTCTCCCGGCTCCGCCTCTTCAAGACCGGGCGGGGCCAGCCTCGACGTTCTGCGCTTTCTGGCGGCGGCCTTCATCCTGCTTTTTCATTTCGGCGAGTCCGCGCCGACGCCGCTGAACGAACTGACGCCGGTCATGGCGCAGGGCTGGCTGGCCACCGACTTCTTCCTCATGCTGTCCGGTTTTATCCTGATGCGCGCCTACGGGCCGCGTCTGGCCCAACAGCGCGTCAGCCCGGTCAGCTTCGTCAGCCGCCGCGTCATGCGCCTGTGGCCGTCGCACGTGGTGGCGCTTTTGCTGATGCTGACGGTGGTGGGGGTGGCGACGCTTCAGGGCCATCCGCCGGGCCATGCCGAAAAGTACACGGCGGAGGCCTTCTGGGAACAACTGATTCTCGTCCACGGCTGGGGCCTGAGCGATACGCCGGGCTGGAACGTGCCGACCTGGACCCTGTCGGCGCTGGTGGTCTGCTACAGCCTGTTCAGCCTGAGCACGGGCGGCATCTTCCAATGGACGCGCTGGCAGATTGTGACCGGCATGGCGGTGGCCCTGGGTCTGGCTCTGGGTTTATCGGCTCTGGTCGGTCACGCATTTGTCGATCTGCCGTTCCGCTACGGCCTGATCCGGGCCATCCCTCTGTTCTTCATCGGCGCGCTGCTGGAGCGTCTGACCGCGGGTGCAGAGGTGTCGCGCCGGGCTTACGGCATCGGTATGGCGGTGAGTTTTGCCGCGATCATCGGTCTGTCCAGCCTGCCGCGCCATGCGGTGTCCGATCTGGTCGTCCTGTCGGCGCTGGCGGCGGTGCTCGTCCTGTCGGCGGGCGTGCGCTTCCCTGAGAACCACCTGACCAGACGCATGGGGCGGGCCGCCTATGCGCTGTTCCTCATCCACTCGGTCGTGGGGGCCATCGCGCTGGGGGTCGACGGTATGCTGATGCACCGCTTCGCCCTGTCGGAGCCGCTGCACTGGCTGACCTGGGGGCTGTGCGTGGCGCTGGCCGTCGCCGTGGCCTTTGTCTTCGAGGCGTGGGTGGACCGTCCGCTCAGCCGGTGGGTGTCGGGCCGACTGAGCGCCGGCGGCAGCAAGGCCGAAGCCTAGATCGGGGGCTTAAACCGCGTCCAACCCGATATCGAAGACCGGGGCGGAGTGGGTGAGGGCGCCCACGCTGATCACATCCACGCCGCTTTCGGCGATGGCGCGCACCGTGTCGAGATTGACCCCGCCCGAAGCTTCGAGAATGGTCTCGCCCTTCACCAGCGCCACGGCCTCGCGCAACTGCTCAAGGCTGAAATTGTCGAGCATCACCACGTCCGGGCGGAAGGGCAGGGCCTGTTTGAGCTGGGGGATGGAATCGACTTCGAGTTCGATCTTCATGGTGTGGCCGGCCGCAGCCTTGGCCATTTCCATCGCCTTTTCGACGCCGCCGCAGATGGCGACGTGGTTGTCCTTGATCAGGATGGCGTCGTTGAGGCCGTAGCGGTGGTTGTGCCCGCCGCCGCAGCGCACGGCGTGCTTCTGCGGGCCGCGCAGCATGGGGAAGGTCTTGCGCGTGCAGGCGATGCGCGTCGGCAGGTCGTCGACCAGACGCACATAGGTGCGGGTCAGGGTGGCGACACCGGACAGGTGCGACAGGAGGTTCAGCGCCACGCGCTCGGCGGCCAGAATGGCGCGGGCATTGCCCTCGACGCGGGCGATGACGTCGCCGGGAGCGACTTCGGAGGCATCGGGTTTGAGGATGTCGAAACGGATCTGCGCGTCCATCAGGCTCATGGCCAGGCGGGCGCAGTCGATACCCGCGACGGTCCCGGCTTCGCGGGCGCGGAATTCGGCCTTGAAACGGGCGCGCGGCGGGATGACGGCGTCGGCGGTGACGTCGCCGGCCAGACCGAGGTCTTCGCGCAGGGCGTCGCGCACGATGGGTTCGATGAGCAGGTCGGGCAATCCGGTAATATACATCTCAGGCCACTTCCTTCTGGGTTTCCATCTGCATAAGGCCAGTCTCTGTCAAACGGATGAAGGTGCGCTGACCTTCGGTCGCCGTTTCGGGATGGTCCTTACGGTAATGAGAACCGCGACTCTCGCGCCTTTGCAAGGCGCATTGCGCGATCAGGCGCGCCGCGACCAGAGGTAACGCACCTTTGAACGTCGCCTCCAGTGCGTCGAGCGTTTGCAGCAGGGTCTTAAGCCCTGCCTCGTCGCGGATGACGGCGGCATGGGCCTGCATGGCGTCGCGCAGGCGTTTCAGCGCTTCGGGCGTCAGGCGCGGCGGCTGGGCAGGGCGCAGGATGGTGGCGGGATCGGGGGCGAAGCGCGGCATTTCGCGCGCCGCCGCCCGAGATGCTTTCTGGCCCACGCGCTCACCGAAGGCGGCGGCTTCGAGCAGGCTGTTGGAGGCCAGACGGTTGGCCCCGTGCACGCCGGTCGAGGCGCATTCGCCGACGGCGAAGAGGTTGCGCAAGCTCGTATGGCCGTCGATGTTGGTGCGGATGCCGCCCATATGATAATGCGCCGCCGGGGCGACAGGGATGGGCTGGACGCGCGGGTCTATGCCCGCTGCCATGCACGAGGCGAAGACGGTGGGGAATTCGTGCGGGAAGTGCGCGCCTATGGCCGTGCGGCAGTCGAGATAGGCCCCGCCCAGGGTCGTATTGGCGCGGTGCACGGCGCGGGCCACAATGTCGCGCGGGGCCAGTTCGCCGTCTCCGTGGTCGTCAAAGGCAAAGCGATAGCCGTCTTTGGTGATCAGCGTCGCGCCTTCGCCGCGCAGGGCTTCGGTGGCCAGAGGGGCGGGGTCGGCCCCGATATTAATGGCGGTGGGGTGGAACTGTACGAATTCCGGATCGGCGATTTCGGCCCCGGCAAGCGCCGCCATGGCCATGCCTTCGCCGCGCAGATTGGCGGGGTTGGTGGTGACGGCGTAAAGGCCGCCCGAACCGCCCGAAGCCAGCACGACCACTGGGGCATAGACCTCGATCGTCCGGCCGCCGCGTTCGACCACGGCACCGATGACCGTCTCCACGTCGGATTTGATCAGGCCGGTGGCGACGGCCCCTTCCCAGATGTCGATATGCGGCGCGGCTTTCGCGGCGGCCACCACGGCCTCCAAAATCTTCTTGCCAGCCAGATCGCCGCCGACGCGGGCGACGCGGGCGAGGCCGTGGGCGGCTTCGCGGTTGAGCACGTAGCTGCCGTCGGCATTATGGTCGAAGGGTGCGCCGAGATCGTTGAGACGATGCACGACGCCGGGGCCCATCTCGGTCAGGGCGTGGGTGGCGGCCGGATCGTTGATGCCGGCGCCGGCGGCCAGCGTGTCCTGCGCGTGGGCTTCGGGGGAGTCCTGCGCGGAAAGGGCCGCGGCGATGCCGCCCTGCGCCCAGGCCGAGGAGCAGGCCGCACCCAGCTCGACCGGGGCCAGCACCAGCGCGGGCTGTGGCGCGGTGTTGAGCGCGACGCTCAGGCCGGCCAGCCCTGCGCCGATGATCAGCGGACCGTTATGGATATGAACTTCGTTGGCCATGATGGCCTCCACTTAACGCCCTCTCCCTTGAGGGAGAGGGCTGGGGTGAGGGGGAGAGCGCTTCCCCGCAGTCCCCCTCATCCGACCTTCGCTATGCTCAGGCCACCTTCTCCCTCAAGGGAGAAGGGGAGGGGCTTCCTTAGCTTATCAACTCGACATCCACATGGTGCCGGGCCTTGATCATGTCGTAGCGGGCAGGCGTCGCGGTCGGCGGCATGTCGATCATGCGCTGCACCGACAGGCGCGCCTTGTCGATAATGGCGGCGTCCACCGTCACCTCGTGCGTCATCGTCAGCAGCGAGGCGTAGATGCCTTCCAGCGTGATGCGCTTCATGTGCGGGCACAGGTTGCACGGACGCAGGAACTCGACCTCCGGACCGGCGTCGGCGGTAACGTTGTCGGCCATCGAACATTCGGTGATCAGCACCACCTGCTTCGGCTTGTTCTGCGTCACATAGTCGGCCATGGCCGTGGTCGAGCCGGTGAAGTCGCAGGCGGCGATGACATCCGGCGGGCATTCCGGGTGGCCCAGCACCACCGCATCGGGGTGGGCGGCGCGCACATCGGCAATGTCCTGCGCATTGAAGCGCTCATGCACCTCGCACGCGCCCTTATAGGCAATGATGCCGATATGGGTCTGACGCGCCACATTGCGGGCCAGGAATTCGTCGGGGACGAGGATCACGCGATCGACGCCCCATTCCTTTGCGGCCCACTCGACCACCTGCACCGCATTGGCCGAGGTGCAACAGATGTCGGTTTCGGCCTTCACATCGGCCGTGGTGTTGACATAGGAGACGACCGGCAGGCCCGGATAGCGCTGCTTGATCAGACGCAGTTGCGCGCCTGTCAGGCTGGTGGCCAGCGAACAGCCGGCGCGCAGGTCGGGTATCAGCACGGTCTTTTCCGGGGCCAGAATCTTCGAGGTTTCGGCCATGAAGTGCACGCCGCCCTGCACGATCACCTTGGCGTCCGACTTGGCGGCTTCGCGGGCCAGACCCAGCGAGTCGCCGACATAATCGCCCACACCATGAAAGATGTCGGGCGTCATATAGTTATGCGCCAGAATGACCGCGTTCTTTTCGCGCTTGAGGCGGTTGATGGCCGCGATCAGCGGGGCCTGAAGCTGCCATTCGATCGGCGACACCTTGCCCTTGAGGCGTGCATAGATGTCCGCCGTTTCCGCCTCGACATCAGGCGTAAAGGCAAGCGAACCAAGGGCTTCGTCAACGATCGGGTTTTTGCTGTGCAGCATTTTTTCCTCTCCGCGCGTCGCCCCGGCGGGTGGGTGGCGACCTTATGCTCAAATTTAGCATAAGTGGCGCTAAAATACGCCTTTGTCCGCCCAATGCAAGAGCGGGCCGTTAAAAAACCATCACATATTGTATCGTTAATTCACCGCCGCGATGGGGTGACGCAGCGTCTCGTCAGACAAAATTCCGTAAAAACCGGAATAGTCTGCCAATGGTCATTGAAAGTTTATGCGGACCTGCTCATATCGGCATTACCGTATTTTATAAGGATAATCATTATGCCCAAGGCAGCCGAATCTCTGGCCGACACCCCTGTTTGTCTCGAACTGTCGAAGGTGCTGGCCGACAGCTATAATCTCTATCTCAAGACGCACGGCTATCACTGGAACGTGCGCGGGCCGCAATTCAACAGCCTGCACAATATGTTTATGACGCAGTACACCGAAATGTGGACGGCGCTGGACGAAATCGCCGAGCGTATCCGCGCCCTGGGCGAACTGGCCCCGATGTCGGGCTCGGCCTTCGGCAACCTGTCCTCGATCAAGGAAGGCGACGCCACCAAATCGGCCACCGACATGGTCAAGGAACTGGTCAAGGGCCACAAGACCCTGATCGAGACGCTGAAAAACGCCATCAAGGTCGCCGACGACGCCAGCGACGACCCCACGGTCGACCTGCTGACCGTGCGTTTGGGCAGCCACGAAAAGCACTTGTGGATGCTGTCGGCGACGCTGGAAGACTAGCAGGGGCTCAGCCCCTGCACCCGTAACGGGCGCAGAGGGTGGCGTCCATGCGAACAAATCAGGATGCGCTTGACCTGGCCTGATTTATCATGGCCGGGTGGGGCGCATTTTTGTTATGGGAACCTATGATTTTCATCACGCCCAAAATCTCCGTCGATGAGGCCGAACTGAGCGAGAGTTTCGTGCGGTCGTCGGGGGCGGGCGGGCAGAATGTCAACAAGGTCTCGACCGCCGTCGAACTGCGCTTTTCGATCTGGGAAAACCAGACCATCCCTTACGAGGTCAAGCAGCGGCTGATCACGCTGGGCGGGCGGCGCGTGACGCAGGACGGGGTGCTGGTCCTCTTCGTTCAGACCCATCGCACGCAGGACATGAACCGCAAGGCGGCGCGCGAACGCTTTGTCGAACTGCTGCAGAAGGCCGCCGCGCCGCCCCCGCCGCCGCGCGTCAAGACCAAGCCGACTCAAGGCTCCGTGCGCCGCCGTCTGGTGGCCAAATCCATCCGGTCGACGGTCAAGTCCGGTCGTCAGAAACCCACGGGCGAAGATGAAGACTGAGATCAGACTGGCCACCGCCGCCGATGCCCCGGCCATTGCGGCGCTTTATCGCGAGGTGGCGCGCCTCAGCGGCGGGCTGGCGCGCACGGAAGACGAGATCACCACGGACTATATAGAAGGCAACCTGACGGCGGCCCTGACGCGCGGCCTGTGCCTGATTGCCGAAAGCGAGGGGCGCTGCGTCGGGGAAATCCACGCCTGTGCGCCGGCGCCGAAGCAGTTTGCCCACGTTCTTGGCGACCTGACCGTGGCCGTGTCTCCCGCCACGCAGGGGCAGGGGATCGGGCGTCGCCTGTTCGAGGCCCTGATCGCCCATAGCGGTCAGCGTTTGCCGCACATCCGGCGCATTGAACTCTTGTGCCGCGAAGGCAATAAGCGCGGTATCGCGCTGTATGAAAGTCTGGGTTTTGTGCAGGAAGGGCGGCTCAAGGGGCGGGTGCGCCTGCCCGACGGCACGGTCGAAGACGATCTGTATTTCGGGCTTATCCTGAACTCCAAATCGTGATGCGGCTTACGCATCAAGATTTGGCAAGGGCCCCCGCCCGCCGCCGCTTATGCGGCGAGCCTTGCGGCGTCTGAGCGGCAAAAAAGCTCACGTAGTGAGCCCTCGGCGCAACCGGAACCAGCCATAGCCCAGGCCGGCGACCACCAGACACAGGGCGGCAAAGCGCATTTCAACGCCGGTCATCACGCCGATCAGCCGCGCCGCTGTCCCGACCGCGCAGGACAGGGCGCACAGCCCCCACACCTTCAAGGCCAGTCGCGCGTGGCTGGGGTCGCGGTGGATCAGCCATTGCTGATAGAGATGGTCCTTATGCGCCTGAAGCAGGTTGCGCTTGCGCCGCGCGCGCCAGATCAGCGTCAGCACGACATCGACCAGCAACGGGGCCAGCAGGAAGCCGCCCAGCCATACCGAAGCGATCTCGTGCGTGCTGAGGACCAGCGCGCCGCCGGTGACCAGCGCGCCGCCGAACAGCGACCCGGCGTCGCCCTGAAACACCTTGCCCAGTGGCATATTGAACGGCAACAGCCCGGCAAAGGCCCCGCCAGTAGCCAGAAACACCAGCAGCACCCCGCCTAGCATCGACACGGGGGGCGAGCCGAAGGCGAGCACAAACCCGGCATAGATTAGCAGGCACACGGCCTGCGTGCCGATGGCAAGACCGTTCGACCCGTCCATGAAATTGATGGCATTGAGCCCCAGTACCAGCCACGTGGTGGCGGCCAGAACCCCCAGCGGAAACGGCACGGCCAGAGTCAGGCCGGGGGCCAGGATCAGCTCATGCACCGGATAGAGGCTGGCAAAACCGGCGCACAGGATGATCTGAAACAGCAGACGCGCCTTGGCGGGCAGGTCCAGCACATCGTCAATCGCCCCGGACAGCCCGGCCAGAGCCGCAAAGCCGAACAGCCACAGGCCGGTCTGCGGCACGTGAGCGTAAAGTTCCAAAACGCCAAAAGCGATGGCCAGTCCGCTGGCGGCCATGACGGCCAGCCCGCCGCTGGTCGGGGTCGGGGCCTTGTGCGCGCCGCGGTCGCGCGGAATATCGACCGGCCCGCCGCGAATAGCCAGTTGCGCCAAAAGTGCGGCCAGCCCGGCAGCGATGGCGACCACGGTCAAACAATCGAGGGGGGAGAGAAGCCACATGCTCAAGTCCCTCTCCCTTGAGGGAGAGGGTGGCCCGTAGGGGCGGGTGAGGGGGATGGGCGAAGTTGTGAATGCAAGTGTTTCGTGTTCCCCCTCACCCCAACCCTCTCCCTCAAGGGAGAGGGGGCTTGGAGGCGAAACCTTACTTCAGCGAGGCGCAGAAGCGCTGGATGCGCTCGCAGGCTTCGGTCAGCACCGCTTCCGAGGTCGCATACGAGATGCGGAAGAAGGGCGACAGGCCGAAGGCCGCGCCGTGCACCACGGCAACGGTTTCCTGCTGCAGCAGTTCCGAAGCGAAGTCTTCGTCGGTCTGGATGACCTTGCCCGACGGGGCGGTCTTGCCGATCAGACCTTCGATCGACGGATAGACGTAGAAGGCGCCTTCCGGCACGGGGCAGTTTATGCCTTCGGCGGCGTTCAGGCCGGCGACGACCAGGTCGCGGCGCTTCTGGAACACGGCGGCGCGTTCCGGGATGAAGTCCTGCGGCCCGTTGAGGGCTTCGACGGCGGCCCACTGCGCGATCGAGCAGGGGTTGGAGGTCGATTGTGAGATGATCTTCGACATGGCCTTGATCAGCGGCTCAGGGCCGGCCGCGTAGCCGATGCGCCAGCCGGTCATCGAATAGGCCTTCGACACGCCGTTCATGGTCAGGGTGCGCTCGTACAGTTCCGGCACGACCTGAGCGATGGTGGTGTATTTGAAGCCGTCGAAGGTCAGGTGCTCGTACATGTCGTCGGTGAGGATCCACACGTGCGGATGCTTCTTCAGCACTTCGCCCAGGGCCTTCAGTTCGGCCTCGGTATAGGCCGCGCCCGACGGGTTGGACGGCGAGTTGAGGATCAGCCACTTGGTCTTGGGCGTGATGGCGGCTTCGAGCGTTTCCGGCTTCAGCTTGAAGCCGGTCGACATTTCGCCGACGGCGAAGACGGGCGTGCCACCGGCCAGCAGCACCATGTCCGGATAGGACACCCAGTAGGGGGCCGGGATGATCACTTCGTCGCCGACATTCACCGAGGCCATCATGGCGTTGTAGATGACCGGCTTGCCGCCCGGAGAGACGGAGACCTGCGTCGTCTTGTATTCCAGACCGTTTTCGCGCTTGAACTTCTCGACGATGGCGGCCTTCAGTTCGGGGATGCCGTCGACGTCGGTGTAGCGGGTTTCACCGCGCTTGATCGCCTTGATGGCGGCGTCGCAGATATTTTCCGGGGTGTCGAAGTCCGGCTCGCCCGCGCCCAGCGAGATCACTTTCTTGCCCTGACGGGCCAGTTCGCGCGCCTTGGCGGTCACGGCGAGGGTGGGGGACGGCTTGACGCGCTTCAGCGTATCGGATTCGACGAAGGTCATGAGATGTCGCCTTTGGGTATCGGGCTTTGGGCGGTGGAGGTTGCCCCTCTTTTGCGCGAAGGGCGGCATTTGTCCAGCACTGTTGCAGGATTGTGCGACATTTTCGCAAAGGCGTTGCCTAAAGGCGCGATAGAGGCGGTAAAGATGGTTGCGCGAGGAACGAAAGGGGCGCTACGGGTCACGTGACCGGGTGAGAACTTCACGATCGGACGCTCGAAAAAGGCCGGCTATTCAGATCGTGCGGTCGGCGGAAGGTTCAGGGTGCGGCCTGAAGTCGGCTCTGATCACCTGCCCGTTCGAGCCGATCTGGTGTTGCCGTAATATCCGTTACACCAGTTGTCTTGATTTCGATTGCGGTCCGGCGCACATACGGCGGGCATGACCGAGACGCCAGAACCCAATATTTCCGAACCCGAAACGACGCAGACCCCGCCCTGCGACAGCAAGCCGCCCATCTGGCGGCAGTGCTGCAACTTCCTGTTCGAGATGGACGCCAAGACGGTGCGCGCCATCTGGGTGACGCTGGCCCTGTTCGCCATGATCGGGGTGGTCTTTCTCATCGGCAAGACCGATTTCGGCCATGAGGTCACCCACGAATTCGAGATGTGGATGGCGGAGTATAAGGACTCCCCCTGGGGCATCTTCATCGTCATCGCCGTCTTTACGCTTTCGGCCTATATCGGCGCGCCGCAGTTCGTGCTGATCGCCGCCTGCGTCGTGGCCTTCGGGCCGTGGCTGGGCTTTCTCTATTCGTGGGTGGCGACCATCGTGTCTGGGGCGGCGACCTTCTATACGGGCCGCCTGATCGGAGCGGAGACGTTCAACCGCATCGGCGGCGGGCATCTGGGGCGGCTGTCGAACTATATCGGGCGCAACGCCTTTTCGGCCTCGTTCATCGTGCGCAACGTGCCGTCGGCGCCGTTCATCATCGTCAACATGGCGTTCGGCGTGTCGAAAGCCCCGTTCGCCGGCTTCATGCTGGGGCTGGCGCTCGGCTCGATCCCCAAGACGGCGCTGGTGGCGTTGTTCGGCAATGTCTTCACCCGCATGACCGAAGGGGCGGACTGGAAGGGCACGCTGCTGATCGCCGCCATCGGCCTCGTCTGGCTGGGGCTGGTGGTGCTGACGCGGCACCTGATCGCCAGGTGGCGCGAAGGGCGCGCCGGGGCCGAAGAGGCCTGATCGAAATCAACGGTTTACCGCTGGGAAGTTTGTGCAGCGTTTCAAGGTGATTCGAAGTTTTTTTTTGAAAGCCTTGAAATTGACGCGAGATACGGGCAAGGGAGTTTTCCCCTTGCGGACGGCGCGTGTTTTCGCGGCGCGACGCCCTTATGGGGCAACCCCTGCGCCGCCGGTATCCCGGCCACCTCCCAGACAAAATTTATCGCGGTAGTGCTCAATGTTAAAGCCCTTCTTCGGCAGCTTCTCCAACGATATCGCCATCGATCTCGGTACGGCCAATACGCTGGTCTATCAGAAGGGACGCGGCATCGTGCTCAATGAGCCGTCGGTGGTGGCGCTGCGTAACATGGGCGGGCGCAAGGTCGTGCACGCCGTGGGTATCGAAGCCAAGCAGATGCTGGGCCGTACGCCGGGCCACATGGAAGCGATCCGTCCGATGCGCGACGGGGTCATCGCCGACTTTGAAGTCGCCGAGGAAATGATCAAGCACTTCATCCGCAAGGTGCATAACCGCAAGGGTTTCGTGAACCCCAAGGTCATCGTCTGCGTGCCGTCGGGCGCCACCGCCGTGGAGCGCCGCGCCATCAACGACTCGTGCCTGAACGCCGGCGCGCGCCGCGTCGGCCTGCTGCCCGAACCCATGGCCGCCGCCATCGGGGCGGGCCTGCCCATTCATGAGCCGACCGGCTCGATGGTCGTCGATATCGGCGGCGGCACCACCGAAGTGGCCGTTCTGTCGCTGTCGGGTGTGGTGTACGCCAAGTCGGTCCGCGTCGGCGGCGACAAGATGGACGAAGCCATCACCAACTTCATGCGCCGCAACCACAACCTGCTGATCGGCGAAACCACCGCCGAGCGCATCAAGAAGGACATCGGCACCGCCCGCGTCCCGCACGACGGCGAAGGTCTGGCCATCGAGGTCAAGGGCCGCGACCTGATGCAGGGCGTGCCGCGCGAAGTCCGCATCAGCGAGCGCCAGGCCGCCGAAGCGCTGGCCGAACCGGTCGCCCAGATCATCGAGGCCGTCAAGGTCGCCCTGGAAGCCACGCCGCCGGAACTGGCCGCCGACATCGCCGACAAGGGCATCATGCTGACCGGCGGCGGTGCGCTGCTGCGCGGTCTCGACTCGGAAATCCGCGATCAGACCGGCCTGCCGGTGACCATCGCCGAAGACCCGCTGTCCTGCGTGGCCATCGGTTGCGGCAAGGTGCTTGAGCATCCGCGCTGGATGAAGGGCATCCTCGATTCCACCATGTTCTAAGCAAGATGGGGTTCTGAGAAAGATGGGCTTCTGAGGCGGAGGCGGCGCATTGGCCTTGTCTTTGTCATCAGATCGACCAGAATCTCCTTGATACTTCCGGAATGAAACCTGCAGTATCAGTCCTCTGAGTGAGGGTCCGGGCGGACCCGGAGGGAAGTCGGCGTGTCATACGGGGATAACCAGCCTTTTCAGCACCTGAAGCTGCCCATTACCTGGGGGGTAATGGTCGTCGTCGCCGCCATCTGCGTGGTCGGCGCCTTGATGTTTCTGGGCGATCGTCGCGGCGGTCTGGACGCCGCCTCCTACGGCAACCGCGCCGGCTTCGACCGCGCGGCGGCCAAGGGCAATAATCTCCTGACCGGTCCGGCCCACTTCGTCAGCGACCGCACCAACGGCATCGAGGACTATTTTTTCGCCGTCAGCGAGAACCGCGTCCTCAAGCAGAAGATCGTCGAACTGGAAAAGTACCGCGACGCCTATCGTCAGGCGAAGGAGCTTAACCGCCGCTACGAGGTGCTGCTCAACCTGCGCACCGAGCCGGAGGTCGAAAGCGTCACGGCGCGTTCGGTTTCGGTGTCGCGCGGGCCGTTCAACAATAACCGCCTGATCGACGCCGGCGTGACCAAGGGGCTGGCTTTCGGCAATCCGGTGATCAACGAGCACGGGCTGGTCGGCCGCGTGGTCGGCGTCAGTCCCGATGTCAGCCGCATCCTGATGGTCACCGACGTCGTCAGCCGCGTGCCGGTTATGGTGACGCGCACCGACGCCCGCGCCATGATGGTCGGCGACGGCGGCGGCTTCCCGCGTCTGGAGTTCGTGCGCGGCGGCCCGGACGTGCTGAAAAAAGGCGATCAGATCCTGACCTCCGGCGACGGCGGCATCTTCCCGCGCGGCCTGCCGGTGGGCGAAGCGCGCCGCGGCGTCGACGGCGTCTGGCGCGTCGACCTCTACACCAATCGCGGTCCCATCGATCTGGTCAAGGTGCTGAAGTTCCAGGATTTCACCCACTTCCCGCGCGCCGACGAGGTGCTGCGTTCGCCGCTGGCGACCGAGGTCCTGCCGCCGCCGACCCCGACGGCGCCGACGGCCGCTACCTCCGCGTCGGTCTCATCGCAAAGCGCAACCTCGGCCAGCGCGACCACCGCTGCCGCGCCCCGTCCGCGCCCCACACCCGTCCCGGCCGCCCCCCGTCCGCAAACGACCCCGGCCGCCGAAGCGCCGGCCTCCGCCGCCAGCGCCAGCGGAGGCTAGGCCATGCTGGCTCCGCAACGCCGACCTCGATCTTCGTCCACGCGCAGCATGACGCCGTCGGCCAGTCGCCGTGCGCGCCTGTACAAGGCCCTCTTTGAAAACCGCACGCCGCGCCGTGGCGCCGGCGGCACGGTCGGGCCTCAGGACTGGCTGCTCTATCCGGCGCTTCTGGCCGTACTGGCGACGCTGGTTCTGGCTACCGATCTGCCGCTGCCGTTCGGCCTCGACCTGCCGGAGCCGGTGTGGCCGGTAGCGCTCGCCTTTGCGTGGCCGCTGATCCGCCCCAGCTTCATCGCCCCCTTCCTGCTGGCGGTGATGGGCCTGTTCCTCGATTATTTCTGGGGCGCGCCGCTCGGCTTCTACGTCATCTGCCTGATGGCGGTGCACGCCGTGACGCTGGTCATCCGCAGCTATATTGTGGGGCAGGACACCTGGGTGGTCATCGGGGCCTACAGTCTGGCGGTGCTGCTGTTCTTCACGCTGGGGGTGGTGCTGACCACGCTCGATTCCGGCGTCGTACCGCGCCTGATCAGCGTCTTCGAGCAGATGTTCGTCACCTGGTGTCTGGTGGTCTTCGTGCTGATCCTGCTCGATCGCTTCCTCAACAGCGATGTGAGGTTCAATTGAGCGAACCCTCCATCTTCTTCGAGGACGTCAACGAGAAGCAGGGGACGTTCCATCGCCGCGTCTTCCTGCTGGGCGGGGTGACGGCGCTGGGCATCTTCGCGCTGGGCGGGCAACTGGCGCTGCTGCAGATCGTACAGGGCGGCAAGTACAAGCGCCTTTCGGCGGCCAACCAGTTCAATTTTCGCGTCGTGCCGCCGCCGCGCGGCAAGATTCTCGACCGCAACGGCAATGTCATCGCCGGCAATCGCCCGTCCTTCCGCGTGCTGATCATCCGCAACGAAATCGACGACCTCGATGCGACGCTGGACCAGATCTCCTACGTCCTGCCGCAGGTGCAGGACAATCGCCGCCGCATCGTGCGCGACATCAACCAGTCGCAGCGCTTCGTGCCGACCGTCGTGGCCGCCGACCTGACCTGGGAAGAGTTTTCGCGCGTCAACCTGTTTGCCGCCGAAATCCCCGGCGTGCAGGCGGTGATGGACGAAATCCGCGTCTATCACTACGGGGGTGCCTTTTCGCACGTCGTCGGCTATGTCTCGAAGATCTCGGAAAAGGACCTAAAAGCCGAAGGCGAAAACCCCGATCCGCTGCTGCTGCATCCGGGCTTCCGCATCGGCAAGCAGGGCGTGGAAAAGGCCTTCGACAAACAGTTGCGCGGCGTGGCCGGGGCGCAGAAGATCGAGGTCAATGCGCGCGGCAATATCGTCGCCGAAGACCCCGACGGCACGCGTCCGTCGACGCCGGGCGAGGACATCACCCTGACGCTCGACGCCGAGGTGCAGGCCCGCGCGCTGGAGGTCTTCGAGCAGGATTCGGGCAGCGCCGTACTGATCAACATCCATACGGGCGAAATCCTGTGCATGGTGTCGGCGCCGTCCTTCGACCCCAACCTCTTCGTGTCGGGCATTTCGTCCAAGGCCTACAAGCTGCTGAACGAATATGAGCGCACGCCGTTGCTGGATAAGGCGATCGGCTCGACCTTCGCGCCGGGCTCGACCTTCAAGATGGCCACGGCCCTGTCCTTCCTCGACAGGGGCATCGATCCGGCGCAGCGCGTGGTCTGCCGCGGGTCTTACCGCTTCGGCAATCGCACCTTCCGCTGCCACGGCGTGCATGGTTCGGTCGATATGCGTCAGGCGCTGAAATATTCGTGCGACACCTATTTCTACCACTTCTGCAACGACGCGGGCGTCGACCGCATCTCGGCCACGGCGCACAAGCTGGGGCTGGGCGAGGTCTTCGATCTGGAGATCAGCGGACAGAAAAAGGGACTGGTGCCGAATACGCAGTGGAAGCGCGAATATTACGACGGCAGTTCGCGCTGGCGGCCCAAGGACCCGCAGTGGCATCCGGGCGAAACCCTGTCGGTGGCCATCGGGCAGGGGGCGACCACGGTCTCGGCCCTGCAACTGGCCGTCTATGTGGCGCGTATCGCCAACGGCCAGAAGGCGGTCACTCCGCACCTGATCAAGAAGATCGGCGCCGTCGACACCGATGTCGATTTCAAGCCGCTGGGCATTCCGGCCGAGCACGTCAAGATCGTGCGCGACGGCATGGAGATGGTGTCGAACGACGCCGACGGCACGGCCTTTCGTAACTCGCAGCTCAATCTGGGCGACATGAAGATGGCCGGCAAGACTGGCACGGCGCAGGTCATCAATTACGACCGCGCCGGGACGCGCAAGGCGACGCAGTGGAAGAACAAGGATCACGGCCTGTTTGTCTGCTATGCGCCTGTCGATAGTCCCAAATACGCCATGGCGGTCATCGTCCAGCACGGCATCGCCGGCGGCCGCTTCGCCGCGCCCAAGGCGCGCGAGATCATGAAGGTGGCGCTGCTGAAGGACCCTGAGCTTCAGGCCCGCATCGTCGCCCCGCCGCCGCCCGAACCGGTCGAAGCCGCCGAAAACGCGCCGCCCGAGGCCGAAAGCTCGGAAGTCGCGCCGGGCAGCGACGAATACATCCCCCCCATTCCGTAGGACCACAAGGCATGGCCGAAAGCGCAATGACCCGGCGGGGCGAACGCGAACGCTACGACATCAAGCTGCTTCAGGTCGACTGGGGTTTCGCCCTGGTTCTGACCCTGATCGCCGGCATCGGCGCGCTGGTCCTCTATTCGGTGGGCGGTATGTCGTGGGAGCCGTGGGCCTATAACCACGCCTTCCGTTTCGGCCTGTGTTTCGTCTTCATGATCGCGCTGGCGCTGGTCGACCTGCGCTGGTGGATGCTGCTGGCCTATCCGGCCTATGGCATATCCCTGTTGCTGCTGGTGGCGGTCGAACTGTTCGGTGACGTGCGCATGGGGGCCCAGCGCTGGCTGGAGATCGGTTCCTTCTCCATGCAGCCTTCGGAATTCATGAAGCTGTCGATCGTGATGGCGCTGGCGCGCTGGTATCACGAGGCGGGAACCCGGGATGCGGTCCTGTCGTGGAAGCTGCTGATCCCCTTCACCATGATCATGGCCCCGGTGCTGCTGGTGGCGCACCAGCCCGATCTGGGGACGGCCATGCTGATCCTGATGACGGGCATAGCCGTGATGATCGTTGCCGGGCTCGACTGGCGCGTCATCGGCGCGGCGGCGCTAAGCGGGGCCGTGGCCGTGCCCTTTTTCGTCCTGTTCGTCATGCACGACTATCAGCGCAAGCGGGTGCTGACCTTCCTCAATCCGGAAGCCGATCCGTCGGGCGACGGCTATCACATCCTGCAATCGAAGATCGCCATCGGATCCGGGGGGCTTCTGGGTAAGGGGCTGGGGCTGGGCTCGCAGTCGCAGCTCAGCTTCCTGCCCGAAAAGCACACCGACTTCATTCTGGCGGCGGTAGGCGAGGAGTTGGGCTTTCTGGGGGCGTTCACGGTTTTTGCCCTCTATGCGCTGGCGGTGTTCATGGCGCTGCGCATCGCGTCCCTGTCGCATTCGCACTTCGGGCGGCTGGCCGCGGCGGGCGTCACGGCGACCTTTGCGTTGTACGTGCTGATCAACGGCGCGATGGTCATGGGTCTTGCCCCGGTGGTCGGCGTGCCGCAGCCGCTCCTGTCCTACGGCGGCTCGGTCATGACCACGGTGATGATCGGCTTCGGTCTGGTCATGGGGGTCAAGGTGCACCGCTATCAGGAACTGCCGCGCACCCAGTCCTTCCTGTCGCATTTCGAGTAGAGCGTTTCTAAAAAACGCGAGAGAAAAAAGACGCTATGGAATTTGAGGAACTGATCGAACTGGCGCGCGACTCCTATGTGGGGCAATTCGCGCACTTCGCCGACGTGCAGGCCAAGGCCCATCCCGGCGGTGTGACCGAGGTCAAGCTGGAGGTTTCGGCCGAGGCGGGGCTTTACCGTTCGCTCTATTGCGCCGACTATATGACCGGCCCGGTCGAAGAGGACGCGCCGCAGATCGTCGAGCTGTCGCCGGACGAAGAGGTGGCTTTTGACCCGATCGTAGTGACGCTCAACGAACTGGAGATGACGGTCGAGGCGCTCGACTGGCACGAGATGAACCTGTCTCTGACCGGCGCGCCGGAGACGCTTCAGGGCATTGAGGCGTGGTTCGAGACGTGGTTCGATCCGGAAGACAATAATGTCGATCTCGACTCGCGCTTTTCGGGGCATATCCATTCGCTGCTGATCGATGCCGGCCATCTGCATATCGATTTCGGCACGGCCCCGGTGCAGGCCCTGATCGACCTTTTGATCCTGATCGAGATGAACGGCTGCACGGCGGTGCGGGTGTTTTAACAACGTCCTTCCCCACAAGCGGGGAGACGGGATTAAGGCAACAGGCTCGCGACATAGGCCGGGACGACTTCGGTGGCGGGGCCGTAGATGTGTTCGCTGAACAGGTTCTGGCCCATCGACGGCTCTAGGTTCAGCTCCACCGTATGCGCCCCGGCGCGGGTAGCTTCCTGCACGAAACCGGCCGCCGGATAGACATTGCCCGACGTGCCGATGGACAGGAACAGGCCGCACCCCGACAGGGCGTCGTAGATGCGCGCCATCTGAAACGGCATCTCTCCGAACCACACGATGTCCGGACGCAGGCCCAGCGCACCGAAGGGCGAGGGCGTGTCGATCTGAATATCGCCGGCCCAGTCGCAGCTTTTCTCCGTCTCGACGCAGCGCGCCCGCAGCAGTTCGCCGTGCATGTGGATCAGGCCGAAGCCACGTTTCGGCGCGATGCCCCGATGCGCCCGGTCGTGCAGGTCGTCGACATTCTGCGTCACCAGCAGCACGTCGCCGTCATATTCTGCCGACAGCCTTGCCAGAGCGTGATGCGCGGCATTGGGTGCGACCTCTTTCAACTGTGCCCGGCGCTGATTGTAGAAGTCGTGGACCCGCACCGGATTGGCCTCGAAGCCTTCCGGTGTGGCGACGGCTTCGACGCGGTGCCCGCACCATAGCCCGTCCGATGCCCGGAAGGTCGGCACGCCCGATTCCGCCGAAATACCCGCGCCGGTAAGGATCACAATAGAGGGTTTCATTGGCCCGTCAGCACCACGCCTTCGCGGCGGGGGTCGGCCCCGCCGTCGATGCCGCCATTGCGGAACATCACGCCGTGCAGGCCGGAGTTTTCGCCCTGCACCTCCTGAATCGTATAGCCCATGGCCTTCAACCCTTGCAGGATATCCGGCTTCAGCCCGGCCTCGATGCGGATGGCGGCGGGGGTCGCCACGACGTTGGGCAGGGCCACGGCGTCCTTCACGCTGAGGTTCCAGTCGAGCATCCCCACCAGCGCCTTGAGATTATAGGACAGGATGGACGAGCCGCCGGGCGAACCGACCATGCCGATCAGGTGTTTGTCCTTATCGAAGATCAGCACCGGGGCCATGGAGGAGCGCGGGCGCTTGCCGCCTTCGACGGCATTGGCGACCTTGCGGCCGTCCTTCACGGGGGTGAAGGAGAAGTCGGTAAGCTGATTATTGATGAAAAAGCCGCCGACCATGCGCCCGGTGCCGAAGATGCTCTCGACCGTCGTCGTCATGGACAGGCCGTTGCCGTAGCGGTCGCGGATGACGAAGTGGGTGGTGCCGGCGACCTCGTGCGTTTCGTCCTTCGCCCAGGCCACGGCGGTGGGCGGCGTACCATAGGTCGGGGCGGGGGCCGCCTTGCCGATGGTAATGGTGGCGACGCGCGATTTGACATAGGCCGGATCGCGCAGCCCCCTGACCGGCACGCTGACGAAGTCGGTGTCGGCGAGGTACTGATCGCGGTCGGCATACATCAGGCGCTCGGCCTCGATGAGCACCTGCCAGCCGCGCGCGTCATCGACGCCATATTCGCTCATCGGGAAGGCCTCGACGATCTTCAACGCCTGCAACAGCGATACGGCGGACGAGGGCGGCTCCGGCACGCAGATAATATAGACGCGATAGGTGTCGCAGACCGGTTCGCCCGCCTTGGGGAAGTACATCTTGAAATCGTCCGCTTGCAGGTCCCCGGGCAGGGGCCCTTCGTGCGTCTTGGCGATAATGGCGTCGACCAGCGGGCCTTCGCGGAAGATCACCGCGCCCTTGTCGGCTAGCGTGCGCAGGGTTTCAGCATAGGCCGGGTTTTTCAACAGGTCGCCGGTCTTTTTGAACCCGCCTTGGCCATCGCCGAAATAGGTCTGCACGTCCGGCGTCCGGCTCTGCGGGAAGCGCGCGCTGGCCAGATAGTTGCCCAGTCGCGGCGAGATGACGAAACCGTCCTCGGCCAGCTTTTCCGGCGTGTGGAACAGGTCTTTCCACGCCAGCCTGCCATGTTGCGCATGAGCCATGTCGAGCATCAGCACGGCGCCCGGCACGCCGGTGGCGCGGCCCGAGACGACGGCTTCGCCGAAGGGCAGGGGCGTGCCGTCGGGCTTGAGGAACAGGTTGCCGTCGGCGGATTTCGGTGCGGTTTCGCGGCCATTATAGGCCGTGGCCTTGCCCGTCGCATGGTCGTAATAGACCATGAAGGCCCCGCCGCCGAGGCCGGAGCTTTGCGGCTCGACCAGCGACAGGGTGGCCTGAACGGCGATGGCGGCGTCGACCGCCGTACCGCCGCGCGCCAGTATCTCCATCCCCGCCTTCGCCGCCAGAGGGTTGGCGGCGACCACGACCGGCGTGAAACGCTCATCCGGTGCGGAGGCGACAGTGGCGCAGCCGGTCAGGCTCAAGGCCAGAACAGCGCTAAGGAGCAGGCGGCGTGACAGCATGGGGGAGGCTTCCGCAGGAAATGAAACACACTATGCAGGAATTATAGGAAGGCGACGCCGTGAGGGCTAGAGCGCAATCCGATAAAGTGGGCACCACTTTTCGGAAAAAATGCGCAGACACACCAAGCCGCTCAGACTGTGTCCTTGAGGTTCAGGCAGGGGCGCGCTCATCGAATCCTTATGGAGATAGCCTTATGCGGCTGTTCTGACAATTTTCCTGAAGGATTTCCGATGAAAACGCTGTTTTTCTCCGCCGCTGCGCTGACCGCTTTCGCCGCCGCGCCCGCATTGGCGCAATCTGATTTTTCTGGTCCCTACATCGCCGGCCAGGGCGGGTACGCCAAGACTGAGCTGGAGGTGACCTATAACAACGGCACGACCCGCCAGACGGCCTCCGACGACACCGGCAACGGCGCGGCGGGCGTCATCCTGGGCTTCAATGGACAGAGCAACACTACGGTCTTCGGCGTCGAAGCCGACCTCAACTGGAACAACGCCAACGACCGCTACGACATCATGGGCGAAGCGGTCGAAACCGGCATCGACTATTCCGGCGCGCTGCGCGCCCGTCTGGGCTTCGTGTCGGGCAATACGCTGTTCTATGGCGCGGCGGGCGTTGCGGGCACCCGCGCCTATGTCGAATATGACGGCGAAAAGGGAACCGAGACCGTCGCCGGCTGGACGGCGGGCATCGGCGCCGACCACGCCTTCAGCGACCGCGTCTTCGGCCGCGTCGAATACCGCTATACCGACTTTGGCGATGTCGAGGATGACGGCGTGAAGGCCGAACTGACGCAGCAGTCCGTGTGGCTGGGCCTGGGCATGAAGTTCTAAATCCGATGCGTGAATGGATGGCAGGCGCAAACGCCTGCCATTTTCGCTTTGAGATTTTAGGCCAGAAGTGCCAAACAGGGCGCGAGCGACGAAGGAAGTGCCCGATGACCAACGAACAAGTCAATCCGATCCCCAATATCCTGACCGCCACGCGGCTGGTGCTTGGTATCGCCATGTTCGTGCTGATGGCCATTTCGGCGGACGCCATCCCCATGGTGTCGGTGATGCCGGACATGATCTTCGGGCTTCAGCGCTGGGCCTTCTATCTGTTCGTGCTGGCGGCGGCGACCGACTATTTCGACGGCTATCTGGCGCGCAAGCTGAATGCCGTGTCGATATGGGGCTCCATCCTCGATCCCATCGCCGACAAGATTCTGGTCTGCGGCACGCTGCTGGGTCTGTTCGCCATGCACACCGGCGACCCGATCTTCGTCCTGCCGGGCGCCATCATCCTTTTCCGTGAATTTGCCGTGTCGTCCTTGCGGGAAGCCACTGCCGGGCGCAGCCTGTCCCTGCCGGTGACCCTGTTGTCGAAGTGGAAGACCGTGATCCAGATGGTGTCGCTCGGGGCCCTGCTCATCACCGAAAGCTGGGCCGCCTTCGGTCTCGAAAAGCTCCTGCCCCTCTGGTACGACCCGTTCTTCACCGCTGCCTATATCGCCCTCTGGCTGGCGGCGCTGGCCTCCATCTGGACCGGCATAACCTACTTCATCCAAACCCGTCGCCAGTTGTAAAAGGGG
Organism: Asticcacaulis sp. AND118; assembly: GCF_020535245.1. Taxonomy (GTDB): domain Bacteria; phylum Pseudomonadota; class Alphaproteobacteria; order Caulobacterales; family Caulobacteraceae; genus Asticcacaulis. The sequence goes on along the minus strand of NZ_CP084910.1, from coordinate 2,029,012 downwards.
TTTTCTCCGGCGATCTGGTGCGTCGGTGTCGCTAGGCTGTATTCATATACAGCCGTCGCTAACCTCCTGCCATCTCATCCGGATTAAACCCTTTTACGCAGTGATGTGTGCGGCTCGGCGATCTGGTGCGTCGGTGTCGCTAGGCTGTATTCATATACAGCCGTCGCTAACCTCCTGCCATCTCATCCGGATTAACCCTTTTACGCAGCGATGTGCGCGGCTCGGCGATCTGGGGCGTCGGCGTCGCTTCCCCGTATTCATATCCAAATTGAGGGCTCCGCGCCGTGTGACTCTTCGTTTTCGCTTCTTCGGCGAAAAAGTTAACGCGCTAACCGTAATTCCAAACGCTTCGTTAACCATGTTTTGAGAGGCTGAGGGCCTGTTTGGATTTAGGGTGTCAGGCGGGTAATGGCCAAGAAAGAAAAACCCAAGAAGGAAGAGGCGCCGCCGGTAGACGGTGCCGAGGGCGCCGAAGGCGAAGCGCCCAAGAAAAAAGGCTTGCCGATCATGCTGATCGCCATTGCCGGCGGCGCGGTGGTGCTGCTGGGCGGGGGCGGCGCGGCGGCCTATTTTCTGTTCCTCAAGCCCAAGCCCGCAGCCGAAGCCGGCGCGCACGGCGAAGAGGCGAAGGGCGGCCACGGCGAGGAAAAGAAAAAGGACGACGGCCATGGCAAGAAGAAGGAAGAGAAGGGTGGCGGTCACGGCGGTGGCGGCGAGAAGGTCGATCCCAAGACCCAGCCGGTCATCGCCGAAGGGCCTGACGGCATTACCTATTTCACCCTTCCCGACACGCTGGCCAATATCCAGACCACGGACGGCAAATCGACCTATCTCAAGCTCAAGCTGACCTTCGAAGTGGCCGACCACGAAACGGTCGAACTACTCAATGAGAGCCTGCCGCGCATCGACGACGTGCTGCAGGGCTTTTTGCGCGAACTGCGCCCGGAGGACGTGACCGGCTCTCAGGGCAGCTATCAACTCAGGCTTGAGATTCTGCGCCGGGTGAATCTGGTGCTGGCCCCCAATAAGATCAACGCCGTGCTGATTGAAGAGATGCTGATCACCTGAATCAGGGTATTCGGCCTGTTTGAAACGATGCGTGGGAAGTAGGAGTTCATGGCGGAAGTCGATCAGGAAGCCTTGATGGCCCAATGGGAGGCCGAGCTGGCCGCCGAGGCCGAAGCGGCGACCGGCGGCGGTGGTGGGGGCGGCGGTGGCGGTGATGACGGCGCCGGCGACCTGGCCGCCGAATGGGAAGCCATGGTCGGCGGCGGTGGCGGCGATTCGCGCATGGCCTCGCCCACCGGGGCCGAACGCATCCTCAATCAGGACGAAATCGACAGCCTGCTGGGCTTCGACCTCAGCGACGACGACTATAACGAGCGTTCGGGCATCCGGGCGATCATCAACTCGGCCATGGTGTCCTACGAACGCCTGCCGATGCTCGAAATCGTCTTCGACCGCCTCGTGCGTCTGATGACGACATCCTTGCGTAACTTCACCTCGGACAACGTCGAAGTGTCGCTCGACAATATCTCGTCGATCCGCTTCGGCGACTATCTGAACTCGATCCCGCTGCCGGCCATCCTGGCGGTGTTCCGCGCCGAGGAACTGGACAATTACGGCCTTCTGACCGTCGATTCCAACCTGATCTATTCCATCGTGGACGTGCTTCTGGGCGGGCGTCGCGGCACGGCGGCGCTGCGTATCGAAGGCCGTCCCTACACCACGATCGAGCGCGTGCTGGTGCAGCGCATGGTCGAGGTCATCCTGCACGACGCCAAGATGGCTTTCGAGCCGCTGACGCCGGTCAATTTCAATCTCGACCGTCTTGAGACCAATCCGCGCTTCGCCGCCATCGCGCGCCCGGCCAATGCGGCGATTCTGGTCAAGCTGCGCATCGACATGGAAGACCGCGGCGGGCGCGTCGAACTGCTCCTGCCCTACGCCACGCTGGAACCGATCCGCAAGATGCTGCTGCAGCAGTTCATGGGCGAGAAGTTCGGCCGCGACAACATCTGGGAAAGCCATCTGGCCACCGAACTGTGGACGACTCAGATGGAAGTGCGCGCCGTGCTCGACGAACAGCAGATGCCGCTGTCGGAGGTCTTGAACTTGAAGGTCGGTGAGACCATCGTGTTGAACGCCACGGCTGATTCTCCCGTCCAGCTCCGATGCGGCACCATTCCGCTGACGAACGGCAAGATGGGACGAAAAGGCCATAATATCGCTGTCCGCGTGGATCACCCGCTGGCGGCCTCCACCAAGCGCCGCTTGACGCAGATCAGGAAGAAGTAGCCCGCTCACCATGCCCGCCGCCGCCGGACTGATCATGGACATGGTCCTCATGGGCCTGCTGCTGGTGGCCCTGTGGTACGGCATGCGCCTCAATGCGCGCCTGAAGGCCCTGCGCAACGGCCAGGAAAGCTTCATCAAAGCCGTGGCCGAACTGGATCAGGCGGCGATCAAGGCGCACGCGTCGCTGCGCGAACTGCACACCAATGCCGACGAGTCGCAGGAACTGCTGCACGGGCGGATTCTGGCGGCGCGCGACCTGTTGTCGAAGCTGGAAACCCAGATCAACCGCGCCGAACGCGCCCGCCGCGAGCTTGAGGACGTGCCCGTTGCACCGGTGTCCGGTTTTGCGGAACCTGAGCCGCAAGCCGAACCGCCATTGCAGGTCGCCCGTCAGGCCCAGCGCGAAAACTGGGCCGGGGCGCGCGGAGCCGAAGGACGTCAGACCTATGCAGGGCGAGGCCGTCCGGCTTTTGAGGACACCGATGATCAGGACGATGCGGCGGATGATTTCGATCTGCCTTTGTCGGGGCGTCTGCGCGATATGAATGATCGTCTGTCGAAACGCGCCGTGGACCGGGACCCGCCCCGTGAAGCGTCGATCGAACAGGAGGCGGTCAGCGCCCTTGGTCTGGAAGCGATTAACGAAATGTTGAGGGCGTTCGCCGATCCTGAGGACATCCCGCAAAACCGTGCCGCCCGCCGCGTCCCTGACGCCGATCGCGCGCCGGTACGGGAAGACGGCCGCAGAAGCGCGCCGGAAAGACAAGCCGAACCACGCGCCGCCCGACCGGACACCCTGAAGCTGTCTCGCACGCGACTGCCGTCGGCCCTTGATGACGAACTGTTCGATGGCGACCGGACGCGTGAGACATTCGACGAAAGGCCGGATGCAACGCCAAGGCCTGAGACCGAGCCTGATCCTAAACCCGCGCGCCCGTTGTTCCGGCGCCTGCGCTGACCCGAGTATAGATTAAAATGGCCAATAACCTCCGCCTCCTGCCGCTGATCGCCGTCGCCGTCGGCGGCGTCATCGCCGTCCGCGCCGTGGGCTCGATCGAGGCCATGCCCGAATTCCTCAAGAGCGCCACCGCCTGGGCCGAAGCGCCCGCCAAGGATGCGAAAACCCCCGCCAAAGGCAAGGCGGCGGAAAAGACCGATTCGCCCGATGACGACACCACGTCAGATGCCGCCGACGCCGCAGCCGCCTCGGCGGCGGGCGACAGCGAAGCCCTGTCCATCCTCGACGCCGCCCAGCCTGCCGCGGCGACCGCCAAGGCCGCCCCCGTCTGCGCCACCTCGGTCGACGATCTGGCCAAACAGGCCGGCATGTCGCCGTCGGAACTGCGCGTCATCCAGAGCCTGGCCCAGCGCCGCGCCGAGCTGGACGCCCGCGAAAAGCAGATGGCGACCCAAGAACAACTGATCGCCGCCGCCGAAGCCAAGCTCGACGGGCGCATCAAGCAACTGGGCGACCTCAAGACCCAGGTGCAGAGCCTCCTCGATCAGGCCAGCAAGACCGGCGACGAAGACGTGGCTCGCATGGTTAAGGTCTACGAATCGATGAAGCCCAAGGACGCCGCCAAGGTCATGGAGACGCTGAAAGACGATGTGCGCCTGCCCATCGCGTCGAAGATGAAGGAGCGCAATCTGGCCGCCATGCTGGCCCAGATGCAGCCCGACAAGGCGCGCGACCTGACCGAAAAACTGGCCCAGCGCATGAAGAAGGCGGACGATCTGCAAAACCGCCTCGACAAGGTCAACACGGCGGCAGCCCCGGCCACGCCCGCCGCCCCGGCGGTCAAGAAGTAAAAGAGCCTTCCGGCGGGCAGGGGCGCGGCCCCTGCACCCGGTAGTTTGGCACATATTATACCTCCCCAGTTTACTGGGGAGGGGGACCGCACGAGCCGCAGGCGAGATGTGGTGGTGGGGGTTCTTCCAGTGCGACCGTTGATAACTGTGTCGGCTACCTGTCATGGTTTCAAGCGCTTTGCGCGGTTTCCCTTCTGACAGGCCGGGGGTGGATGACGCAAAAAATCAACCTTCGTTACTTCGCTATTAACCGTGCCTTAAGCCCAATCAGGGCAAGGATTCGAGCGTCATGACGCGCCCACCTCACGACCTGTCACGGCTCAAAGCCGCGCTGAATGCGGATACGCAGTTGCGTTATCCGTCGCGCGAGGTCGCGTCCGCAGGGTTTTCCGTGCGCAGCATCCGCTTCGCCGCCGCCGCCGTGGCCCTGTCGGGGCTGGGCGCCGCCGGACTGGCCGTGTCCGCGCCGGTGGCGAATCAGGTCGCCGCCGCGCTGGCCTCCAAAGGCGAAATCGACCTGCGCGTCGGGCGCAATGGCGGCATCAGCCGCGTCGAACTCTATGGTTCCATCGGTTCGCGCGCCTCGGTGCGCAGCGACAACGGGCAGGTCGTTATCCGCTTGCCGGGGCAAAAGACGCCCGACATCGGCGATTTTCGCGTCAATCCGCCCACCGGGGTCAAGTCGGTCGATCTGCGCCGCGATGCGCGCGCCAGCGAAATCGTCCTGACACTGGCCGACGGGGCCAAGGCGCGCTTCGGCCGTTCGGACGGCGCGGTCTTCGTGCAGATCGACAGCAAGGACGATCACAGCGAAGTGGCTCAGGTCATCAGGGCCGTCACCGCCGAAGACCGCAAGGACGGCGCGCTTGCGCCCGCGCCTGCCGCCGAAGCGCCCGCCAAGGCCGCGGTTCCGCTCGTCGCCCTGAAACAGGTGCGCGTAGAGGACGGCGTCCAGCTCGATTTTCCCTTCCCCGAAGTGACCGGCGCGGCGGTGTTCCGGCGCGGCGAGGCCGTGTGGATGGTTTTCGACCGTGAGGTGGATTTTCGTCTGCCCGCCGGTCTCAAGGACGGGACTATCGTCACCGAGGCCAACTGGGTCAAGAACGACGGCTTCACCGCCCTGCGGCTGGTCGCGCCCTCGGCCACCGGCCTGTCGGTCGATACGCAGGGGGCGACCTGGCGCATTCGCGTCGGCGGGCGGGCGTTGACGGGCGAGACCAGCGAGGTCGCGGTCAAGCGCGACGATACGACGGGCTCGCCGACCCTGACCCTGAATCTGGCCGGGGCCAAGCGCGTGGCGTGGATACGCGACCCCATGGTCGGCGACCGCATCGCTGTCATCCCGGCGCCCGGCCCGGCCAAGGCCGTGCGCGACGACCGTTCGACGCTTCAGGCCTCCATCGGCGCGACGGCGCAGGGGGTGATGGTCGAGCGCATGACGCCGGACATCCTCGTCACCGTCGAAGGCGACCGCGTGGCGGTGACGCGCCCCGGCGGCCTGCTGTTGTCCTCGAACGGCGAGGGCGTGCAAAAGCCTGACCGCGCCGGTTTCAAGGCCGCTCTGTTCCCGACCTTGCCGGACCCGGCCTGGAGCCAGACGCCGGAGGAGGGCTTCCTCAAGACCTATAACCGCCTGCAGGAGGCCGCCGCCGAAGAGCAGGGGCTGGGGGCCGAAGGGCCCTACGCCGCGCGTCTCGATCTGGCGCGCTTTCTGGTGGGGCAGGGGATGAATTTCGAAGGGCAGGGCGTGCTCGACCTTTTGACCCGTAACAATCCGCGCAGCCTCGGCGATCCGCAGGTGCGGGGCTTGCGGGTGGTGGCCAAGGTGATGGCCGGACGCCTGTCCGACGCACAGGCCGATCTCGATTCGACGGCCCTGCAGAACGATCCGGCGGCCAATCTCTGGCGCGGTTACATCGCCGAACGCGGCCGCCATTTCGAGGATGCGCGCAAGGCTTTTGCTGATGGCGTTTCGGCGATGGAAGGCTTCCCGCCGGCGTGGCGCACGCGCTTTGCCACGGCCAATGCCCGCGCGGCGCTGGCGCTGGGCGACACCAAGAGCGCGTGGGATCTGATCGTTTACGCCACGGGTCAGGACGTGCCGCCGCTCGACCGGCTGGAGGCGCAACTGGTGCAGGCCGAAATTATCGAGGCGCAGGGCGACAAGGGCCGCGCCTACCGCGTCTACGCCGCCATTTCCAAGGCCACCGCCGACCGCATCAACACCCCGGCGCAACTGCGTGCGGCACGGCTCAGGCTCGAACTGGGCGAGGCCAAGGCCGACGAGACGATCCAGTTGATGAATGCGCTGCGCTTCCGCTGGCGCGGCGACGATACCGAACTGGAAACCATCCGCACCATGGGCGACATCTACCTCAATCAGGGCCGCTATCGCGAAGCCCTTGAGGTGTTGCGCGGCGCGGGCACGTCCTTCTTCAACCGTCCCGATGCGGTGCTGATCAATCAGAAGCTTACCGCCGCCTTCCGCAGCCTGTTCCTCGACGGCATGGCCGACGGCCTGCAGCCGGTCGAGGCGCTGGGCCTGTTCTACGATTTTCAGGAACTGACGCCGGTAGGGGCCGACGGCGACGCCATGGTGCGGCGTCTGGCGCGGCGTCTGGTCGAGGTCGATCTGCTGTCTCAGGCCGCCGACCTGCTGCAATATCAGGTCGATAACCGCCTGCAGGGCGTGGCCAAGGCGCAGGTCGCCGCCGATCTGGCCGCCATCCAGTTGATGAACCGGCAGCCGGAAAAGGCGTTGCAGGCCCTGTGGAAGACGCGCAACACCCTGCTGCCCAAGCCGGTCCTGACCGAGCGCCGGGTGCTGGAGGCGCGCGCGCTCAACGAACTGAACCGCCCGGATCACGCGCTGGAGGTGCTGGGCAACGACATGTCGCCCGAAGCGCTGGACGTGCGCGCCGACATCCTGTGGCGGCAGAAGGACTGGGCCAGGGCCGGGGCGCTGCTGGAGCGCCGTCTGGGTGAGCGCTGGAAGACGGATGGCGCTTTGCCTCTGGCCGACGAGGCCAATCTGATCCGCGCCGGGGTGGCCTACAGCCTCGCCGACGATCAGAAAGCGCTCGACCGTCTGTCGCAACGCTTCGGCAAGTTCGCCGACACGGCGCAGAACGGCGACGCCGTGCGGGTGGCGCTGGCCGGCATGGACAACGGGCCGCTGCGCGCTTCGGATTTTGCCACCGCTGCCGCCCGGACCGACAGCTTCACCGCCTGGGTTGCTGCCATGAAGCAGAAGTTCCGCACTCAGAACACGCCGCCTGCGCCCGCCGCTCCGGGGCAGCAGCCCGCTCAGCCGACCGCGAAAACGGCGTGATGTCTTCTGGTTTGGGGCGGCTGCTGATCATAGCGCTGCTGGCCGGGGCAGGGGCCGCGCTCTGCGTCGGCGCGCTGGAATTCGCCGCGCTCATCAGCCACCGGCCGTTCTGGCAACTGCCGTTCATCACCTCTATCGCTCTGATCATGGGCGCGCCGTCCTCCGATTCGGCCCAACCCAGGGCGCTGATCGGCGGGCATGTGGTGTCGGCACTGGCCGGGTACGCGGTATTATGGCTGTGCGGATCGGGAGAATGGGCCGCAGCCTTGAGCGTCGGTCTGGCCGTGGTTCTTATGCTGCGGCTAAAGGTGTTTCACCCGCCGGCGGCGGTGGATGCGTTTCTGGTGGTCAAGCAGGGGTTGGGGCTCGACTTCCTGTTCACTGTGGTGCTGATCGGGGCGGTGCTGCTGGTGGCCTTCGCCCTTGTCTGGCACCGCCTAAGTGACTGGCTGATCGCTCGCTTCCCCATAAAAGTCTGATCGCATCACATTCCCGTTATCGCTGTCCGGATTCGCTTTATGGCGATCCTGTGGCCATGTAATATGTCGACATTCTCCGGATCATCGGAGTTTAGACGAACCTGAAGGACCACGATCGCCAAACGAAAAAGCATTGCCGCTCTGAACAGATGCGCGGCCCCTGAATGAAGACGGAAACGCTCGATTTGACTAATCTTGCCCCTTCGTCCGCTAGTCGAAATCTCGGCCAAGCCCATATTTGCTTTACTTGCGATCAAGCCCCCGAAACCAAGACGATGCACACCCTTTTCAGGGCGCGTATCCCTTTGTCTTTCATCTTCCTGTCACTCTCAGAAAGGACGGATCGCGCGGGCGGAAACCCGTGCGCCGAAGAAACCCATGACTCTCAATTCGATACCGAACCCGAAACTGTCCGGCAAATGGAAGGTCTATGCGCCCCTCGGCGCATTGGCTCTGCTGGCGCTGTTCGGTCTGGCCTCGTGCGGTCAGACGATCCAGCCCGGCAATGTCGGGGTGAAGATCCGCACGCTGGGGCCGCAGGCCGGCGTGGACAAGACGCCGATCCCGTCGGGCTGGCACCTCAATCTGGTGGGTGAGCGCATCGTCGAATTTCCGGTGATCCAGCGCACCTACACCTACACCCGCGAGAAGGACGAGCGCGGGCCGGAGAACGAAGAAATCAACTTCTCGGACAACAACGCCCTGCCCATGACGGCCGATGTGCAACTGGTCATGCGCATCGATCCGGCCAAGGCGCCGGCGCTGTATACGCGCTATCGCCTGAGCTTCGATCAGTTGTTCGAAGGTCCGATCCGCAACGACGTGCGCTCGGCCATCGCGGCGGAAACCGAACTGGTCAGCGTCGAGTTCCTCTATCGCGGCGGCCGCCAGCAGGTGATCCAGAAGGCGCTCAACCGCGTCAATCGTAAATGGGAAGCGCAGGGCGTCAATATCAGCCAGCTCGACTGGATCGGCACCATCCGCTACCCGCAGGTGATCCTCGACTCGATCCAGGCCAAGACCAAGGCCGATGCCGACGCCTCCGCGGCTCAGGCGCAGGTCGCCGTGGCCAAGGCGCAGGCCGACGCCAGGATCGAAGAGGCCCGCGGTCAGGCCGAGGCCAACCGCCTGATCGCTCAGTCGATCGCCGCCAGCCCCGGCGTGGTGCAGCTTCGCGCCATCGAAAAGTGGGATGGCAAGATGCCTCAGGTGACGGGTTCGGCCACGCCGTTCATCGACCTGAAGAAGGTGGACTGACGATACGGCGAGAGGAGGGGCCTTGCGCCCTTCCTCTTTTACGATAGGTTTGACATCTCAATTCGAGAGGGGGACATCATGAAACTGTCTATCGACTTTGCCTTTGACGGCATTGAAATCATTCGCAAACATCCGCTGGCCGTCGCCTTGTGGGGCGTGGTCCTCGTGGTGATTGGCTTCGCAACCAGCGTCCTGACCGTGCTTGTGGCGGGGCCGGCCATCGCGCGTTTGCAGGGCATGGAGCAATCGCCGCCGGACGATCCGATGGCGGTGTTCGGATCGCTGGGGGAACTGGCGCCGGTGTGGCTGATCAGCTTCATCGTCGGCATGCTGGCTTCGGCCATCATCCAGTGCGCGGTATTCCGCAGCCAGTTGCAGCCCGAAGCCAGGGGGCTGGGCTTCATGCGGCTGGGCGGGGCGGAAATCCGTCAGGTGTTCGTCACCATACTGTGGGCGCTGGCTTTCCTGCTCTTCTACATCCTGTTCATCATCGTGTTCGGTATTATCATCGCCGTGATCAACGGCGTCCTGCAGGGTGGTTTTATTGGCGGTCTGATCAGCTTTGTTCTGATCGTCGTGGCCTTTATCGCCTTTCTCTACGTGCTGGGCCGCTGGTCGCTGGTGATGGCGCAAAGCTATGCCGAGCAGAAGATCGATATTTTCGGCAGCCTCAAGCTGACCAAGGGCAAGGGCTGGGTTCTGCTGGGCGGTTATCTGCTGCTGGGTCTGGTGATCTGCGCCATCATGTTCGTCATCTACGGGGTGCTGCTGGTGCTGACGATCGGGACGGGCTCGGATATCCTGTCGGCCATGCGGCAGATGAGCCAGCCCGATATGGGGTCGCTTGAAATTCTGCTGACGCCGCTGTTTATTTTCCAGACGGTGCTCAGCGGCTTTTTGAACGCCGGCTTCTACGCCATGGTCAATGGCGCGGCCCTGTCGGCCTATCGTACGTTGAGCGACAAGGGCACGAAGTCGGTCGAGGTGTTCTAAACCTTGCGGCGCGCGGCGGCCGGGCATAGGCTCAGGTAAAATGGAGCTTCTCATGTTCGACCGCCGCACCCTGCTTCTATCGTCCCTGGCCCTGTCGGTAACGGGGCCAGTGCTCGCTCAGGGCCGCAAGCCCGTGCCGGTGATCTTTCACACCGATATCGGCGGAGATGTGGATGACACTTTCGCGCTGCTCTACCTGCTGCGGCGGCCGGAACTGGACCTGAAGCTGGTGGCGACCGATGCCGGCAGCCCGGACTACAAGGCGCGTCTGACGGGTAAGCTTCTGACCCTGGCGAAGCGTACCGACGTCGCCATCGCCATGGGCCGCCCCAAGGGTGAAGAGACCGGCGCGCAATCCGACTGGTTGGGCGACTACAGGCTTGACGACTATCCCGGCGTGGTCCGCAGGGACGCGGCTCAGGCCATGATCGACACGGTGATGACCTCGCCGGAACCCGTGACCATCCTCAGCGTCGGCCCGGCCACCGAACTGGCCGAGGCGCTGAAACGCGAGCCGCAACTGGCGAAGAAGGCGCGCTTTATCGGCATGTTTGGCTCGGTGCGCATCGGTTATAAGGGCGTCGCCCCGGCGGATGCCGAATACAACGTCAAGATCGATCCGGCGGCGCTGCGCACCATTTTCGAAGCCGACTGGATCAGTTGCGCGATCACGCCGCTCGATACCTGCGGGCTGGTGACGCTGGACGGTCCGGACTGGCGGAAACTGTGGGACAGCCGCGATCCGTTCGCCGTGGCCTGCATTGAAAATTCCAAGGTGTGGCTGCCCAATGCGCCGTGGATGGCCAAGGACTTCGACTTGAGCAAACAAAGCTCGGTGCAGTTCGACGCGGTGGCCGTCGAGATGGCCTTCGACGAGTCGCGGCTGGTCATGGAAACCCTGCCGCTCAGCGTGACCGACGAGGGGATGACCCTCATCGATCCGGTCAAGGGCCGGCCTGTGCGCGTGGCGACGCAATGGAAGGACCTGGCCGGCTTCAAGCGCGAACTGGTCGAGGCGCTGACGCGCGCCGCTTGAGAGACGGGCGGGGCAGTGTTACTATCTGTTAGTAATAGATAGGAGCCTGCCATGCCGACATCCGTCGCTCTCAGCCCGCATTTCGAAGACTTCATTAAGGCGCAGATCGCCAGCGGTCGCTACAATAATGTCAGCGAAGTGGTGCGCGAAGGCCTGCGTCTGCTTGAGGACCGCGAACTGGAGAAGCAGCGGCGGCTGGATGAACTGCGCGCCGAAATCGTCAAGGGAATGGAGGGCCCGTTTATCCCGGCAGAACAGGTGTTTGCGGAGCTACGGCAGAAACTGACTGACAGGGCGCGAAATAAGGGATGATCGTCGCTTTTTCCGCCAAGGCCATCGCTGATTTGGAAGATATTGCCTTTTATATCGCCGAAGATAATGAAACTCGCGCTTTGAGCTTTACTGACGAGATAGAGAGAAAGTGTCTATCTCTTGCAAACCTATCCTATCGCGGGGCGATGCGTCCTAATCTTGGACAAAATATCCGCATATTGTCGCACGGGCGCTACAACATCTATTACCGCGTAGGCGATGAGGTCGAAATCCTTCGCATCCTGCACGGCGCGCGGCAGGTCGACGAGGGCGAGATCTAACTCCCCGCGCCCCCGGCCTTGGTGAAGCTTTCGACCAGCGACCCGCACACCAGCCGCCAGCCGTCGACCAGCACGAAGAAGATCAGCTTGAACGGCAGGGACACCACCACCGGCGGCAGCATCATCATGCCCATGCTCATCAGCACCGAGGCGACGACGAGGTCGATCACCAGAAACGGGATGAACAGCAAAAAGCCGATCAGAAACGCCGTCTTCAGCTCCGAGATCATGAAGGCCGGCGTGATCACCGTCACCGGCAAATCCATATTGTCGGCAGGTTTCTCGACCTTCGACAGGCGGATGAACAGGTTGAGATCGCCAGCATCGACCTGAGACAGCATAAAGGTCTTGACCGGCTCCGAGGCTGCGTCGAAGGCCTGCGGCATCTCCATTTCCTGATCCATCAGCGGGCGGATGCCGGCGTCGTAGGCCGCCTGATAGGTGGGGGCCATGACCACGGCCGACAGGAACATGGCCAGCGAGATCAGAACGGCATTGGGCGGGCTCTGCTGCAGGCCGAGGGCGGTTCTCAGCAGCGACAGCACCACCACGATGCGGATGAAGGAGGTGGTCATGATGACGATGGACGGTGCCAGCGACAGCACGGTCAGAAGGCCGAGCATCTGCACCACGCGCGCCGTCAGGGTGCCGCCCTGCCCCAGGTCGAGATTGATCGACTGCGCCAGCACGTCGCCGGGGAAGATCATCAGGGCGAAACCGATAATGCCGCCCAGCAGCGTCAGGGCGTAGTCGCGCTTGCGCATCGGCTTGCCGATCTGGCGGAAGATTTCGGGCAACTGCATCACAGCACCGGACGGTTGACGGTGGCGGGCGGCGCGGGTTGCGGCTTGGGCGCAGGCCGTTGCCGCGGCTCGATCAGTTCCTGTCCTTCGCCCAGCAGCAGAAGGCGCTCCTCGTCGTCGATACGCACCAGCACCAGCCGGCGCGCCGGGTCGAGCACCAGGGTCTCGACGACGTTCATGCGCCGCTCGCCGCGCTGAGCCTGAAAACGCGCCAGCAGTTGCGGCGCGTAACGACGCAGGCCATAAGCGAGGCCGAGCACCAGCCCCAGTACGATGGCCAGCGCGAAGGCCGCGCGCAATATACTCAGGAACACGTCCATCGGACTAACCCCTCCAGAACCTTACTCATGCCCCGAAAGCCTTAAAGGCTCATTAACCAAGGAGGGGGCATATTTTGCCTGCTGAGTTGAATAGGCTGAGTCGCATCGGATACGAAAGCGTCGCGCATGAGCACGGAAAATATCGGCCTCCTGGGGGCGCTGAAGGACAAGATGACCTGGCTGGGCCAGCGTCAGAAGCTGGTGGCGCAGAACGTCGCCAACGCCACGACTCCGGGCTTCAAGCCGCGCGATCTCAAGCGCATGGACTTCGAGGCGGTGATGAAGGGCCAGCAGGAACAGACCGGACTGGGGATGCGCCTGACCGAAGCCGGGCACATGAGCGCCGAAGGGACGGGCACATTCGCCCCTAAATCGATGATCGCGCCGGATTCGGAAACGACCATGGACGGCAATTCGGTCGTGCTGGAAGAGCAGATGCTCAAAATGGCCGAGAGCCGCATGCAGTACGAAGCGGCGCTGGGCTTCTATCAGAAGACGATGGGCCTGATCCGTATGGCGGGCAAGGCCCCGGGCCGTTAAGTAAAGGGAGTTTCATATGCCGGTTAACAAGACCACCGAAACCCATCCGACCCTTTCGGTTGCCGCCAGCGCGCTCCGGGCGCAGCAGGCGCGTATGCGCATCATCGCCGAAAACATCGCCAATGCCGACTCCACCGGTCAGACGCCGGGTGCGGACCCTTATCGCGCCCAGATTCCGGTCTTCGAAGCGGCCAAGATCGACGGCGCCATGGGCGTCAAGCTGGCGGCGGTCAGGCCGGACGACAGCCCGTTCGAGATCGAGTACGACCCCAGCCACCCGGCGGCGGATGCCCAGGGCAATGTCAAGAAGTCGAACGTCAAGAGCCTGATTCAGAGCATGGATATGCGTGACGCCCAACGCGCCTACGAGGCCAATCTGAACGTCATCGAAACGGCCCGCTCGATCGAGCAAAAGACCATTGACCTGCTGAGAAGGTAATCAGAACCTTTGGAAAGGTTCTGATCTTTTTTATTAGCGCGCTTTTTTATCCAAAAAGTGCGCCCCACTTTTTGGAAAGCGCTTTCGATGAACCCTTTACTCGTCGCCAAGGCCTACGGGGCCGTTCAAAAGCAGGTCTCTGGTCTCAATGACGAGGCCCAGCGCACCAACGATGTCGGTGCGGCCTTCTCCAAGGTGCTGAACGGCGCGATGGAGCAGACGATGAAGACGACCCAGAACGCCGAAGCGCAAATGGTCGCCCATTCGCAGGGCAAGGCCGATCTGATCGACGCGGTGACGGCGGTGTCCACCGCCGAAGCGTCGCTGGAAAGCGTCATCGCCATCCGCGATCAGGTGATCAGCGCCTATCAGGAAATCCTGCGCATGCCGATCTGAAAATCGTGGTCTTTGGCCGACTGGTGCGTCGGCGTCGCTTGCCCGTATCGATATACGGGCGGCGCTAGCCTTCTGCCATTCGACTCAAATCTCACGATTTTCACCAACTGCGCGTCGGGTTAATGCGTTGTTAACTGCATTCCCGGCAAAATCTGCCTATCGGATCGGTGGGGTCCGCAAGACAGTCAACCAAGGTAGCCTCCATGACCGGAACCGAAGTCCTCAGCGTCGGGCGCGACGCCATCTGGCTGACCATTCAGCTTTGCGCCCCGGTCCTGATCGTCGGCCTGATCGTAGGGGTCGTCATCGGCCTGTTTCAAGCCCTGACCCAGATTCAGGAGCAGACCCTGATCTATGCGCCCAAGATCATCGCCGTCTTCGTGACCCTGCTGCTGGTCCTGCCGCTGATGGGGGCGCTGCTGTCGGGTTTCATGAAGGAAATCGCCACCAAGATCGCGGGCATCTGAGCCCTATTGGGTCCGCCATCAGAATCGGGGCATTGACGGCCTATGATCCCCGTTACGCCATCGCCGGATTTTACGACGGAGGTGACCTCCTTCTTCGGTACTTCGCAGGTGGTGTTCACCGCGATGCTGATCTTCGTGCGCGTTGGGGCCGTCGCCATCCTCATTCCCGGCCTCGGCGATCAGGCGGTGCCGCCGCGCATGCGCCTGTCCTTCGCCTTCATGTTCACCCTGATGCTGGTGCCGGTGGTGCAGGGCCAGATGCCGGCCCTGCCGCCGAAGCTGGGGGCCATGGCCGGCCTGATCATCCATGAGGCGGTGATCGGCCTGATGCTGGGGATGCTGATGCGCACCTTTCTGGCGGCGCTGGCCATTGCGGGCGAGATCGTGTCGCTGCAAACCACCCTGTCCTTCGCCCAGACCGCCAATCCGGCGCAGGCGCAACCCTCAACCTCGGTCGGCACCTTTCTGGCCATGCTGGGGCTGGTCCTGATCTACGTCACCAACCTGCATCACCTGTTCATCGCCGGGATGCGCGATTCTTACTGGGTCTTTCCGCCGATGCGTCCGATCATGGTCGGCGACGCCACGCAACTGATGATCCGCACCGTGGGCGACACCTTCATGCTGGCGCTTCAGATGACGACGCCCGTGCTGGTCTTCGGCCTGATCATCAATATCGCCGCGGGTTTCATCGGCCGCATCATGCCGGCCTTCCCGATCTTCTTCGCCGTCACCCCGATAAGCGTTTTATTGGGGCTGGCCATCTTCGCCCTCAGTCTGGGCGCCACCGGCCTGGTCTTCATCGAACATTACGAGGAATTCCTGCGCCTCTTCGTGCGAGGGGTATAGGTGGCAGACGAAGGCGAAGACAAAACAGAAGAGGCCTCGGCCCGAAAACTCGACGAAGCCCGAAAAAAGGGCGACGTCGCCAAATCCGCCGATATTCCGCAGGCGCTGTCGCTGATCGCCGCCTGCGCGCTGGTCATGCTCTATGGCGACAAGATCGCCCTGTCGCTGGCCGAGACGCTCAGGGTCTTCGTGGCCGCGCCGCACCTGCTGCGCGATTCGATCATGGGCGACGGCGGGGTGACCATCGCCCATCACCTGATGATGCAGGTGCTGCCCATCATCGGCCTGATCCTGCTGGTCGCCGGGGCGGCGGGCGCCATCGGCACCCTGGCCCAGACCGGGCTGATGTTCTCGACCGAGAAGCTCAAGCCGGATTTCTCCAAGCTCAATCCCATGGCGGGTTTCAAACGCCTGTTCGGCGTCGACGCCCTGATCCAGTTCGCCAAGACCCTGATCAAGCTGATTGCCGTGGGCTTCATCTCGTGGCTGGTCCTCAAGGGGCGGGCGGTCGATGTGGCGGGCCTTGCCGGGGCGTCTCCGATGCTGGTCCTGCCCTACGCCAAGGAGGTCTTCTTCTCGCTGGCCGTGGCGGTGTGCCTGTTCATGGTGCTCGAAGGCGGGGCCGACTACTTCATCCAGAAGTTCCGCTTCGCCCAAAGAATGAAGATGTCGAAGACCGAACTGAAGGACGAATACAAGCAGACCGAAGGCGACCCGCATGTGAAGGGCCGCCTGAAACAGATCCGCATGGAGAAATCGCGTCAGCGCATGATGGCCAATGTCCCCAAGGCGACGGTGGTGGTCACCAACCCGACCCACTATGCCGTGGCGCTGCGCTATGACGACGACACGCCCGCGCCGACTTGTGTGGCCAAGGGGGTGGACGCCCTGGCCCTGAAAATCCGCGAAGTGGCGGGCGAGCACGATATCGCCATTGTCGAAGACCCGCCGCTGGCGCGCGCACTCTACGCCGCCATCGATGTCGATGAAATCATCCCCGAAGCCCATTTTCAGGCGGTGGCGAAGATCATCTCCTTCGTCATGGTGCGCAAGAAGCGCGGTTTTTAGCGAATTTCAGGCAGGATTCGCAAATTAGGTTAAAATCCAGCGATTCGTTTTGGTGAAAGGGTTTGCTTTGCCGTCGTCGCCCCCCATGAAACCCGCCGCCCCCCCGCCGCCGAAAAGCCTGCTGGAGCGGTTGCGCGATTTCGCTTCCCCCTGGGCGCTGACCGTCGTGGCCATCATCGTGGTCGCCGCCTGCGCCGCCTTCTGGGTCATTGCGGGCGAATTGCCGGCAGGCGTGGTGCTGACCATCCTCGTCATCGTCATGGGGGCGGTGGTGTCGGTGGCCCTGTTCGCCTTCAGCCATGACGACGATCTCGAACCGCGCGGACCCGGCGTCGAGGCGCTGGTCGAGGCCCTGGCCGAACCGGCGGCGATCGCCAGCTTCGACGGCCGGCTGAACGCCACCAATCCGGCGTGGCGCGATGCGGGCGGCAATGAGAAGCGTCTGCCGGCGGGCGAGGGCAGCGAGGCCCTGTTCGTCGCCATGCGCGAGGCGCGCGCCCGCGGCAACAGCCGGGCGCTGGTGCGGCTGGGCAGCTTCGATTTCGAGATGCTGCTGTCGCGTCTGGGCGATGAGCAGGTGCTGGTGCGCGCCGCGTCGCAGGGCGTTCTGGGCACGGGTCTGCTGCTGAATCACGAACTGCCGGCGACCGAGGCCCCGGAAGAACCGGCGACGGTGGCGGATGTCGAGACGGTGGAAACATCGGTGTCACCGGTGTTCGACGGTTCGGATGCGCCCTTCGGTCAGGCCCTGTTACAGGGCGAGGCGCTGCTGACAGCGCGGATCGTGCGGAGCAATCCGGCATTCGCCCGACTGATGGGTTCGGCTGCGGGCGACCTGGCCGGCAAGGTTTGGGGCGAGCTGATCGACGCGGCGTCGCGCGAAGAAGCGCAAGCCAAGCTCGACGCGAAGAAGACGGCCTTCGAGGTCAAGCTGC
The DNA here is from genome assembly GCF_020535245.1 of Asticcacaulis sp. AND118. Lineage (GTDB taxonomy): Bacteria > Pseudomonadota > Alphaproteobacteria > Caulobacterales > Caulobacteraceae > Asticcacaulis. The sequence continues at coordinate 2,011,399 of NZ_CP084910.1, read as the reverse complement.
TGGCGAACAAGGACCTGCCGTTACAAGTGCGTCTGGCGCGCACAGAAGGCGGCTTCATGCTGTATCTGTTCGATATCAGCGAGCAGAAACAACTGGAGCAGAGCCTGGCTCAGGTGCAGAAGATGCAGGCCATCGGGCAGTTCGCCGGCGGCGTGGCCCACGATCTCAACAACCTGCTGACCGGGTTGAAACTGCGGGTCGAGGACCTGCTGCACAACCACCCGCTGGGCGATCCGTCCTATGGGGGGCTCAATGAAATTCGTCAGATTTCGACGCGCGCCGAGGATCTGGTGCGCAAGCTTCTGGCCTTCTCGCGCAAGCAGACGGTCAAGCGCGTCACGCATAATCTGGGCGAACTGATTTCGGAATCCGAGGTCCTGCTGCGCCGCCTGATGCGCGAAGACGTCAAGCTGGAGACGGAATACGGCCGCGACCTGCCCGACATCCACGCCGACAAGGGGCAGATGGAGATGGCGGTGATGAACCTCGTCGTCAATGCCCGCGATGCGGTGCATACGGCGGGCGGCGGGCGGGTGAAAATCCGCTCGGCGGCGCTCACCCAGGCCGAGGCCGTCGCTCAGGGCTGGGCCGATGCGCCGGTGCAGGGTGCGGCCCTGATCGAGGTGTCGGACAACGGCCCCGGCATACCGCCGGACATCATGACCAAGGTCTTCGAGCCGTTTTTCACCACCAAGCCGCTGGGCGAGGGGACCGGGCTGGGGCTGGCGACCGTCTACGGCATCGTCAATCAGGCCGACGGCCATATCGCCATTACCTCGGTCATCGCGCCCGAAGAGGGCCACGGCGCGACGTTCAAAATCTTCCTGCCGATCAAGGTGCACGTGGCCAAGCCCGACGCGCCGAAGCTCGAGACCCCGGCCGCGCCGCCGAAGGTCACGCCCAAGGACATGTCCGGCGCCGGCCGCATCCTGTTTGTCGAGGACGAGGAGATCGTGCGCGGCATCGCGGCCCGCCTGCTGCGTCAGCGCGGCTATGAGGTCACCGAGGCGTCGGACGGCGAAGAGGCGCTCGACATCATTCAGGGCGGCGGCAAGTTCGACCTGTTGATTTCCGACGTCATCATGCCGGGGCTGGACGGCCCGTCCATGCTCAAGAAGGCGCGGCCCTTCCTCGGCAACGTGCCGGTGATGTTCATTTCGGGCTATGCGGAGGCGGAGTTCTCTGACCTGCTGGAAGACGAGACGGGCGTGTCCTTCCTGCCCAAGCCGCTGGATATCAAGACGCTGGCCGAGAAGGTCAAGGAACAGTTGGCGGCTTAGAAATCTTATTCCTCCCTGGCTATGCCGGGGAGGGGGACCGCACGAGCCGCCGAAGGCGGTGAGATGTGGTGGTGGGGTATCTTGCGATATGTCCACCAGCTCAGTTTGCTGAAATTAAGTAAGAAGCCCCACCACCGCATCTAGCGCTACGCGCGTCGTGCGGTCCCCCTCCCCAACGAGTTGGGGAGGTATGAAGTAGTCTGCCGCGAGTTTGGCGCGCTCCAACTAACGGGCGCCGGGGCTGAGTCCCTGCGGCTACTCGCCCACCGCCGGATTGTAGGTCTCGATCAGGTCCAGCGATTCGAGCAGAATGGCGCGCATGGCCAGAAGCGCGCCGTCCGGGTCGCCCTTTTCGATGGCGATCAGCACGGCTTCGTGGGCGGGGATAGAGGCCGTATGGCCCGATACCTTGTTGGTGATGCCGATGGAGATGCGCAGCGCCGTATTGATCAGTTCGCGCAACTGCCAGAAGAAGGGGTTGCCCGAGGCGCGCAGGATGGCGACGTGGAATTCGATATCGGCCTGCAGCGCCTGATCGTGTTCGGCGGCGTTGTCGCGCATGCCGTTGAGGCCGTCGCGGATGGCCTTGATATCCTTGCGGTCGGCGCGCTGGGCCGCCAGCGCCGCGGCGACCGGCTCGATGGCCAGACGGACCTCGGTAAATTCGCGGTAGATGGTGTTGGTGAAAGGGCGTTCCATCAGCCAGCGCGTCACGTCCGGATCGAGCAGGTTCCAGCGGCTGACCGGTTCGACCTTGGTGCCCTGACGCGGACGGGCGCTGAGCAGGCCCTTGGCCGTCAGCATCTTCACCGCTTCGCGCGCGACGGTGCGGCTGGCGGAAAACTGCGTGCACAGTTCGGCCTCGGTCGGAAAGCCGCTGCCGTCGTAATGGCCTGAGACAATCGATTGACCGAGCGTTTCCAGAAGTCCGTAGGTGAGGCTGACGCCGTGCTGCGTACGCATTATGAGGGGCCTGTAGGCTTATTGAGTCTTGTTATAAGATGAGTAATCGCCGAAGTTTCCGCCCCTTGTCCAGCTTAAATAAGAAAATAACGCGCGGGGCGCGACCCTCCGCCGCCGGAGCTTAATCTGAAAACGATTGAAAATGATAGCGTTATCATTTTTGACCTTGCGCCTTAATGCGATGATGATTAAGACAATTGTATAATAAAAAAGGCCGTGTCCTGCGGGGCGCAGGTGTTTACCGTGAGGGAGCAATGCCGGGCAGGCGCGCCGATGTGGAAGACGGGCGACTGCTATCCCTCAGCCGAAATTCTGAAATGCCGGGCGGATTTTCCGTCCGTAAAGCCGCGCCATGCGCCGGCAGGTCATGAAGCTGTTCAGGGGAGCCGTGCATGCGTTCACACAGATTGTCGCGTCGTTTTTTATTGTCCGCCGCTGTATTTACCGCCGCACTGAGCTTTGCGCCAGCCTTGGAGGCTTTTGCGCAGAGCAAGCCCCTGCCGCAGGTGGTGAAGAAAAACGGTAAGGCCGCGCTGATGGTCGATGGCGCGCCGTACCTCATTCTGGGCGCGCAGGCCAACAACTCGTCCAACTATGCGGCGCAACTGCCCAAGGTGTGGCCGGCGCTGAAGGACATTCACGCCAATACGCTGGAAATTCCCGTGGCGTGGGAGCAGATCGAGCCGAAGGAAGGTCAGTTCGACTTTTCCTATGTCGACGAACTGGTGAAGCAGGCGCGCGCAAACAATGTGCGTCTGGTGCTTTTGTGGTTCGGCACGTGGAAGAACACCTCGCCCAACTATACGCCGGACTGGGTCAAGCTCGACAACAAGCGCTTCCCGCGCATTACCAAAAAAGACGGGACGATGTCCTATTGCCTGTCGCCGATGGAGCGTTCGACGCTGGAGGCCGACAAAAAGGCCTTTGTCGCCCTGATGACGCACCTGAAAAAGATCGATGGCGATCAGCACACCGTCATCATGATGCAGCCGGAAAACGAGTCCGGCACCTATGGCAGCGTGCGCGACTATTCGGCCAAGGCGGAAAAGGTCTTCAAGGGGCCGGTGCCGCAGGCCCTGCTGAAGAAGAAGGGCATCACCAGGGGCGGCACGTGGAGCGAAGTGTTCGGCAAGCACGCCGACGAATATTTCCACGCCTGGCATATCGCCAGCTATATCAATGAGATCGCCGCGGCGGGCCGGGCGGTTTACGACCTGCCCATGTACGTCAATGCGGCGCTGCGCGAACCGCTGGTCGAGGTCGGGCCGGAGACCTATTCGTCGGGCGGGCCGACCCACAACGTCATCGACATCTATCAGGCGGCGGCTCCGGCCATCGATATTATCGCGCCGGATATCTATAAGCGCGACTCGGCCAATTACGAGGCGGTGCTGAACCTCTATACCAAGTTCGACAACCCGCTGTTCGTGCCCGAAACCGGCTCGGACACTGAATTCGCCCGCTATATTTTCAGCGTCTTCGGCCGTGGCGGCATCGGTTATGCGCCCTTCGGCATAGACTATACGGGCTATACCAACTACCCGCTGGGTGGCCGCGACATCTCGCCGGAAGGCCTCAGGCCTTTCCGTGAAAAGTACGCCCTGTTCGCGCCGATGATGCGCGAATGGGCGAAGATCGCCTACGAAAACCCCGTCTGGGGCGTCGCCGAGGCCGACGACCGCAAGCCGCAGTCCATCGATCTGGGCGGCAAGTGGAAGGTCGATGTGCTGTACGGCGAATGGCAGTTCGGCCTGACCGAATGGACGTGGCTGGGCAAGTTCGATCCGGTGCCGGGGCGCGAAAAGCCCAATGGCGGCGTGGTCGTGGCGCAGCTTTCCGAAGACGAGTTCCTGGTGACCGGCGTGCACGCGCGCCTGAACTTCGGGCTGGGTCCCAAAAATAAAGGCAAGAACCTGATCTTCCGCGCGGTCGAGCAGGGACATTTCGAAAACGGCAAGTGGGTCGTCGATTTCGTGTGGAACGGCGACCAGACCGACTATGGCCTGAACCTGACCGGTCAGCCGGCGGTGCTCAAGATCAAGCTGGCGACGTATTAACAATCACTCCCTCTCCCTGTTTGCGGGGAGAGGGCTGGGGTGAGGGGCTTCTTTCTTTGTGGGATTTTGCTCCTCACCCGGCGCTTCGCGCCACCCTCTCCCCGTAAACAGGGAGAGGGGATCAACGAGGGAGAAGACTGATGAAACCCTATATCTATGCCCCCACCTTTGCGGTCGCGCTCATGGCATCCACGGCCTTGGCCGGGACCTATACCCAGACCGACACCGGCATCGTGGTGAAGCCCGACACCGGTACGGCGAAGGAAATCCGCCTCGATGTGATCAACGATTCGATCATCCACGTCGTCGGCGTCGACGACCCGGCGCGCGCGCAACTGCCGTCGCTGATGGCCGTCGCCAAACCCGAAGGCAAGTTCACCGTCACGGACGGCAAGGGTGTCGTCACCGTTAAGGCCGCTGCGGCTTCGGCGCAGGTGAACCTGACCGACGGCAAGATCACCTTCTTCAACGCCAAGGGCCAGCCGGTCCTGAAAGAGGTCAAGAGCGCCATCACACCGGTGACCGTCGAAGGCAAGCCCTACGTCTCGACCACCGCGCAATTCAATATCAACACCACCGAAGCCTTCTACGGTCTGGGGCAGCACCAGAACGCCCAGATGAACCTCAATGGCGAAGACATCGAACTGCGCCAGCACAATATGGACATCGCCATCCCCTTCGTGGTGTCTGACAAGAATTACGGCGTGCTGTGGGACAACAACTCGGTCACGCGTTTCGGCAATCCGGTGCGCTTCGGTCTGGCCAGCCGCGACCTGAAACTGACGGCGCTCGACGGTTCGCAGGGGCTGACCGCCAAATACTATGTCGATGACAAGCTGATCCTGACGCGCGTCGAGCCGGACATCCGCTATCAGTTCCTGTCGGATGTCGACAAGTACTGGCCGACCGATCCGGCCCTGAGCAAGGCGGCGACGCAGGGCAAAAAGGTCAAGGTCGTCTGGGAAGGCGCCGCCACCTCCGACAAGCCGGGCGTGCACAAGATGCGCCTGTTCGTCTCGGACTATGTGACGATGAAGGTCGACGGCAAGACGCTGTTCGACCACGGCATCTGGCGCATGGGCTGGAACGGCTGGTACAACAATTTCGACCAGACCTTCACCAGGGGCAAGCCGGTAAAGTTTCAGGTCGAGTGGCTGCCGTCGGGCGGCCTGATCTCGCTGCACCATTCCAACCCGGAACCGGCGGCAGACAAGCATTCGCTGCGCTTCACCTCCGAAGCCGGCACGGGCCTGAACTACTACTTCATCTCGGCCGACAGCCTCGACGGCGTCATTTCGGGCTACCACACCGTCACCGGCAAGCCGCCGATGATGCCCAAGTGGGCCTACGGCTTCTGGCAGTCGCGTCAGCGCTACGAGACGCAGGATCAGCTCTTAAGCGTGCTCAAGACCTATCGCGACAACAAGTGGCCGATCGACAATATCGTTCAGGACTGGTTCTACTGGCCGGAAGACCAGTGGGGCAGCCACAAGTTCGATCCCGTCCGCTTCCCCGATCCGCAAAAGCTGGTCGACGAGGTGCACAAGCAGAACGCCCGCATCATGATCTCGATCTGGGGCAAGTTCTATCCGAACACCGACAACTACAAGGAACTGGACGCCAAGGGCTATATGTGGCGCCGGAATGTCGAACTGGGCTTCAAGGACTGGGTCGGTCCGGGTTATCTCAACAGCCACTATTCGCCGTACAACAAGGAAGCCCGCGACATCTACTACCGCCAGATGAAGGAAGGTCTGGTCAAGTACGGCTTCGACGCCTGGTGGATGGACAATACCGAGCCGGACGTGCGCTCGAACACCAGCCCGGAAGAGTTCGCCGAGCTGATCACCCCGACCCAGATGGGGCCGGGCGCGCTGGTCCACAACGCCTATGCGACCATGAACACGCAGGCCATGTATGACGGCCTCAAGGTCGATCAGCCGGACAAGCGTCAGTTCATCCTGACCCGTTCGGGCTTCGGCGGGGTGCAGCGCAACGCCGCCGCCCTGTGGTCGGGCGATGTGGTCGGCACCTGGGACAATCTCTACGATCAGATATCGGCGGGCGTGCAGACGGGCTTTTCCGGCGTGCCGAACTGGACGCACGACATCGGCGGCTATGCGCAGGAAACGCGCTTCCAGGGGAAAGAGGTCGGCGGGCTTCAGGAAAACCGCACGGCGGGCGGTACGGGCACGGCCGAGGACCTGAAGGAATGGCGTGAGCTGAACCAGCGCTGGTGGCAGTTCGGGGCCTTCTCGCCGCTGTTCCGTTCGCACGGCGAAGGCGTGAAGCGCGAAATCCACGAAATCTCGCCCGAAGGCTCGCCCATGCGCGCCAATATGGTGTGGTTCCTTGAGATGCGCTACCGCCTGATGCCGTACATCTATTCGGCCGCGGCGGATGCGCATTACGAATCCGCGCCGATCATGCGCGGCCTTGCGCTGGATTTCCCCAGGGACGCCAAGGGCAAGGACGTCAAGGACGCCTATATGTTCGGCAAGTCGATTCTGGTCGCGCCGGTCACGAAATATCAGGCGACCTCGCGCAGCGTCTACTTCCCGGCGGGCGCGTCGTGGTACAATCTCTATACCGGTGAAGCGGTGAAGGGCGGTCAGACCCGCACCGTCGCCGCGCCGCTCGATCAGTTGCCGCTGTTCGTCAAGGCCGGCGCCATCCTGCCGATGGGCCCGGTGACGCAGTATGTCGACGAAAAGCCGGACGCCCCGCTGACCCTCAATGTCTATACCGGCGCCGACGGCAGCTACAGCCTTTATGAGGATGACGGCGTGTCGAACGGCTATGAGAAGGGCAAGTTCACCCGCATTCCGTTCGCCTATAATGACAAGACCGGGGAACTGACCATCGGTGCGCGCACGGGTCAGTACGACAAGATGGTGGCGGCGCGGACCTTCAAGGTGCGCTTCCTGAAGGCGGGCGACAAGACGACCGACTTCGATGCTCCGGCGATCAGCGTCGCCTATTCGGGCAATGCGGTGAAAGTGAAGCGTCCTTAAGGTCTTAATACCTCCCCGCTGGCGGGGAGGGGGACCGCACGAGCCGAAGGCGAGATAGGGTGGAGGGAGCCTTTCCTTGTGTCAGCAACTTTGAGGGTTGCTTGGACACGCCGTAAGGCCCCCTCCGTCACTTCGAGGCGCTCAGCGCCACCTCCCCCACAAGTGGGGGCGTTTTTTATTGGGCCGACGTCTCACCTACGCTGAACACCGCCGGAGCCTCTTTCGGACCGGGGCGGTATTTCACGCCCTTGAGCCATAGTTTCAGCGCCTCCCAGTGGATGCCCCACACGACCTTCAGCGTCATAAGCGGCATGGTGAAAAAATACTTCAGCAGCACAGCGTCGGTGAGCGCTTCGCGACGGGCGTTGAAACGCGCCACCAGCATTCGCGCCCGGCCTTCGGGTCTTACCTGTTCGAGCAGGATGCGTAAGGAGAAGCGGTCCTCCGGCGGCGTCAGGTCGAAGCTATAGGCCATGTCCATATCCATGAAGGGCGAGACGTGGAGCTTCTTGTCGGCGGCCTGACGGATGGGACGCAGGTCCTGCACCGGCAGCACATAGCAGTGCCGCTCGCCGAAGGTGTTGTTGACCTGATAGACGACGCTGCGCAGTTTCCCGTCGGCCTTTTCGACGAAATAGAGGCTGATCGGGTTGAAGACGAAGCCCAGCACGCGCGGCATGGCCAGCAGGAACAGCCGGTCGGTGGCCTGATACAGGCCCTGCGGTTCCAGAAAGGCGATGATCCGTTCACGCAGGGGCGCGGCGGTGTCGCCCTTGACCGGGCCGTGATCGCGCTCGTCGAAGCCCAGCAGATTGAAACGGTTGAGACCGAGGGTTTTCAGCGGCTTCAGCGTGTCGTCAAGGTGATCGAGATCGAACAGAATCTGGAACACCGAATATTCCAGATGATGTGTCTTCGGCGCGAAACGGTGGTGCATGACCGGGCCGGCATAGAGGGCGGTCTGTATCATTCCGCGGCCTCCAGAAGGACACGGGCGGGCTGCCAGAAGATGCGCGAGCGGCTCCAGTCGAAGGCCCACGGACGTTCGATGCCGCTGATCGCCTCGGCGACGGCCAGCCCCGATTGCAGCCCGTCTTCGTGGAAGCCCGCGCCGAAATAGGCCCCGCAGAACCAGGTTCGGTTGACGCCCTGCAAACCGCCAAGCTGCGTCTGGGCGGCGATGGCCGCCTGATCGAACAGGGGATGGTCGAAGGTCATCCGCTTGATCACCTTGTCTTCGGCGATCGGCGAGACGGGGTTGAGCGTCACGAACACGTCGCGGCCGGGCAGGTTTTGCAGCAGGTTCATCCAGTAGGTGACGCACAGCATTCGACCCGCCGTCATCTCGTCCTTGCGCCCGATATAGTTCCAACTGGCCCAGGCGTGGCGGCGGCGCGGCATCAGGCCGGCGTCGGTGTGCATCACGACCTCGTTGTCGGTGTAGCGGAAGGCCGATAATAGCGCGCGCTCCTGCGGGGTGGCGTTGTCCCCTAATATGCGCAGGGTGTCGTGGGCGTGGGTGGCGAACACCACCTCGTCGAAAGTGTGCACTTCACCGTGCGTATCGGTCAGGCTGACGCCGTTGGCGTGGCGTTCGGCCCTGACGATGCCGCATCCGGTGCGGATGCGGTGTTTGAACGGTTCGATCAGGCGCTCGACATAGGCCTGCGAGCCTCCGGTGACGGTGCGCCACTGAATGCGTTCGGCCAGATTGAGCTTCAGCAAGCCGTGATTTTCGAAGAAGTTCATAAAGGCGCGGAACGGATAGTCCATCACCTCGGCGGCGGAGGTGGACCAGATGGCGGCCGCCTGCGGCACCAGATGATCCTCGATAAAGGGCCGCGAATAGCGCCGACTGACCAGATACTCGCCCAGAGTCAGACGTTCATCCTGACGCGCCTTATGGTCCAGGGGCGCGGTCTTGTAGAAACGCACCAGATCCCACATCAGGCGCAGAAAGCGCGGGCGCACCACATTGCCCCATTGCGCCAGCAAGCCGGACAGCGACACGGACGCGTATTCCAGCCGCCCCTTGTCGATGGACACGCCGAAGGACATGTCCGACGGCTGATGCGGCGCGCCTATATGGTCGAGCAGGGCCGTCAGATTGGGGTAGCAGGGCGTATTGAAGACGATGAAGCCCATATCGACCCACAGAGGAGTTTCGGGGCTGCCGATATTGACGCTGTGGCTATGCCCGCCGGGCCGATCTTCCTTTTCGAAAACGGTGATCTCGGCGTATCTGTTCAGGTGCCATGCCGCCGACAGGCCGGATATGCCGGTGCCCACTACGGCGATACGGGGGCGGGCAGGGCGGGCGTCGTACATGCGGCGTTCCTCAAACGATCTTATGGTCTGTTTACGTCCTATGCCGCCAAACGGATCAGACACTCGGTTTTTCAACAAAGGGTAATCCGGATGCGCGGCCGCGGCGTAGAAAGGGCATGAGTTTCGACACGCTTTCCACATCGACTGTTTACGGACCAAAGCAAATGTCCTTTGACCGCGACGCCGCAATAGGGTCATCTGCCCACATGATCGTTACGGACACCGGCAAGAGCGGGGGAGGGCGGCCCGCCGGGGCTGCCGAAGGCCTCATCGTGCGTATCGCCGAAGGGCGCGACCGCGAGGCCTATGCCCGGCTGTTCACCCTCTATGCGCCCAAACTCAAGGCCTTCATGATGGGGCGCGGCCTGACCGCCATCGAGGCTGAGGATCTGGCGCAGGACGCTTTACTCAATGTGTGGCGCAAGGCCTCCTATTTCGACCCGAAAAAGGCTTCGGCGACGACCTGGATCTATTCCATTGCCCGCAACCTGCACATCGACAGCCTGCGCAAGCAGAAGCGGGCCCATTCGCTGCCGGACGATCTGTGGGCGCCCGAACCCGAAGAGGCCCCTGACGCGCATCTGATTGGCGTTCAGGACGCCCGTACGGTCGGCGCGCTGATGCAGACCCTGTCGCCGGATCAGCGCGAAGTGGTGCGGCTGTCCTTTTTCGAAGACCTGTCGCACGGCGATATCGCCGCGGCCCTGTCCCTTCCGCTGGGCACCGTCAAATCGCGCCTGCGCCTGGCCATGATGCGGCTGCGGACGGCGTTCGAGCAATCAGACACGAGTAAACGCGTATGAGCCCTATTACCCACCATATCGATGAGTTGATCCTGCTCGATTATCACCGGGGCCGGTTGAATGCGGGTCAGTCCCTGCTGGTCGCGACCCATGTGGAGATGTGCGCCCATTGCCGCGCGTCCCTGCGCCTGTTCGACGCCATCGGCGCGTCGCTGCTGGAAGAGGTCGCGCCTGTGGAAATGAGCGCCGACGCGCTGGAACTGGCGCTGGCGCGCATCGAACGCCCCGAAGCCGCGCCCGCCGTGGCCACGCCGGCATCGCCCGCCTATCTGCGTGGCATCGATCTGCCGCACAGCGTTCGTCAGGCGGCGTTCAAAAAACGCTACTGGGGCGCGCCGGGCGTGTGGATGGCGCATCTCGATGCCCCGAAGGACGGGCGTGGCCTGACCTATCTGATGCACGTCAAGGGCGGGATGCAGATGCCCGTCCACGACCACCACGGGCTTGAAATGACTCTGGTTCTGACCGGGTCTTTCAGCGATGATGGTGGCGTCTATCGTCCGGGCGACTGCGTGTCGTGCGACGAAGGCGATCACCATTCGCCCCTGATCGCGGCTGACGATTGCCTGTGCCTGATCGCGGCCACCGCGCCCATCGCGCCCCGGACGCTTCTGGGTAAACTGCTTCAGCCTTTCGCGCGTATCTGAATGACAAGCCTCGCGCCGAAACGGGATAAGCCGTTACGGCACGAGGCGCCAATCCCTACCCACAGTCCCGAAGGTGAGGCATGAAGATGTTTCTGAGCGCGCTCGTCCTGACGCTGATCGCCTTTGCGGTGATAGACACCGTTTGGCTGAGTCTTACCGCGGGTCCGGTCTATAAGCCGCTGATGGGCGATCTGATGGCTACGCGCATCAACCTGCCGGCGGCGGTGGCCTTCTACGTGCTGTACGCCGTCGGTGTGACCTGGTTTTTGACCTTTCCCGCTCTGTCGGGTCAATTGCCGGTCCACGGGCTGCCCGCGGGATGGTCACTGACGATCAGTGCCGCGCTCCTGGGGCTGATGGCCTACGGCACCTATAATCTGACGGCCCTGGCGGTGATCCGCGACTGGTCGGTGAAGCTGGTGGTCATTGACATGATCTGGGGGGCGGTCCTGACCACGGCGGCGTCGCATCTGGTCGTGTTCGCCGGGCGGCTGCTCAAGATATAGATTTTTTGCAGCGCGTATTTTCAATATAATTAAAAACTCAGACGGAGGCGGCCTATGTCCAGCACCTCGACATCCCTTGGTCCCCATTTCGCCGCGGCGAGTGCCGACCTGCATCTGGTGCCGAAGGCCCTGCGTCAGCCGCTGAAGACGTTGCGCCACAACTGGCACCGCGGCAATCTCGACATCATCCTGCCCAACGGGACGCCGTTTGAAATCCGTGGCCGCGAGCCCGGCCCCCACGGCGTGCTTAAGGTCAATGATTTCCGCTTTCTGCGGCGTGTGCTGTCGGCGGGCGATGTCGGTTTCGCCGACGGCTATGTGGCCGGGGAGTGGGACACGCCCGACCTGCCCGACCTGCTCGAAGTGTTCACGCTGAATATCGACCGCCTGACGCGCTTCTTCATCGGCAATCCCTTCATGCAGATGATGAGCCGTCTGCTGCACAGCTTCAATCGCAACACCAAGGAAGGGTCGCGCCGCAATATCTTCGCCCATTACGATCTGGGCAACGCCTTCTATTCGCAGTGGCTGGACGCCACCATGACCTATTCGTCGGCTCTGTTTAAAGGCACCGAGGACCTGGAGCGCGCCCAGACGGCCAAATACGCCGCGCTGGCGCGACTGGTCGATCTCAAGCCGGGGCAGCGTGTACTGGAAATAGGCTGCGGCTGGGGCGGTTTTGCCGAATACGCCGCGAAGATGGGCGCGAAGGCCACCTGCCTGACCATTTCGCCGTCCCAGCACGACTATGCGGTCGAGCGTATGCAGCGGCTGGGCCTGTCGGATCTCGTCGAAATAAAGCTTCTCGATTACCGCGACGTGACGGGCGAGTATGACGCCATTGTTTCCATCGAAATGTTCGAAGCGGTGGGAATGGAATACTGGGACGCCTATTTCCGCAAGGTGTCGGATTGCCTCAAGCCGGGCGGCAAGGCGGCGCTTCAGATCATCACCATCCGCGACGAACTGTTCGAGGATTATCGTCAGCGCCCGGACTTCATTCAGCGCTACATCTTCCCCGGCGGTATGCTGCCGTCGCCGTCCAAACTGCGCAGCCACAGCGCGAAGGCCGCTCTGTCGGTCCTGTCGGATCAGTCGTTCGGCCACGACTATGCCCGTACGCTGAATATGTGGGCGCGCCGCTTCGATGCGGCCTGGGGCGAGGGGCGCATCAGCGGTTTCGATGAAGCCTTCCGCAAGATGTGGCTGTTTTATCTGGCCTATTGCGAAGCGGGCTTCCGCACCGAACGCACGGATGTGGTGCATCTGGCGTTGCAGAAATCCACATAGGCGAACGGCGTTTCATGCCCTGTCGATAAAAGCGTGGAATCCGTCAGTGCTTTCCGTGTTTTTTCGTGGTTAATTCATAACTTAGACACAGTCCTTCCCGTCCTGCGCGCACGGAGCGGCGATTTAGAGTCTTGTCTCCCCCCGATGGGCGGGCTACCAAACCCCTCAGATAAGTGCAGCCGGGAATCGATTGCGATTCCTGTAGTGAGGCGACGGTTTGGCCAAGGGCGGGAACGGGGACAAGCGAAACGGGGCGATCACCCTCGTACGGCACGGCGAGCCGGCCTTGTCGCGCCGCGTCAGGCTGACGGCCGCCGGCTACCGCGACTGGTGGGGCCGTTATACCCTGGCCGGCCTCTTGGAAGGTCAGATTCCGCCGCCGCAACTGGTCAAATGGGCCGAAGAGGCGGGATACGTCTATTCCTCGACCCTGCAACGCTCCATCGAGACGGCGCGCGCCGTGTGCAAGGGCAAACCCTTTGAGTCGCTGCCCCTGTTCATCGAAGCGCCGCTGCCGCCGCCGAACCTGCCGACCTTTCTGACCTTTTCGCCCAAATACTGGGGCGGTATTTCGCGCTTCTGGTGGTGGGCGTTCAACCATCATGCCGGCGAGGAAACCCGCAAACAGGCCGAGGCCCGCGCCGCCGAGGCCGCGCGCTTCCTGCACGAAAAGGCCCGGACCGGCGAAGACGTGCTGCTGATGGCGCACGGCTATTTCAACTGGATGATTTCGCTCGAATTGGGAAAATTAGGCTATAGCCAAACCTGCGAGCAGGGGTTTAAGTACTGGGGCTGCCGCCGCTACGAGAAGCGCACATAAGACAGCCACCCTCCGGACCCTGTAGACCGCGTAACGAAAGGCCGATCATGACCGAAACAGCAGCGACCCTGTCGCCAGAGACCTTATCTTTTGAAGAGGCGCTGGCCCAACTGGAGCGCATCGTGGCGGAACTGGAGTCCGGTCAGGCGCCGCTGGAAAAGTCGCTCGAACTGTATAAGCGCGGCGCGGCGCTGAAGACCCTGTGCGAGGAACGCCTTGAGGCCGCGCGCCTTCAGGTCGAGAAGATCACCCTGTCGAAGACCGGTCAGGTCGAGGGCGTGGCCCCGGCGGAGTTCAACTGATTGATGCCGGTCGCCGCCAATTCCGACCTGCCGCCCCTGCATCAGCGGATGCAGGAGACCGCCGATCTGGTGACGCTGGCGCTCGACGAGCTTCTGCCGCGCGCCGAGGGGTTTGAGTCGCGGCTGACCGAGGCCATGCGCTACGCGGCGCTGGGGCCGGGCAAGCGGCTGCGGCCGTTTTTCGCGCTCGAAACCGGTCGGTTGTTCGATGCCGATGCGCAGGCCGTGCTGCGCGCGGCGTGCGCGCTGGAATGCATCCACGCCTATTCTCTGGTCCACGACGACCTGCCGTGCATGGACGATGACGATATTCGCCGAGGGCAACTGACCGTGCACCGCGCCTATGATGAGGCGACCGCCGTGCTGGCCGGTGATGCGCTTCAGACCGTGGCGTTTGAAATCCTGGCCTCCGAAGACACCCACGAAGACCCGCGCGTTCGCGTGGAACTGATCTCGCGGCTGGCGCTGGCGTCGGGTGCGCAGGGCATGGCCGGCGGTCAGATGATCGACCTGATCGGCGTCTCCGACGACCTCGGCGGCGTGGCGCGTATGCAGCGCATGAAGACCGGCGCGCTGATCGTCCATGCCTTTGAAATCCCTATCATTGTCGCCGATGCGCCTGAGAAGGAGGCCAACGCCCTGATCCACTTCGCGCAGGATCTGGGTCTGGCCTATCAGATTGCCGACGACCTGCTGGATGTCGAGGGCGATCCGGACCTGCTGGGCAAGGCCGCCGGCGGTAAGGACGCTGCCAAGGGCAAGACCAATTTCGTGACGCTCCTGGGTCTGGATGAGGCCAAGGCGCGGGTGAAACTGTTGTCGGATCAGTGCAAGGCGCGGCTGGATATTTTCGGCGCCGATGCGGATATACTGCGCGACAGTGTGGATTTCGTGCTCAAGCGGCAGAACTGATCTTCCTTCGCCCCTGCGCGGAGAAGGTGGCCTGTAAGGCCGGATGAGGGGGCATCTGTTGCATCGTTTCGTTCCCCCTCACCCAACCCTCTCCCCGTAGGGGCGAGGGGGTATTTCCGGCATATGAAACTGGACAAAACCCCCTCACAGTTTTATGTCCGTTGCGGTAGAGACCATAAAACAATTGCCGGTCCGCGTCCGGCGTATGAGTGCACCGTTTATGCCCCAACCCGAAACGCCCGTTCTGGACTCGCTGACGGCTCCGGAGGCGATCCGTCATCTGCCCGCCGCCGACCTGCAGACCCTTGCCGACGAGGTGCGGGCCGAAACCATCGACGTGGTGTCGAAGACGGGCGGGCATCTGGGGTCGGCGCTGGGGGTGGTCGAACTGACCGTGGCCCTGCACCATGTGTTTGAAACGCCGCGCGACATCCTCATCTGGGACGTCGGGCATCAGTGCTATCCGCACAAGATTCTGACCGGGCGGCGCAACCGTATCCGCACGCTGCGTCAGGGCGGCGGCCTGTCGGGCTTCACCAAGCGTTCCGAAAGCCCTTACGATCCGTTCGGCGCGGCCCATGCGGCGACCTCGATCTCGGCGGCGCTGGGCTTCTGCGCCGCGCGCGATCAGCAGGGCGGCGACAACAAGGTGGTGGCGGTCATCGGCGACGGCTCGATGTCGGCCGGCATGGCCTATGAGGCGATGAACAATGCCGCCGAAACGACGAAAAACCTGACGGTCATCCTCAACGATAACGACATGTCGATCGCGCCGCCGGTCGGGGGCATGAGCGCCTATCTGGCCAATCTGGTCTCCGGCGGGGCCTATCAGGCGGTGCGCCGCTGGGGCAAGTCGGTTGCCGAACGCCTGCCGCGTCCGCTGTTCGAGATGGCCAAGAAGTCCGAGGAATTCTCGCGCACCTGGTTCACCGGCGGCACCTTTTTCGAAGAGTTGGGCTTCTACTATGTCGGTCCCATCGACGGGCACGACATGGATAACCTGCTGTCGGTGCTCAAGCGCGTGCGCGACATCACCGACCGCCCGGTGCTGGTCCATGTGGTGACGCAAAAGGGCAAGGGCTATGCCCCCGCCGAGGCCGCTTCGGACAAGTATCACGGCGTGGCCAAGTTCGACGTCATCACCGGCGAACAGGCCAAGCCCAAGGCCAATGCCCCGTCCTATACCGAGGTCTTCGCCGCCGAACTGATCAAGCAGGCGCATATCGATCCCAAGGTGGTGGCCATCACGGCCGCCATGCCGTCAGGCACGGGGCTCGATCGTTTCGCCGAAGTCTTTCCGACGCGCACCTACGATGTCGGCATCGCCGAACAGCACGCCGTGACCTTTGCCGCCGGTCTGGCGGCGGACGGCATGAAGCCGTTCTGCGCGCTTTATTCGACCTTCCTGCAACGCGGCTACGATCAGGTGGCGCACGATGTGGCGCTTCAGGACCTGCCGGTGCGCTTCGCCATCGACCGCGCCGGTCTGGTCGGGGCCGACGGGGCGACGCACGCCGGGACGTTCGATATCGGCTATCTGGGGACGCTGCCCGGCATGATGATCATGGCCGCGTCGGACGAGGCCGAGCTGGCGCGCATGATCGCCACGGCGACCGCTTATGACGACGGGCCTTCGGCGTTCCGTTACCCGCGCGGCGAAGGCGTCGGCGTCGAAATCCCGGCCATGCCGGAGACGCTGGCCATCGGCAAGGGCCGCATCGTCCGCGAAGGCTCGAAAGTCGCCATCCTGTCGCTGGGGGCGCGTTTGCAGGAGGCCTTGAAGGCCGCCGATCTGCTGGGGGCGCGCGGCCTGCCGACCACGGTCGCCGATGCGCGCTTTGCCAAACCGCTGGACAAGGAACTGATCCGGCAACTGGCCAGGCACCACGAATGCCTGATCACGGTCGAGGAGGGGGCGATCGGCGGCTTCGGGGCCTTCGTGCTGCACTATCTGGCAGGCGAGGGCGCGCTGGATAACGGGCTGAAAATCCGCACCCTGACCCTGCCGGACGTGTTTCAGGACCATGACAAGCCGGAAAAGATGTACGCCGATGCCGGGCTGGACGCGCAGGGCATCGCGGCCTCAGCCATGAAGGCGCTGGGGTTCAGCGACGCCGATATCGCGAAGGTGGCGGTGCTGGGATAAGCAAAAAACGGCGCCCCTTACGGAGCGCCGTTTTCATGTGTGATCCAGTCTTAATTACTCAGCACGATGGCTGCGATCAGACCGGTCGCGACCGCCGCCAGAACGTAGCGGTCGTCGACGTGACGCCATTCATAGCCGCGCGGCGGGGCGTAGAGGTGACGGTGGCGGCGGTAATCGATGGCGTAGCCGCGATCCCAGTCGCGATAGGCGACGTAGCCCCCGCGACGCCATTCCGAGCGCTCGCGCCAACCATAGTGGCGACCACGATCATAGCTGCGGTAGGGGTCGTAACGGCCACGGCGGTCGTCGCGATCCCAACGGTCGTAGCGATCGTGGCGATCATAACGGTCGCCCCGATCATGGCCGCGCTCATAACGATCATGGCGGTCATGGTGGCGCGGATCGGCGGCGGCGACGTCGGCCATGAGGATGGAACCGGTCATCATGGCCAGAATGGAAGCGGTGACTATGCGTTTCATAACGGTCTCTCCAGTGGGTTGCCCCATCCCAGTGACACCAGATTGCGCCTTTCTGCCTGAACCCTGCATGAACGAAGGCGGCGGCCCCCGTTCAGGGACCGCCGTCCGCTTTCGAGTGGTGAAATCTTACTTGCTGGGGATGATGGTCGTGATGACGCCGGTGGTGACGGCGGCCAGGATGTAACGGTTATCGACCTGACGCCATTCATGGCCCTTGGGCGGCTTCGACAGGCGCTTGTGCTTGCGGTAATCGACGGCCTTGCCGCGTTGCCAGTCCTTATAGGCGACATGGCCGCCCTTGCGGAAATCGGACGTCTTATGCCAGCCGCGCTCGTCGCGATCGTTGTGACGGTTATCGTGACGCTCGGCCGCCGGACGCTCGTTGCCGTGCGAGGGACCCTGCTGAGGGGCGGCGATGGCGACGCTGTTCATCAGAAGCGAACCGGCCATCAGGGTGATAACGGAAGCGGTCATCATGCGTTTCATTGCCAAACTCCTTTGTCTGTTTCTGGTGCCGCGTTGTCTGCGGTCCATGCGTAGAGCGTGGGCCCCGCCCACTGAACGCGATATGAATGATTAAAGGTTTCAACGTGTTGGTTGTGTTGAAGGCGTGAAACATTGCGGGCGGAAACGCGCCTTTGAAAATTTATGAACATTGGTATCGATTGCATTCGGGCGGCCCCGTTTACACGTGCAAAACCTTGGCTACCGTGGTGTTTTTGCGTGAGTGGAGGGCAGCGTGACGACGCCGCATTCGGAAGACGCCGCACGGCGATCCAGAGGTTTTCTGGGGCTGGTCGAAAAGGCCGGTAATATACTGCCCGATCCGGTGATGATTTTCGTCTGGCTGATCCTGGCCCTGATGGTGCTGTCGACCGTTGGCGCGCATTTCGGCTGGTCGGCTTCCATCCCCTATACCGGCGAAGAAGCGCCGCACTGGGCGACGCTGGACAACGGCGTGGTGACCTATACGGCGACCAGCCTGTTCACCGCCGAAAACATCGGGCGGCTGCTGGTCGATATGCCCAAGACCCTGACCGGCTTCGCGCCGTTGGGCGTGGTGGTTGTGGTCATGTACGGCGCGGCGGTGGCCGAGCGGTCGGGCCTGTTCTCCGCCCTGATCCGCTCGTCCTTGCGTAACGCGCCGCGCGCCATACTGACGCCGTGCGTCATCGTCACCGGCATGGTGTCGCACCACGCTTCGGACGCGGCCTATGTCGTCTTCATTCCTCTGGCGGGCCTGATCTACGCCTCGGTCGGCCGGCATCCGCTGGTGGGTATCGCCGCGGCCTTTGCTGCCGTATCAGGCGGCTATGCCGGCAATATCACGCCGGGCCAGATCGACGTGCTGCTGTTCGGCTTCACGCAGGAAGCCGCCCGCATCATCGATCCCGATTGGACGATGAACCCGGTCGGCAACTGGTGGTTCATTCTGGCCATTGTCTGCCTGTTCACGCCGGTGGCGTGGTTTATCACGGACAAGGTGGTCGAGCCGCGTCTGGGCAAATGGGGCGGCTCGCCGGACACGGAGCTACAGGCCGAACTGGCCAAGTCCGAGGTCACGCCCGCTGAGAAAAAGGGCCTTAAGCGCGCCGGTCTGGTGGCGTTGCTGGTCGTCGCCGGTTTCGCGGCCCTGGCCCTGTGGCCCGGCTATACGCCGCTGATCAACGAAGAAGCCACGGGCCCGGCCCAGCTTCAGCCCTTCTATGCCGCGCTGATCGCCGGCTTCTTCCTGCTGTTCATCACCACGGCCATTGCCTTCGGCACGTCGGCGGGCACGATCAAATCGGACAATGACGTGGTCAAGATGATGGGCGAAGGCATCCGCTCGCTGGCCCCCTATCTGGTCTTCGCCTTCTTCGCCGCGCATTTCGTGGCCATGTTCAACTGGTCGCGGCTGGGGCCGATCACGGCCATCAACGGCGCGGAAATTCTCAAGGCGTGGAACCTGCCGGCGCCGATCCTGCTGGTCAGCGTGCTGATGTTTTCGTCGGTGCTCGACCTGTTCATCGGCTCGGCCTCGGCCAAGTGGTCGGCCCTGGCGCCGGTCGTGGTGCCGATGTTCATGCTGGTCGGCATTTCGCCGGAAATGACCACGGCGGCCTATCGCATGGGCGACAGCTACACCAATATCATGACGCCGCTGATGTCCTACTTCCCGCTGATTCTGGCCTTTACCCGACGATGGGACAAGAGCATGGGGGTGGGCTCATTGCTGGCCCTGATGCTGCCCTATGCCCTGAGTTTCATGGTCGCGGGCATCGCCATGACGGCGGCCTGGGTGGCGCTCGACCTGCCGCTGGGGCCGGGCGCGCAGGTGCATTACACCCCGCCGGGGCAGTAGGTTTCAAGTTGGATAAGGGTCTCCACAGATGGCCACAGATGCACACAGATGGCCGTCACGTGGGGAAGCTTGAGTGCTCAATCGGATGAATAGCAGGACGCGCAAGGCGCGTCATTTCAAGGCCATCATATGCGCTCGGGCGAGCCCACAAGCGCCGCTCTATCTGTGTGTATCTGTGGCCATCTGTGGAGGGTCTTTTTCGTCTCCCAACAGAACCAACTCACTCCACAGCCGGGCCATGTCGCGCACGGCGTCCTGAGCGTGGTCCGACACCCCTGCAAACAACGGGAAACCCAGGGGCAGCGTGTCGTAGCGGCGGTAGACGGTCGGGGCGCGTGCTTCCATCAGGCGGCGCGCATAGCGTTCGGCCTGAGCCGCCAGCGGATCGAGCCCTCCGGAGACGATCAATGTCTTTGGCAAGCCGTTGACGACCTCTTCGCGCAGGGGCGACAGGGCGACATCGCTCAGCGCCGTGCCGGCCCCGGCATAGTGGCCGATCATGATGTCGAGATCGGCGGCGCTGATCGGCCAGCTACGGGCGAAGCGGCTGGTCTTCAGATCCGCGCTCAGGTCGAGCAGGGGCGTAACCAGCAGTTGCGCCACGGGCAGGGGCTTGAACTCGCGCCGCAGGTCGAGGCACAGACGCGCGGCCATATTGCCGCCCATGCCGATGCCGCCGACGGCGGCCTGACCCGATGCCGCGCCCAGTTTGCCGAGATTGGCCAGCGCCCAGTCCCAGGCCATGCGCGCGTCTTCGTACCCCGCCGGGAAGCGGTTTTCGGGGGCCAGACGATAGGCGGGCAGAAACACCGGGCAACGCGCCTCATGCGCCAGCAGACTGGCGAAAGCGAGGCTCAGTTCCGGTCTGCCCAGCACGCCGCCGCCCTCGTGGAACAGCACCAGCAATGGCGCATTGTGATCGATGCGCTGGGGTCTTACCAACGACCCGTTGACCAGCCCGCCATCGCCGGCCGGCTCGACCTTGACCCGCAGATCGGCGTCGGCGCTCATCAGGGCCGCCGCCTCCTGCCAGTCCTCGCGCGCGCCTTCGACCGAGGTGCCGGTCAGGCTCAGCGGCGTGCGCCGATCCTGACGCGCGAAAAAGGTCTTCCACAGGAAGGTGATCTGGGTGTCGAGCGTGCGCCCGTCCACGTGCACCACGCCGCCGCCGGACAGGAATTTCAGCACGGCATAGGGCAGGCGCAGCACCTGCCTCAGCAGCAGGCGACGCAGGACGGACTGACGGGGCGGCAACAAACGCATGGCGAGCCTTGCACAACAGCGATCCTCATTGTTAGGCGCGTTCGCCGAAGCCGACAAGCACTCTGGTGGGGGCGGCTGCGTTACGCCGTAAGTGCCACCTGTTACCGTTCGCCAAAGCAACCGTCACTCAGTCTGAGTAAGCATTAAGAGTGAACCTTAACCAAGTGCCTGAAGAACGCCGATTTATTTGTTGCGTTGCACGATCTATATGGGATTTTTATTTGACCGGCTGAAAAACCTGCGTCTTACTCACTGACGCAATTCGTGATCTGGCTGCTGACTGCTCGGAGAATGGGATTTCCTGTTTTCCTGAACTCAAACTGCGCTACCGAGAACGACGATTGTAGGGGAGGTTGTCTCCCGAACACCTCGATACTGCTTTTGACTAAGGAGAGCACATGGCCGAAGGTACGGTTAAGTGGTTCAACGCCACCAAGGGTTTCGGTTTTATTCAGCCGAACGAAGGCGGCAACGACGTATTTGTGCATATCACGGCGGTGCAGCGCGCAGGTCTGCAAGGTCTGGCCGACGGCCAGAAGCTGGCCTACGAGCTTCAGACCGAGCGCGGCAAGACCGCGGCGGTCAATCTGCAACTGCTGTAAAAGCGTTAAGGTTGATGGTGTGAAAAAGCCGTCCCGGTCAACGGGGCGGTTTTTTCATTTTTGCTTCAGGGTCAGGCTTTGGGCGCTGCGGCGATCAAAGCGCGCACGGCCTCGGCGTCCATGCCTTCGAGGCGGTAGTCGCGCAGGGATTTCGAGCCCTTGCGCTTGGCCAGCCGCCGGCCCTGATCGTCGAGCAGCAGGGCGTGGTGGCGATAGACCGGCGTGGCAAGGCCAAGCAGTTTTTGCAAAACGACCTGTGTATGGGTGGCCTCGAACAGGTCGTGCCCGCGATGGACATGGGTGATGCCCTGCCGCGCATCGTCGATGACCACGGCCAGATGGTAGGCGACGCCGATGTCCTTGCGCCCCAGCACCACATCGCCGTTGACGTCAGGCCGCACGGTCTGACGGCCCGTCTCGCCGTTCGGTCCGGCACCGGTTTCCTCGAACGACAACCGCTCCCATTCAGGCCCTAAAGCCTCCCGCGCGGCATCGAGCGACAGCCGCCACGACGGTTCGCGGTCAGGCGCTGTCTCGGCCCGCGGCGCATCGCCCTCCTGCGGGGCGCCCTGCGCGGCTTGCGCCAGTTCCTTGCGCGTTTTGTAGCAGGCATAGACCAGCCCGCGCGCCTTCAGCCTTTCCAGCGCCGCTTCGTAGTCGGCCAGATGGTCCGACTGCCGCAAGACGGGTTCGGGCCAGTCGAGACCCAGCCTGTGCAGATCTTCGTAGATGGCGGCTTCATACTCCGGACGACAGCGCGTGCGGTCGATGTCTTCGATGCGCAGCAGACATTCACCGCCTGCGTCTTGCGCGGCCTTAAAGGCGGTCAGAGCCGCATAGGCGTGGCCGAGGTGCAGGTAGCCGGTGGGGGAGGGGGCGAAGCGGGTGCGGTAGGTCATCGGGGACATATAAGCGCATCCCGAAAAGTGTGCAGCGGTTTTTGGATCGGATGCGCGACGGGAAAAGCGCATCCCGAAAAGTGTGCAGCGGTTTTTGGATCGGATGCGCGACGGGAAAAGCGCATCCCGAAAAGTGTGCAGCGATTTTTGGCTCAGATGCGCGACTTACAAATTCCCCTGTCATGCAAACTTCACTGTTTTCTTTTTCCGGAATCGGGTTCTAAGTGGGCTTGTGGATAAACTTCTCACCTAGAAGGAGTTCAGTCTTCCGGTACGCTTATCCCGTTTTTCCTCATGTCATGCGGAGCGTGCCATGCAGGTACTGAAAAATCCGCCGTCGGATCGGCGGGCCCTGGTCCTGAACGCCGATTTCAGGCCGCTGTCCTATTACCCGCTGTCGACCCGCCCGTGGCAGGATGTCGTCAAGGCGGTGTTCGAAGGCCGCGTCGATGTGGTTTCGACCTACGATGTCGAAATCCGCTCACCGTCCCTGACCATGCGTCTGCCCAGCGTCATCAGCCTCAAGACCTATATCGACCAGAACCGGCCGCCGGCCTTTACGCGCTATAACGTCTTCCTGCGCGATCAGTTCAGTTGTCAGTATTGCGGTTGCCGGAACGATCTGACGTTCGATCACGTGATGCCGGTATCGCAGGGCGGTAAATCGACCTGGACCAATATCATCACGGCCTGCGCGCCCTGTAACTTGCGTAAAGGGGGAAAAACACCCCAACAGGCGCATATGGCGCTGTCCAAAAATCCACACCGTCCGACAATGTATCAGCTTCAGGAGCTGGGAAGGCGTTTTCCGCCTCACTATCTTCACGAAAGTTGGGTAGACTACCTGTATTGGGATACGCTGCTGGAGCCCTGAACGGACTTCGGTGAGCGGATATGGGTATTCTTCGGGCTGATAAACATGTCGCAGCGCGTGCGCTTTGAGTTGGATCGTCGGGATTTCGGCGTGATACGCTTTCCCCGTGACAAGGGACAGACGGCTATTTCCCTGAAACCGATCGAGGCGGCGCTGGCGAGGACGCTGGACGTGCAGGTCGAGGCGCGGCGCGAGCGCCTGTTCGGGCCCAAGATCCCGCGGTTTGCCTATATGGGCGAGGTGCTGGCCCTGCGGGTGCTCGATTCCGGCGATGCGGTGCTCGACCTGTCGCACGCCGACGACGAAGCGCGCGAGACCATCATCGAGCATATGCGCCTCAGCGAGGATTTCGAGAGCCTCTGAAGAGGTTTAACCCCGGCTCAACGCGGATGATCGCGCACGGCTGTCGCGAGCGTGCAATAAACATCCGTGGGGCCGCGCTTACGCGGCCGTCCGTGTCTATGCGTGGCTTAATCTATCCCCGCTGCAAATTACATAATATCAGTTGTTTAGGCGCGGTTCCTGCAATCTGTCCCCGATGGCCAACCTTCTGTCATGCTGAGCCCATGACACACGCCGACCCCCATACCCCTGCCTATAGCCGCCTGATGCGCCTGGCCGATCAGGTCCTGAGCGCGCTCGAAACCGCGCCACGCCCGACCAACGCGATGGAAATTGCGCGTGCCGCCCGCGCCATCCTCGCCGCCGAACGGATGTTGCGGGCGATCTACACGCCGTTGGTGAAGGCGAAACATCCTCCCCTGCGCAGCGGCGGAGGGGGATTGGCGCGAAACGACAAGACAGAGGGGGCAAAATCGGTCCGGTCGGCCCCCTCCGCCTCGACAAGCTCGGCACCTCCCCCGTTGCGCCCTGACGGGCTTACAGGGGAGGAGAGGATTCTGTCATCTTCCCCCGCGCCTGCGGCGGCGGCAAACTCCACCGAAACCACGGACGCCAACTGGCAAAAGGGCTGGGCCGACAAACAGGCTCAGATGCGCGAGCAGCGCGCGGCCCGCACCGGCAAATGGCCGGACGGCACGGCCTATAAAAAGCCGAGCTGAGCGCATTTTTGAGACTTTCCCTCGGTGGCGGAAATGTTCTATACATGTTCCATGTCTCCCGCTTCCAATGACCTGTTTCAGGCCGCCGGCCTGACCCCGCAAGCCCCGACCTTGACCTCCGCGCCCGAAGGGTTCAAGCCGCTGGCCGAGCGTTTGCGGCCGCAGGCCCTGTCCGAGATCGTGGGGCAGGATCATCTGCTGGGTGAGGGCGGGGCCATTGCGCGCGCCGTCGAGCGCGGTTTCCTGCCGTCGCTGGTTTTGTGGGGCCCGCCGGGTGTGGGCAAGACGACTATTGCGCGGCTTTTGGCCGCCAGCGTCGGCTACGAGTTTCAGCAGATTTCCGCCGTCTTTTCCGGCGTGGCCGACCTGAAAAAGGCCTTCGAATACGCGCAGGCCCGGCGGAATCAGGGCGTGCGCAGCGTGCTGTTCGTTGACGAAATCCACCGTTTCAACCGCGCCCAGCAGGACAGTTTCCTGCCCTATGTCGAGGCCGGGGTGGTCACCCTGATCGGGGCGACGACCGAAAATCCGTCCTTCGAGTTGAACGGGGCGCTTCTGTCGCGCTGTCAGGTTTTCGTGCTGAAACGCCTTGATGACGAGGCGATGGACAAGCTCATTACCCGCGCCGAGGTGAATCTGGGGCGCGCCCTGCCGCTGATGGATGAGGCGAAGGAAACGCTGAAAGGGCTGGCCGACGGTGACGGGCGTTATCTGCTGACCCTGATCGAGTCGCTCGACTCTATGGGCTTCAAAGCGCCGCTCACTTCCGAAGCCCTGCTGCAGAACCTGCAAAAGCGCCGGCCCAATTACGACAAGGACCGTGAGGGGCACTACAATCTGATCTCGGCCCTGCATAAGTCGGTGCGCGGCTCCGATCCCGATGCGGCGCTCTACTGGTTCGCGCGGATGCTTCAGGGCGGCGAGGACCCGTTGTACATCGTGCGGCGGATGCAGCGCATGGCCTCCGAAGACATCGGCAATGCCGACCCCATGTCGCTGATCATGACCAATGCGGCGCGCGAAACTTACGAAGTCCTGGGCTCGCCCGAAGGCGAACTGGCGATTGCGCAGGCCCTGGTGCACATGGCCTCGGCGCCGAAATCGAACGCCGTCTACACGGCCTTCAAGGCGGCGATGAAGGCGGCCAAGGACACCGCCACGCTCGATCCGCCCGAAGTCATCCGTAACGCGCCGACCAAGCTGATGAAGCAACTGGGCTATGGCGAAGGCTATATCTACGACCCGGACGATCCGGACGGCTTTTCGGGGCAGAACTACTTCCCGGAGGGGATGGAAAGGCCGAAATTCTACGACCCGAAGGGCGAGGGGCACGAGGGCAAGACGCGACAGCGGCTTGAATACTGGGCCGAACTGCGGAAGAAAAAGCAGAGACAAAGGGGGGAGTAGTCACATTTCAATCTCCGCAATGTGACCTTGCGTCCCTAATTCCGGCACATTCGCGTCCGAGACTTCACCCGGTTCTACCAAGTGAAGGAGTCGCGGCATGTCATTGGAAACCCTGCAACAACTGGCGATATTGCTGCTGTGGGCCGCGCCGGCGGCTCTGCCCTTCATCATTCGTCCCGCCGGTCCCAACCGCTTCGGCGCGCCGCACGAGACACACGGTTTCGAGGCCGCGATCAAAAGCGGCCTGAGCAAATATTTCGACTTTAAAGGCCGGGCCTCGCGCGCCGAATACGGGTGGTTTCTGTTGCTGTTCGTCGGCGCCTATGTGGCCGCCGCGATCCTGGACGGCGCGATCCTGGACGGCGCGTTCGACAGCAAAGGGTTCTATATCGCGCCGCTGCTTCTGCTGATCCCCTATGTCGCCGTCAGTGCGCGCCGTCTGCACGACCTCAATCGTTCGGGCTGGTGGCAGGTGCTGGTCTTCGGCGCGGGCCTGTTCGTGCTCTTCTTCCTGCTGGCCAAGCCGGCCGTGCCTTCGGGGGCGCGCCTGTCGCGCCGGCCGGTGGGCGGTGTACGCATGAGTGGAAACCGCTAGAAAATCCGCCTATAACCCTTTGGATCGCGAGCAAAGGGCAGGGCATGGGACGAACCATCGGACAGATTGTGAAGGCGGTGGCCTGGGGCCTCGCGGCGGTGTTCGCCGGTCTTGTGCTTTTGGCCCTCTACGCCCCCGGTCAGGCCAGCCGATGGCTGCGCGGTCTGAATATCGACCTCAGTGGCGCAGGCGTGGTGATCTGGGCCGCGTTTATCATGGGCGCCCTGATCGTGCTGGCGGCCTTTGTCGGCTCGCTGAAAGGCGCGCGTTTGATCGGTCGCCGTGGCGGCGGCAAAAACCGGAACTGAAAAGGCATGGGCAAGCGCCGGGCGATACTGTAAGAGCGCCGCATGACGAAAAAGCCCTTTACCGAAAAGCAGCAGGACAAGTTCAACCGCAAGAAAGCCTCGCGCCAGTCGCCGCAGCACAGGGCGGCGGTCGCGGAACGCGAGGCGAAAGGCCTTGTCCGTCAGAAACAGATCGGGAGCAATCCGCGCGCCATCGACCGTCCGCTGAAACTGTCGGACGAAGAGGTCGTGTGGGTGAAGTCCATGCTGATCCACGATGACGGCGTGATCATGGGCTTCAACAAGCCGTTCAACCTGTCGTCTCAGGGTGGGCGCGGGAATTTCCACAATCTCGACGACATGCTGTGGGCCTTCGCCAAGTCGAACGGCAACAAGCCGCGCCTGCTGCACCGGCTGGACCGCGATACGTCGGGCATTATTCTGGCGGCGAAGACCAAGCCGGCGGCGGCCTTTGTCGGCAACGCCATCGCCGCGCGCGACGTCCACAAGACCTATCTGTGCGTCGTCGGCAATCCGGAAAGGCTCGCCGACGAGGGCGTCATCGACGCGCCTCTGCGCCGCGAGGAGATCGGACGCGAAGCCTATAGCCGGGTCTGCGCGGCGGACCATCCCGACGCCCTGACGGCGAAAACGACCTACCGCGTCGTCAGCCGCACCGATACCTCGGCGCTGGTCCAGTGCGAACCCTTTACTGGCCGCATGCACCAGATCCGCGTGCATATGGCGCATCTGGGCTGCCCCATTGCCGGCGATGTGCGCTACGGCGGCGCACTCAGCCTTGACGGCGCGCGCGTGCCCAGACTGATGCTGCACGCCCGCGCCATCGAGTTTCCGCACCCGCAGGGCGGACGCAAAAGGTGGGAGGCGCCGCTGGGCGCTGACATACAGGTCCTGTGTGACGCTCTGGGCCTTACGCCATAAGCTGTGTACAGTTTGGTAGAAGTATAGCGAGTTAACCGAAATTTCAAGTATCGGCGCTATCTTATCCTGCTTAACCTGGTGTTATCTACGTCTGTTTTTCCCCTCTTAACCCGTCATCCATAAACTTTGTCCTGATGTGTATTTCGTTCGGGGCAGATAAAGAGCATGCTTAAGTGGTTGGGCGCGTTCCGGGGACGCGCGGGTCTTCGTTCGTCTCTGTCTGCTCTGGGGCGGGATGCCAAAGGCAATACGACGATCGTTTTCGGCCTTATGGCGGTGACGCTGGTGACGGCGGCCGGGGCGGGCGTCGAGTTCAATCAGGCCCAGCAACAGCGCGATTATCTGCAGAACGCGGCGGACGCCGCCGCTCTGCGCGGCGCGCTTCTGGCCAAGGACGAAACCGCGGCCAAATCGTCGGCGGACACCGTCTTCCTGCTTAACCTCAAGGATTCCGGCATTACCGCCGGTTCCAAAGGGTTGAATTTCACGACCGTGGGGTCGCGCAAGACCGCTACCTATGCGGCGACGGCGCAGGTCTCGACAGCCTTCCTCAACCTGTTCGGCATTCCGAAGCTGGAAATGTCGGTGACATCGTCTGCCGAAGCCGAACTGCGCAAATCCGAAATCGCTCTCGTGCTCGATTCCACAGGTTCCATGTCGCGGGATTCGCGCATGACCAATCTCAAACTGGCGGTGGACAGCGTGCTCGCTTCGCTGCTGGTCAACGGTCAGAACACCTGGGGCGCCAAGGTGGCCATCGTGCCATTCGACACACAGGTTAATATCAAGGGCGTTCCGGCGTCAGGCATTGCCGGTGAATTCGGTGACAATGCCTACAGCTATAGCTGTACGGGCAGCAACATGTCCGACGACAAATGTACGTCGCTGGCCACGACGCGCGAGCGTATGTGCATCGGCGCAAAGGACGTCGCCGCCTGTAAGGCCAATGCGAAAATCTATGCCTACACCTCCAACGGCAGTTACCGGGTTTTCACCACGTCTTACTATGCGGAAAACCACGGCTATTGCTGGGTGAACTACAACTATACCTATTGCGACTACACGGTGGTGTCGCGGACCGAGACCTACTCGACCTCGACCTGGGCGCGCACCTCGGCGTCGAGCAATTCGACCGACTGGTCGCAGCCGGCATACTATGGCCGTCCGAACGACAGCTACAATCTGTATAGCGGCACCATCACGGCAACGCCGATCAACGCCGGCGGCTACGGTTCGGGCTCGACGACCGACATCAAGAACAACGACACCGTCACGGCCAACGAAGACCTGCTGGGCGTCGGCACCGATACCTGGAACGGCTGCGTCATCGACCGCAAACAGCCCTACGACGTGTCGGGGCAATCGCCGATCGCCAGCAATGCCGACACCCTCTACCCGGCGGCCAAGTGCGCCACCAACAACCTGCTGCCGGTGATGGGTCTGACGACCGATATCGCCGCAGTGCGCGCCCATGCCCAGAAGATGACGCCGGCGGGCAACACCAATATCACCATCGGGGTTCAGTGGGGCATGGAAGTCCTGTCGCCGGAGCTGCCGTTCAATACCGGCATCTCTTACGACGACAAGACCAACTACAAGTACATGATCATCATTACCGACGGTGAGAACACTCAGAACCGCTGGTCCACCTCGGCCACGGCGATCAACGAGCGCACGCTCAAGGCCTGTCAGGCGGCCAAGGATCTGGGGATCACTGTCTATACGATCCGCGTCATGGAGGGGAACTCCACCATGCTCAAGTCCTGCGCCAGCAAACCTGAGTATTTCTATGACGTGACAGCGGCAAGTCAGCTTACCTCCACGCTGGCCAAAGTGTTTTACTCAATCCAGAGTACGCGCCTGACGCAGTAATCTCCAATAAAGATAGGTTTCAGAAATATTAATATACGCAAACCGGTGTTAGGCGGAATATTAATCTTTTGCCTCTATCCTGAATAGTGAACAATTCGGGCTAACCGAGGCACCCATGCTATTCAAATCGTTTTTCGCCAATCGCCGGGGCAATACTGCCGTCGTTTTCGGCCTGGCCGCTTTCGGTCTGGTGGCCGCGGTCGGCGGCAGTATCGATCTCGGTCGAATGATAACCGCGCGTTCTTCGCTGCAGGACGCCGCCGATGCGGCGGTGCTGCGCGCGGCGACCATGTCGTCGGGGACGACAGACGCGGCGCAGAAGACGGCGGCGCATCTGGCCTTCAACGGCAACCTGGCGACCGACCTGAAGGACAAGATCACCAGCAAGGACCTGCTGCGCGTCGTCGAAGGCAGCAATACCAGCCTGACCTATACGGCTACGGCCAAGCTGCCGACCCTGCTTTTGCAGATCGTCGGCATCCAGTATTTCGATCTGTCGGTCGAATCCGAGGCCAAGGCGCAGATGCGCAAGTCGGAAATCGTCTTCGTCCTCGACTCCACGGGGTCGATGTCGAAGGACGGCCGCATGACCAATCTGAAGTCGTCGGTCGATACGGTGCTGGCCAGCCTGCTTGACTCTACGGGCAAGAACTCCACCGGCACCAAGGTCGGCGTGGTGCCCTTCGATACGCAGGTGCGCGTCTCGCCCGGCGTCGGCTACGCCTGGGTCGATTACGGCACGGCCAGCAGTTCGCAAAGCTGCACGGGCCTGAGCGGCAGCTACTGCACCATGATGATCGACGCCGTCGAGCGCGCCTGCATGACCAGCGCCGATCCGCTGAGCTGCAAATCGACGGCCAAGCTCTATACCAAGACCTATAAGGGTACGGGCAGCAACAGCGGCAATACCTATTACGAAGTCTATGTGAAGGTTTATGACGCGGGCAGCAACACCAGCCGCACCTACACCGAAAAGAGCTATACCTACACGCAGACCTACACCACGACGGGCGGAACCTCCTGCAACGCTGAAACCGGCGCCTGCAGCACAACCACCGGCGGTCAGTCGGCGACACGAACCGTCACCGTTTTCGACTCGCAGTCGGGCACATCGACGGCGGGCAAGTCGGGCTACGATAGTACGAACAATGTCCCGTCGGGCTTTGGCAGCGTGGCCTCGACCGTGCTGACCTACAGCTACGGCTATTCCAACGGCTATGACGGCAAGGACGCCTACACGGTGAAATCGACCACCAACGGTCTGGCCAAGACGACCTATTTCCCCGCCATACCCTCAAATCGCTCGGCCTGGACGGGCTGCGTCATCGACCGCACCCAGCCCTACGACGTGTCGGCGGAATCGCCCGGCGCCGCCGCCGCCAGCAAGTATCCGGCGCGTCCCTGCGCCAACGGCAACAACCTGCTGACCATGCGGGCCCTGAGCGAGGATATTACGGCCACCCGCACCTATATCAAGGGGCTGACGCCTTCGGGGAACACCAATGTCACCATCGGCGTGCAGTGGGGCATCGAAATCCTGTCCCCGTCCGAGCCGATGACCGGGGGCGTGGCCTTCAAGGACGACATTACTTACAAGTACATGATCCTGGTGACCGACGGCGAGAACACGCAGAACCGCTGGACCTCGACGACCGCAACGATCGACGCCCGCACCAAGCTGGCCTGTCAGGCGGCGAAGGACAAGGGCATCACCGTCTTCGTCATCCGAGTGATGGAAGGCAACTCCGATCTGCTGAGCCAGTGCGCGTCCAAGACCGAGTATTATTACGATCTGACGAACGCCACCCAGCTCAATCAGGCGCTCAAGGACGTGTTCGAGGCGATCAAAAAGACGCGCCTGACCAAGTAAGCGTCTTTTCTCAACCGATTGACGGTGTTAATCGAAAAGCGCGGGCCTCGGACGGTCCGCGCTTTTTTGCTGTGGATGGCCCATGAACCAGAAGATCGATTGGAGCGAACTGTTTTTCTCGTCCACCGGACGGGTGCGTCAGACGCCGTTCCTGATCGCGCTGGCCGTGCTGGCCGGACTGTTCATGATCTACGATTCGGCGATCACCGGCGCGCCGCGCGTGCTGACCGGCTGGCTGGTCTATCCGGCTCTGCTGTTCTGCGCGGCGTGCGTTCTGTCCAAGCGCCTGCACGACCGCGGACGGTCGGGCTGGTGGGCGGCGATCATATTGATTGCCTTTATGATGGTCTGGCCGCGCCCGGACAACTTCCTCGACTTTATCGGCGCGCTGGTGCTGCTGTGGGCGGCCATCGATCTGGGCGCCATGCCGGGCGAGCGGGGGGCGAACCGCTACGGGCGCTCGACGCGGTTTGCTGAGCCGATTGAAGCGGTTTGATGTTTAGCCACGAAAACCACGAACGCGATTGTGCGGAAACTTCGCGCCAAGCGCCCCAAACTGTCCGTACCCTGCGTTCGGGAGAGGGCTTTCAAACCAGAACAACTCGTGTGCCCGAAGTCTGTATTTTCCGTGGTTAATTCTTTTCTTAATTCGTAAAATCAACCGGCCCGAAGCGTTCGATGAACTGCTGACGCAGGGCGTAATCCACCTCATCCATCGTCACGGGCAGGCCGAGATCGACCAGACTGGTCACGCCGTGCTCGGAAATGCCGCACGGTACGATGCCGTTGAAATGGCTGAGGTCCGGCTCGACGTTCAGGCTGATGCCGTGGAAGCTGACCCAGCGGCGGAGTTTAATCCCGATAGCCGCAATCTTATCTTCCGGGGGCGGCGTAACGCCCCGGTCGCGCCGTTCGACCCACACCCCGACGCGGCCATCGCGGATATGGCCCTCGACATTGAACTGCCACAGCGTGCCGATGATCCAGTCTTCCAGCGCCTTGATGAAGGCGCGGATGTCCTTCGTGCGACGGTTGAGGTCGAGCATGACGTAGATCACGCGCTGACCGGGACCGTGATAGGTGAATTGCCCGCCGCGCGCGCTGTCGAACACCTCGAAACGCTCCGGTTCCAGCAGGTCCTCGCGTTTGGCCGAAACGCCGGCGGTGTACAGCGGCGGGTGCTCGATCAGCCAGATCAGTTCGCGCGCCTCACCCTTGAGAATGGCCTCGACGCGCTGCTCCATCGCCGCCACGGCTTCGGGATAGCTGACCTGACCGGTCGAGACGCGCCATTCCGGCCGGCCGTTTTCCGGGTCATTGAGGAAAAAGTCCGGCAAACCGTCGGCGGGGAGGGCGGGGCTTAACCTGTCGTTCAGCATGTTCGGCCATTTTAGAACGGATGGGTAGGGATTGCTTCCCTATATGGGTAGTTAAAGGGTTAAGTCGAGCGTGTCGTCTCAGGTCAATGCCGTACCGGTGGAAATCTCCGTGCTTCTGGGGCGTTCGGTCCTGCCGATGCAGCAGCTTCTGCGCATGGGCCGCGGCGCCGTTATTCCGCTGGACGCGCGCGAGCACGACGAGGTGTGGATCCTGGCCAACAACCATCCGGTAGCGCGCGGCGAAATCCAGATCTTCGAAGAGAAAATCTCGATCGTGGTCACCCGTCCGGCCAATGTCTACGATTTTATGGCGCTGGGAAATTAGGGCCGGATGTCCGATCCTTACTCCTGCCTTTGAGCGCATCTGACCTAGACTGATCTTCCTTATCAGGGAGATCGAGATGAAAACAGTCCTTTCTTTGACCCTTGCCGCGCTCGCGTTGAGCGGCAGCGCCATGGCCGCCGAACCCTTTGTGGTGGAGGCGGCGCAGGACCGTCTGGGCGACGCCGTCGTTCTGTTCGGCAACAGTCCCAACCGCGTCAAGGTCGCCGGAGCAGATACCGGCGGGCAACTGGCCGTATTCGAATATATCGGTCGGACGCGCGGCGGGCCACCCTTGCACGTCCACCCGGATCAGGACGAAATTTTTTACATACGCGCCGGTGAATACGCCTTTCAGGTCGGCGACAAACATTATCGTTTGAAAGCCGGCGATACAATTTTCCTGCCGCGCGGCGTGCCGCATACGTTCAGCCAGTTGAGCGCCGAGGGCCATATGTTATTTATGTTCACACCGGCGGGCGACATGGAGGCGTTTTTCCGCGAGCAGGGGGCGCTGAAAGGCGTGCCCACCCCGGAAGAAGGCGCGGCCCTGTTTGCGGCACACGGCATGAAGGTTGTGGGACCGCCCTTAAAGGCGAAATGAGGCGAGGACGAAAGCTGATGACCGTCG
Source organism: Asticcacaulis sp. AND118 (assembly GCF_020535245.1). Lineage (GTDB taxonomy): Bacteria > Pseudomonadota > Alphaproteobacteria > Caulobacterales > Caulobacteraceae > Asticcacaulis. Next base: position 1,977,504 of record NZ_CP084910.1, on the reverse strand, counting down.
GGTTTTATGTCCTGCCGCCCTCCGCGCACCTCAGCGGCATTATCCGTCAGCATCAGGTCATCCGGCTGCGTTTCGGAGCGCAGGATATGGTTCCTCCGAAACTCTACTGGCCGCGACCGGCCACGGCGCTGGCCTTCTATCTGCGTGATCCGGAATGGACCTGGTCGACAGGCGGTGAGGCGCGACGCAAGCCGAGAGCGGTGCTGATCGGGCAGCCGACGGCCGTCACCTGGCGGCAGGGTGGGCGCGATTTCAGCGTCTATCAGATCGAGCTTTTGCCCGGCGCGCTGTTCCGGTTGACGGGGCTGGACGCGTCGGAACTGACTGATGGAGAGGTCGATGCCGAGGCCGTCTTCCCCCACGACTTCGCCGCCCTGATCCACCGTATCGAAGACACCGACGCCCCGGCCGGCATGATAGGGGCGGCGGAGGCGTGGCTGTGGCAAAGGCTGCAACATCGCCGGGTCCAAGAGGCACCCGACCCCATAGGTACGGCCTTACTGCGGCAACCTGGACGCTCCATCGAGCGACTGGCGGAGCAGGCCGGGCTGAGCGAGCGTCAGATGCGGCGCAATTTTATCCGGCAAAACGGCGTCGCGCCCAGACTGTTCGCGCGGGTCGCGCGCTTCGACCGGCTGGTGCGGTTGCGCAATCGCCTGCCGTCGGAGGACTGGCTGAGTCTGGCTGTGGAGGCCGGGTACTACGATTTGCGTCACGTCCGGCGCGATTTTCAGGCTTTTGCCGGAGCGACGCCGACGGTCTTTACCGCAGTGGAATCGACCTCGCCGGAGCGCCGCTTCGGTTTTTGGGAGCGGTAAATCGCCAAAATTAGGGGATAAAGCGCTTTTGCCGCTTCACAAAGCCCCCAAGGCTTGCTAAGTGGCGCGCCTCCCGATGTGTGCGGTCGTGGCGGAATTGGTAGACGCGCAGCGTTGAGGTCGCTGTATCGCAAGATGTGGAAGTTCGAGTCTTCTCGACCGCACCATCCGGGTTCAAAAAAAGGTTTTGACGCTTCGGCTTCAAAGCCTTTTTTTGTGTCTGTTTTCAGGCGAAACCGGTTGCAATCCTTGGGGATTCGGCCCAGTGTCGGCGACCACGCAACCGGCGTGTCTCTAAGGGGATTCCGAGATGAAAAGGGAGGGGGAGAGTTGGCGCAAAAGCCCGAACCTGAACTGGACACTCTCGCCACGCCGCCGGAGGAATTGCAAGGGTCGCTGAAGGCCCTGGCCGATGCCGTGGCGCGCGAGACGGCCGGTGAGGACGATCGCCCCGACCTGAGCACGCCCGAGCAGATCGAAGATTTTGCGCTTCAGGACGACTACGCGCTCAATCCCGAATATATTCAGATCGTTATCGATGCCGCCGACCGCAATGACGGTATGCGTCTGCGGGAGTTGATGGACGCTCTGCACCCGGCGGATATCGCCGACCTGCTGGGGTTCCTGTCCGAGGATTACCGCGAGCAGGTCATTCCGTGGATTCCCGCCGACACCCTGCCGGAGGTTCTGCCGGAACTGGACGAGGGCATCCGCGAGGAGATCGTCGAGAATCTGCGCCCCATCGATCTGGCCGAGGTGCTGCAGGAACTCGATTCCGACGACGCTGCCGCCGTGTTCGAGGACATGGAGGCCGAGCAGCAGCAGGCGGTTCTGGCCGCCATGGACCCCGAAGACCGCGAGGCCATGGTCACGTCCCTGGCCTTCGAGGAAGAGACCGCCGGCCGCCTGATGCAGCGCGAAGTGGTGGCCGCGCCCGACTTCTGGAATGTCGGCGACGCCATCGACCACATGCGCGCCCACGGCGCCGACCTGCCCGAACTGTTCTTCGACGTCTATGTGATTTCCCCGACGCACAAGCCCATCGGCGCGCTGCCCGTGTCGCTGCTGATGCGCACGCCGCGCGAGGTGCGCCTGTCGGCCATCATGGAACCGATCACCGAGATCGAGGTCCATATGGATCAGGAAGAGGTGGCCTATATCTTCGAAAAGTATCACCTGATCTCGGCCCCGGTGGTCGATCAGGGCGGCCGTCTGGTGGGGCAGATCACGGTCGACGACATCGTCAACATCATTCAGGAAGAAAACCGCGAGGACATCCTGGCGCTGGCCGGTGTGTCGGACGACGAAGGCCGCGACTCTACCGTGTTCGAAGTGGTGCGTTCGCGTCTGCCGTGGCTGTGCGTCAACCTGCTGACCGCCTTTGTGGCTTCGTCACTCATCGGCATGTTCCAGGGCGAGATCGAGAAGCTGGTGGCGCTGGCCGTGCTGATGCCGATGGTGGCGTCGATCGGCGGCAATTCCGGCACTCAGGCCCTGACGGTGTCGGTGCGCGCCCTGTCGGCGCGCGAACTGACCACGGCCAACGCCTTGCGCACCGTTTGGCGCGAGGTGCGGGTGGGGTGGTTCAACGGCGCGGTCATCGCCTGCATTCTGGGTGTCGTGGCCGGGGCGGTGTGGCAGCGGCCGCTTCTGGGGGTAACCATCGCGCTGGCGGTGCTGATCAACCTGACCGCGGCGGCGCTGGCCGGTACCTTGGTGCCGCTGACCCTGTCGAAGCTGGACCGCGATCCGGCGGTGGCTTCGCCCATTTTCGTGACCATGGTCACCGACTGCATCGGATTTTTCAGTTTCCTGGGGCTGGCGGCGATAATTCTGTTGTAAAACCGTCAGAGCCTATGGATAGCTAATCGGGCGGAATTAATCTATTTTCTTAAGCTTGTCGGGGGCGGAAGCCTCCGGAATGGCATGGAAAAATGGGGCTTATAAAACGGGCTGGGGGCGCTCGGGCGGCGCGAAGCTTGCTTGACCTTCAGTCTACCTCCGCAAGTGTACCGTTTTGGTTCAGGAAAAGTGATGAGAGCGCGCCATAAGATCTCCCGCGCCGGAGTCGAACTGATCAAGAGTTTCGAAGGTCTGCGTCAGCAGGCCTCGCAGTTGCCCGACGGGCGCTGGATGATCGGTTACGGCCATACCTTCTCCGCCCGCGAAGGCGCGCGCGTCACGGCCGAAGACGCCGACGCCCTGCTGCGCTTCGACCTGCTGCCCATCGTCGAGGCGGTCAATAATCTGGTCCATACGCCGCTCAACCAGAACCAGTTCGATGCTTTGGTGTCGTTCTGCTTCAATGTCGGCATCGAGGCCTTCGGGCAATCGGACGTGCTGCGCCGGGTCAATGAAGGCCGCACCACCGAAGCCGCGCAGGCCATGGACAACTGGACCAGCGCCGAATTCAACGGCCAGACCTATGTGCTGGCCCCGCTGATCCGCCGCCGGGCTTCGGAAAAAAGCCTGTTCCTGACGCCCGACATGGCGGGGATGGAACTGGATCCGCAATTGCTGACGCCGGGCATGGTCATCCGTCCGGCGGAAAGCCCGGCGGCGCCGGTCGCAGCGCCTGTTGTCGCCGCACCGAAGCCGGTCATCACCCGCGTGGCCGATATCGCCGAAACGCCCGCACCCGCCCCCGCCACGCCGTCCATGGATGTGCAGGCCGCCCTGCTCAAGGCCGAGCAGGAGGCGCGCATTCAGGCCGAGTTCCGCCGTCTGGAGCAGGTGCGGATCGAAGAAACGCAACGCCGTGAGGCCGAGCGCGCCGCCGCCGAGGACGCCCGCAAGCTGGAGGCTGAACGCGCCGAGGAGGCGCGCCGTCTCGAAGCCGCGCGTCAGGCCGAGACCCGCCGGCTGGCCGACGAGGCCCGCGCCCGTGAGGACGCCCGTCTGCGCGAGGAGGCGCGTCGTCTGGAGGCCATTCGTCTGGCCGAGGAGACCCGCGTCCGCGAGGAAGCCCGGTTGCGCGAAGAGGCCCGCCTCAGAGAAGAGGCGCGTCTGCGTGAAGAACTGCGTCAGCGCGAGGAAGCGCGGGTGCGTGAAGAGGCCAAGCTGCGCGAGGAAATCCGCCTGCGCGAAGAGGCCCGCATCCGAGAAGACGCCCTGCGTCAGGAGGCCATGCGTCAGGCGCAGGCCCTGGCTGCCGCGCGCGTCGCCGAAGAGACGCGCCTGAACGAACTGCGCCGCCTCGAAGACGCGCGCATCGAGCAGCAGCGTCTGGAACGTCAGCGGTTCGAGGACGAGGCCCGTCAGCGCGAGGAAGCCGCCCGGCTTGAGGCCGCCCGACTCGAAGCTGAACGTTTCGAGCGCGAACGTCTGGAACAGGCCAGAGCCGAGCAGATGCGGCTGGAGCAGGAGCGCTTTGAGCGTGAGCGCTTCGAACGGGAACAGCGCGAACGCGAAGAACAGGCCAGACTTGAGCAGGCCAGACTTGAGCAGGCTAGGGCCGAACAGGCTAAAGCTGAACAAGAGCGTCTGGAGCGTGAACGCGAAGCGCAAGCCCGCGCCGAGCAGGCGCGTCTGGAGGCCGAACGCGCTGAGCGCGAACGTCAGGACGCCGAGCGTGTCGCCCGCGAACAGGCTGAGGCCGCAGCCAAGGCGGAACAGGCCAAAGCTGAACAAGAACGCAACGCTCAGGCCGCCGCAAAACCGACGCCGGATGCCGAGGCCGAAGCCGCGCGCAAGGCCGAGGCTGCGGCGGCCCTGATGCGCCTCTATTCGCCCTATGCGACCATGGCGGGGCCATTGGCCAAGCCGAAGCCCGCGCCGGCCCCGGCCGCTGCGCCGGCTCCAGTCCCTCAGGCCCCGCCGCATACCCCGCCGCCGGCGGCGGCCGCGCCGTTTGAGATATCGTCGCGTCGCGATCCTGAGCCCACACCGCCGCCGCCTGATCCGCGTCCCGCCCTGCACGTGGTGCAGCCGGAAGAGGTTGAGGAAGAGGAAGACGCGCCGCTGGTGATGAAGCTCCACAGCAAGGTGGAGCCGGGCGTGCGTCCCAATCCGTCGCTGATCGCGCCGCCGACCGTGGTGGCGTCTCCGGTCAGCGTCAAGACCGACACCAGCGCCTCCGTGCCGCCGCCTGCCGCGCCTCAACCGGCTCCGCAGCCGGCGGCCGAAGCGCCGCTTCATTGGCGCGATCAGTTGCAGCACCCGGCGACGGGCATGGCGGGTGTGGCCG